>NZ_BAAGVK010000036.1:0-1017 GCF_054780915.1 Hydrogenophaga aquatica | reverse complement strand
CCGTGATCGACACGTTGTCACCAGGCATCACCATCTCTTTGCCCTCGGGCAGCTCGATGGAGCCGGTCACGTCGGTCGTACGGAAGTAGAACTGCGGACGGTAGTTGTTGAAGAACGGGGTGTGACGGCCGCCCTCGTCCTTGCTCAGCACGTACACCTCACCGGTGAAGTGGGTGTGCGGCTTGATGGAGCCGGGCTTGCACAGCACCTGGCCGCGCTCGACGTCTTCACGCTTGGTGCCGCGCAGCAGGATACCGACGTTGTCGCCAGCCTGACCCTGGTCCAGCAGCTTGCGGAACATTTCCACGCCGGTGCAGGTGGTCTTCTGGGTGGGCTTGATACCGACGATCTCGATTTCCTCGCCGACCTTGACGATACCGCGCTCGACACGGCCGGTCACCACGGTGCCGCGGCCAGAGATGGAGAACACGTCTTCCACGGGCATCAGGAAGGTACCGTCCACAGCACGCTCAGGCGTGGGGATGTAGGTGTCCAGCGCCTCGGCCAGCTTCATGATGGCCTGCTCGCCCAGCTCGCCCGTGTCGCCTTCCAGTGCCAGCTTGGCCGAACCCTTGATGATGGGGGTGTCGTCGCCGGGGAAGTCGTACTTGGACAGCAGCTCGCGCACTTCCATCTCGACCAGCTCGAGCAGTTCGGCGTCGTCCACCATGTCGGCCTTGTTCAGGAAGACGATGATGTAGGGCACGCCCACCTGGCGGGACAGCAGGATGTGTTCGCGGGTCTGGGGCATCGGGCCGTCAGCGGCGGAGCACACCAGAATGGCGCCGTCCATCTGGGCAGCACCGGTGATCATGTTCTTGACGTAGTCGGCGTGGCCGGGGCAGTCAACGTGAGCGTAGTGGCGGTTGGCCGTCTCGTACTCGACGTGGGCGGTGTTGATGGTGATGCCGCGGGCCTTCTCTTCGGGAGCCGCGTCGATCTGGTCGTAGGCCTTGGCCTGACCGCCGAACTTCTTGGCCAGCACGGTGGTGATGGCAGCCGTCAGCGTGGTCTTGC
>NZ_BAAGVK010000035.1:0-1496 GCF_054780915.1 Hydrogenophaga aquatica | reverse complement strand
GCGAGGTTGCGCAGCATGCGAGGCCAGTTGGGCGATAGGGCTGCGGCTTGGCACAGGCGCAAATAAAGCCGCCGCAAGAAGGGCACCCCCTTCTTGGCAATCATCCGAAGCAGCCAGCGGATGTTGTAGCCCGCCGCGCACAGCACCGCGTGCAGTCTGTCCCCTTGTTCGCCTTTGAGATGGCACCGATCCATGCGGTGGTCCGCCTTCAAATGCCCGATGATCGGCTCGATCGCCTGGCGCCTCTTGAGCAGCTTTCTCTCCTGGGTCGTGAGCGTCTTGTACTTGCCCCGGTGCTTGATGGCCACCCCTGGGTTGTCCGCATCCACGCCCCGGTAACCCAGGTCCACATACGCCGTGGCGGGCTTCACCCCCGTGTCTTGCATCAGGATGGCTGCCTGCTCCAGCTGGGTGCTCAGCGTGTGGCCGTCGTATGGGTTGCCGGTGAACGCCCTGGCCCCCACGATCAGGTTGTGCTTCAAGGTCGCGGCAATGCCCACCTTCACCCCGAACTCGTAGGGCGTCCTGCTCTTGCCCTTGGCAATGCACTCCACTTCGGGAGCGTGCCAAGCGTAGAGCTTGGATGATCCGCTGGTGTTCTTGCGGCTGCGCGATTGATCGGCAATGCGCTGCGCCTTGCCCAGCACACCGTCCAAGGCTTGGCGCACCGCTGTGCTCAACCCATTGGCCTTGCGCTCGATCTCACGCACCAGGCGGCCCACCACCGTGCTCTGGCGCTTGATCACGCGGCGCATGCGCTTGAACTGTCTGGCGTGCGCGTACCGCCCGGCCTTGAAGCGCAGCAGCTGGCCCTCTTTGGCGAAGGTCTGCTTGAGCTCGATGCCAACTCCTTGCGCGGCTTCCACCAGCTTGGCACGCGCCGTCTCCAGAAGCTTGGAGTCCGTGGGGTGCGCCACCGCCTTCTCCTGCACGGTGGAGTCCACCACCACGGTGGCCAGCGCGGACGCTGGAATCAGCTTGAGCGAGACGGCCAGGTTCACGGTCTGCGCCAGCAACTCCTCCACGCCTTCTTCGCCCAGCAGGCGGCGGAACTTGACCAGGGTGGTGGCGTCGCAGGGCAGGCGGGGTTCAAAGTAGGCCTGACCCGAGAAGAACTGGAAGTTGGGCGAATCGCTCCAACGCTCGACCACGGCCTCGTCGCTGAGGTTGAACGCGTGTTTGAGGTACAGCAGCGCGATCATGGTGCGCAGGGGCACGCGCGGGCGCCCGGCGTTGGACTTGCGGCCCACGGGCGCTGGCGCTTCACCGAACAGGTCCAGATCGGGCAAGGACTCACCGGTGTGTGCGCGGCGGGAGAACAGATGCGCCACAGAGGCTTCGATCTGCTGCCACGGCATGCGCGAGGCCAACACCGCCAGCGAATGGCGCAGGTCGATCATGTGGTCCAGGCGGGCGCGAAAGAAGTCGTCGGTGGCAGCATCAGCAAACATCAAAATCTCCCAGAAACTGATCGCTATTGAAATTCAAACTGGGAG
>NZ_BAAGVK010000034.1:0-1325 GCF_054780915.1 Hydrogenophaga aquatica | reverse complement strand
TGTGCAGGCCGCTGGCCGGCCTGTGCACATGTCCACGAGGCGTGTTTGATCAGGAGGATGAGTCCATGGGCATTGCCGTAGAAGCTCTGTTCACCAGCGCGCTGGGCTTGCAGCCGCCGTGGGTCGTCGATGACGTCAGGCTCGACACCGCCAAGCGGCGTATCGACTTCGAGATCGGCTGCCACACCAGCAGGCTCGCCTGCCCGGCATGCGGTGCGGCCACGCAACCGGTGCACGACCGGCTGCGCCGATCCTGGCGGCACCTGGACTTCTTCCAGTTCGAGGCCTGGCTGCACTGCGACGTGCCGCGCGTGGCCTGCGGTGCCTGCGGCAAGACCACGCAGGTGGCCGTGCCCTGGGCGCGTCCGGGCTCGGGCTTCACCGCGGCGTTCGAAGCGCTGGCGCTGACCTTGTGCCTGGACCTGCCGGTGCGCCAGGCCGCCGAGTTGCTGCGCTGCAAGGACAAGCGGCTGTGGCGGCGCATCGAGTTCTACGTCGCGCAGGCGCGTGCGCTGGAAGACTTCGCCGGCGTGCGCACGGTGGGCATCGACGAGACCAGCCTGCGGCGCGGGCAGCACTACATCACCGTCGTGCACGACCTGGATCGCAAGCGGCTGCTGTTCGCCACCGAGGGGCGCGAGCACCGCACGGTGGTGGAGTTCGCCGAGGATCTGAGGGCCCATGGCGGCGATCCCGCCCAGGTGCGGCACGTGTGCATGGACATGAGCGCAGCCTACGCCAAGGGCGTGGCGCTGGCGTTGCCCGAGGCGCAGATCAGCTACGACCGCTTTCACGTCGTCTCGATGGCCATCGATGCGATGGACCAGGTGCGCCGCGCGGAGATGGCCACCGACGCGCAGGCGGTGCGAGCCGCGCTGGGCGCTGGCGGCCGCAAGACGCTCAGGCAGCTGCTGTGGGGCATGCGGCGCAACCCCAGCAGCTGGAGCGCCCGCCAGCTCGATGCCATGCACTGGCTGCAGCGCTCGACGCTCAAAAGCGCGCGGGCGTGGCGGCTGAAGATGGCGCTGCGCGCGGTGTACGCACGGGCCACAGCGCACAACAGCATCGAACAGGCCGCATCCGACCTCAGGGCCTGGCTGAGCTGGGCGCGGCGCTGTCGGCTCGAGCCGTTCAAGAAGCTGGCCGCCACGCTCAAGGAGCGGTTCGACGCGGTGGTGCGCGGCATGGTCGATCACCGCAGCAACGCCTTCGTCGAGGCGATGAACGGGCTGCTGCAGCAGGCCAAGCGCGCCGCGCGCGGCTTCAGGACGAGCCAGAACTTCATCGCCATCGCCTACCTGCGCATGTCCAAGCTCAAGCACCTG
>NZ_BAAGVK010000033.1:0-5453 GCF_054780915.1 Hydrogenophaga aquatica | reverse complement strand
ACGACGTAAAAAACGAGGTAGCTGAAGAGAAATCGAGGCTGCGGAGTGTTGGGATCTTTAACAAGATACAGCCGATAAGCGTGGGCGTTTGAGTCGAGATGTCGACAAGTTCTTCGGAACAACAAACGCTCATGAAACAGTTTGAAGTGAGTTTCACTTCAATTCCGTTTTATTGAGTTGCTCGAGGGCTTAGGCCTGAGGGCATTTATTCAAGATCGAACTATAGAGTTTGATCCTGGCTCAGATTGAACGCTGGCGGCATGCTTTACACATGCAAGTCGAACGGTAACAGGCCTTCGGGCGCTGACGAGTGGCGAACGGGTGAGTAATGCATCGGAACGTGCCCAGTCGTGGGGGATAACTGCTCGAAAGAGCAGCTAATACCGCATACGATCTATGGATGAAAGCGGGGGACCGTAAGGCCTCGCGCGATTGGAGCGGCCGATGTCAGATTAGGTAGTTGGTGGGGTAAAGGCTCACCAAGCCAACGATCTGTAGCTGGTCTGAGAGGACGACCAGCCACACTGGGACTGAGACACGGCCCAGACTCCTACGGGAGGCAGCAGTGGGGAATTTTGGACAATGGGGGCAACCCTGATCCAGCAATGCCGCGTGCAGGAAGAAGGCCTTCGGGTTGTAAACTGCTTTTGTACGGAACGAAACGGTCTGGGTTAATACCCTGGGCTAATGACGGTACCGTAAGAATAAGCACCGGCTAACTACGTGCCAGCAGCCGCGGTAATACGTAGGGTGCGAGCGTTAATCGGAATTACTGGGCGTAAAGCGTGCGCAGGCGGTTTTGTAAGACAGGCGTGAAATCCCCGGGCTCAACCTGGGAATGGCGCTTGTGACTGCAAGGCTGGAGTGCGGCAGAGGGGGATGGAATTCCGCGTGTAGCAGTGAAATGCGTAGATATGCGGAGGAACACCGATGGCGAAGGCAATCCCCTGGGCCTGCACTGACGCTCATGCACGAAAGCGTGGGGAGCAAACAGGATTAGATACCCTGGTAGTCCACGCCCTAAACGATGTCAACTGGTTGTTGGGTCTTTGCTGACTCAGTAACGAAGCTAACGCGTGAAGTTGACCGCCTGGGGAGTACGGCCGCAAGGTTGAAACTCAAAGGAATTGACGGGGACCCGCACAAGCGGTGGATGATGTGGTTTAATTCGATGCAACGCGAAAAACCTTACCCACCTTTGACATGTACGGAAGTTGCCAGAGATGGCTTCGTGCTCGAAAGAGAGCCGTAACACAGGTGCTGCATGGCTGTCGTCAGCTCGTGTCGTGAGATGTTGGGTTAAGTCCCGCAACGAGCGCAACCCTTGCCATTAGTTGCTACGAAAGGGCACTCTAATGGGACTGCCGGTGACAAACCGGAGGAAGGTGGGGATGACGTCAAGTCCTCATGGCCCTTATAGGTGGGGCTACACACGTCATACAATGGCCGGTACAAAGGGCAGCCAACCCGCGAGGGGGAGCCAATCCCATAAAGCCGGTCGTAGTCCGGATCGCAGTCTGCAACTCGACTGCGTGAAGTCGGAATCGCTAGTAATCGTGGATCAGCATGTCACGGTGAATACGTTCCCGGGTCTTGTACACACCGCCCGTCACACCATGGGAGCGGGTCTCGCCAGAAGTAGTTAGCCTAACCGCAAGGAGGGCGATTACCACGGCGGGGTTCGTGACTGGGGTGAAGTCGTAACAAGGTAGCCGTATCGGAAGGTGCGGCTGGATCACCTCCTTTCTGGAAAACAAGACGTCAAGCTTGAACGCTCACACTTATCGGTTGTTGAAGGGATGTCGCCAGCGATTCGGGGGGAGACTCCGGGTTACTAGTGACCGGCTTGGGTCTGTAGCTCAGTTGGTTAGAGCACCGTCTTGATAAGGCGGGGGTCGTTGGTTCGAGACCAACCAGACCCACCAAAGGCTAGCTCCCTGCAAGCGAGAGGCGATAAGTCGGGGGATTAGCTCAGCTGGGAGAGCACCTGCTTTGCAAGCAGGGGGTCGTCGGTTCGATCCCGTCATCCTCCACCAAGACACCTGGGTTGCAAGGCCTGGGTTCAACATCCTGGATTCAACATCGAAGCGTTCTGGTTGCAGAGCGTTTCGATGTTGGTTCTGAATCAACAAAGTCCGCTGGGGCCGAGAGGTTCTGGTGGTCGGCTGTTCTTTAAAAATTCATAGAGTCGAAATCAGAGTTGTCGACGGAAAGCATCGCAAGGTGCACCGTGCCGTCGGCAACTATTTTGATTGCGTCAAAGCAAATTCAGCTTTGAAATTTGAGTTTCAAATCGAGTTGAATACGGCGAACGCGTCAGGTGAAAGACCTGACAAGCATTCTCTTGATGTGATTTTGGAGTCTTCCTTGAGGAGACGTCAAAGTTATAGGGTCAAGTGAATAAGAGCATGTGGTGGATGCCTTGGCGATGATAGGCGACGAAGGACGTGATAGCCTGCGATAAGCTTCGGGGAGCTGGCAAATTAGCTTTGATCCGGAGATTTCCGAATGGGGAAACCCACCCGCGAGGGTATCGCATACTGAATACATAGGTATGCGAGGCGAACCGAGTGAACTGAAACATCTAAGTAGCTCGAGGAAAAGACATCAACCGAGATTCCGAAAGTAGTGGCGAGCGAAATCGGAGAAGCCTGCTAGTGATAGCACAAGACTTAACAGAACGCTCTGGAAAGGGCGGCCATAGTGGGTGATAGCCCCGTATGTGAAAAGACCTGTGTGGTACTGAGCTAGCGAAAAGTAGGGCGGGACACGTGAAATCCTGTCTGAAGATGGGGGGACCATCCTCCAAGGCTAAATACTCATCATCGACCGATAGTGAACAAGTACCGTGAGGGAAAGGCGAAAAGAACCCCGGGAGGGGAGTGAAATAGATCCTGAAACCGCATGCTTACAAAAAGTCGGAGCCCGCAAGGGTGACGGCGTACCTTTTGTATAATGGGTCAGCGACTTACATTCAGTGGCAAGCTTAACCGAATAGGGGAGGCGCAGGGAAACCGAGTCCGAACAGGGCGATTCAGTCGCTGGGTGTAGACCCGAAACCAAGTGATCTATCCATGGCCAGGATGAAGGTGCCGTAACAGGTACTGGAGGTCCGAACCGACTAGTGTTGCAAAACTAGCGGATGAGCTGTGGATAGGGGTGAAAGGCTAAACAAACTTGGAAATAGCTGGTTCTCTCCGAAAACTATTTAGGTAGTGCCTCAAGTATTACCGACGGGGGTAGAGCACTGTTTTGGCTAGGGGGTCATGGCGACTTACCAAACCAAGGCAAACTCCGAATACCGTTGAGTACAGCTTGGGAGACAGAGCACCGGGTGCTAACGTCCGGACTCAAGAGGGAAACAACCCAGACCGCCAGCTAAGGTCCCTAAAATTGGCTAAGTGGGAAACGAAGTGGGAAGGCTAAAACAGTCAGGATGTTGGCTTAGAAGCAGCCATCATTTAAAGAAAGCGTAATAGCTCACTGATCGAGTCGTCCTGCGCGGAAGATGTAACGGGGCTCAAGCCAGTTACCGAAGCTGCGGATGCACAGTTTACTGTGCGTGGTAGGAGAGCGTTCTGTAAGCCTGTGAAGGTGGCTTGTGAAGGCTGCTGGAGGTATCAGAAGTGCGAATGCTGACATGAGTAGCGTTAAAGCGGGTGAAAAGCCCGCTCGCCGTAAGCGCAAGGTTTCCTACGCAACGTTCATCGGCGTAGGGTAAGTCGGCCCCTAAGGCGAGGCAGAGATGCGTAGCTGATGGGAAGCAGGTCAATATTCCTGCACCGATTACAAGTGCGATGTGGGGACGGATCTTAATAGGTTATCCGGCGGTTGGAAGTGCCGGTTTAGACAGAAGTAGGCGTGCGTTAGGCAAATCCGGCGCGCATATACCGAGGCTGTCGATCGAGCGAGCTTGCTCGCGAAGTAACCGAACGGGGTCCCAGGAAAAGCCACTAAGCTTCAGCTTGTAATCGACCGTACCGCAAACCGACACTGGTGCGCGAGATGAGTATTCTCAGGCGCTTGAGAGAACTCGGGAGAAGGAACTCGGCAAATTGACACCGTAACTTCGGAAGAAGGTGTGCCCTAGTAGCGTGTAGTGAACAACGAAGCGTGAATGGGTTGCAAAAAATAGGTGGCTGCGACTGTTTACTAAAAACACAGCACTCTGCAAACACGAAAGTGGACGTATAGGGTGTGACGCCTGCCCGGTGCCGGAAGATTAATTGATGGGGTGCAAGCTCTTGATCGAAGTCCCGGTAAACGGCGGCCGTAACTATAACGGTCCTAAGGTAGCGAAATTCCTTGTCGGGTAAGTTCCGACCTGCACGAATGGCGTAACGATGGCCACACTGTCTCCTCCCGAGACTCAGCGAAGTTGAAATGTTTGTGATGATGCAATCTCCCCGCGGAAAGACGGAAAGACCCCATGAACCTTTACTGTAGCTTTGTATTGGACTTTGAACGGATCTGTGTAGGATAGGTGGGAGGCTTTGAAGTGCGGTCGCTAGATCGCATGGAGCCGACGTTGAAATACCACCCTGGTGCGTTTGAGGTTCTAACCTAGGTCCATTATCTGGATCGGGGACAGTGCATGGTAGGCAGTTTGACTGGGGCGGTCTCCTCCCAAAGCGTAACGGAGGAGTTCGAAGGTACGCTAGGTACGGTCGGACATCGTGCTAATAGTGCAATGGCATAAGCGTGCTTAACTGCGAGACTGACAAGTCGAGCAGATGCGAAAGCAGGACATAGTGATCCGGTGGTTCTGTATGGAAGGGCCATCGCTCAACGGATAAAAGGTACTCTGGGGATAACAGGCTGATACCGCCCAAGAGTTCATATCGACGGCGGTGTTTGGCACCTCGATGTCGGCTCATCTCATCCTGGGGCTGTAGCCGGTCCCAAGGGTATGGCTGTTCGCCATTTAAAGAGGTACGTGAGCTGGGTTTAAAACGTCGTGAGACAGTTTGGTCCCTATCTTCCGTGGGCGCTGCAGATTTGAGGAAGCCTGCTCCTAGTACGAGAGGACCGGAGTGGACGCACCTCTGGTGTACCGGTTGTCACGCCAGTGGCATCGCCGGGTAGCTATGTGCGGAAGAGATAACCGCTGAAAGCATCTAAGCGGGAAACTCGTTCCAAGATGAGATCTGCCGGGGCCTTGAGCCCCCTGAAGGGTCGTTGTAGACCACGACGTTGATAGGCTGGGTGTGGAAGAGCAGCAATGCTTTAAGCTAACCAGTACTAATTGCCCGTGAGGCTTGACCCTATAATTTTGATCAAATCGATCAAGAATGCTAACGCCGTATCCAAAACGATACGAAACTCAGCAACGCAATCAAAACCGATTCGACTCTGTGAATTCGCCCGGCTGACCCCAAAAATCAGCCAGGCAACCCGTTATGCCTGACGACCATAGCAAGTTGGAACCACTCCTTCCCATCCCGAACAGGACA
>NZ_BAAGVK010000032.1:0-1534 GCF_054780915.1 Hydrogenophaga aquatica | reverse complement strand
ACGTCAAGATGAGCATGAACCCGTTCGACGAGATCGCGGTGGAAGAGGCGGTGCGCCTGAAGGAGAAGGGTGCGGCCACTGAAGTGATCGCCGTCTCCTGCGGCGTGGCGCAGTGCCAGGAAACCCTGCGCACCGCCATGGCCATCGGCGCCGACCGCGCCATCCTGGTGGAAACCGATGCCGAACTGCAGCCCCTGGCCGTGGCCAAGCTGCTGGCTGCCCTGGTGGCCAAGGAACAGCCCGGCCTGGTGATTCTGGGCAAACAAGCCATTGACGACGACGCCAACCAGACCGGCCAGATGCTCGCTGCCTTGACCGACCTGCCGCAGGCCACCTTCGCCAGCAAGGTCGAAGTGGCAGACGGCCAAGCCAGCGTCACCCGCGAGATCGACGGTGGCCTGGAGACCTTGAGCGTCAAGCTGCCCGCCGTGGTCACCACCGACCTGCGCCTGAACGAGCCGCGCTACGTCACCCTGCCCAACATCATGAAGGCCAAGAAAAAGCCGCTGGAGACCGTCAAGCCCGAAGACCTCGGTGTGGACGTGACCCCGCGCCTGAAGACCCTGAAGGTGGCCGAGCCCGCCGGGCGCAAGGCCGGCATCAAGGTGGCCGATGTCGCTGCCCTGGTGGACAAGCTCAAGAACGAAGCCAAAGTGATCTGAAGAAGGACAGGAAGAATCATGACCGCACTCGTCATTGCAGAACACGACAACGCCAGCTTGAAGGGCGCCACGCTCAATACCGTCACCGCCGCCGCCCAGCTCGGTGGTGAAGTGCACGTGCTGGTAGCCGGGCACAACGCTGCCGCTGCCGCCCAAGCCGCCGCCCAGGTCCAAGGCGTGGCCAAAGTCATCCACGCCGACGGCGACAGCCTGGCCCACGGCCTGGCCGAGAACGTCGCGGCCCAGGTGCTCGCCATCGCTGGCAACTACAGCCACATCCTCTTCCCCGCCACCGCCAGTGGCAAGAACGTGGCCCCCCGCGTCGCCGCCAAGCTCGACGTCGCCCAGATCAGCGACATCACCAAGGTCGTGAGCCCCGACACCTTCGAGCGCCCCATCTACGCGGGCAACGCCATTGCCACCGTGCAAAGCGCCGACAAGGTGAAAGTCATCACCGTGCGCACCACCGGCTTCGACGCCGCGGGCCAAGGCGGCAGCGCTGCCGTGGAAACCCAGGCCGCAGCGGCTGACAGCGGCAAGAGCCGCTTCGTGGGCAGCGAGATCGCCAAGAGCGAACGCCCCGAGCTGACGGCAGCCAAGATCATCGTCTCGGGTGGCCGCGCACTGGGCAGCAGCGAGAAGTTCAACGAAGTCATCACCCCGCTGGCCGACAAGCTGGGTGCGGCCATCGGTGCCAGCCGTGCGGCGGTGGACGCGGGCTACGCCCCGAACGACCTGCAAGTGGGCCAGACCGGCAAGATCGTGGCGCCGCAGCTGTACATCGCCTGCGGCATCAGTGGTGCCATCCAGCACCTGGCGGGCATGAAGGACTCCAAGGTGATCGTGGCGATCAACAAGGACCCGGAGGCGCC
>NZ_BAAGVK010000031.1:0-648 GCF_054780915.1 Hydrogenophaga aquatica | reverse complement strand
TGGCCCCCGTGGCCGCGCGCCTGGGCGAACTGCTGGGCCGCCCCGTGCGCCTGGTGGCCAACTGGGTCGATGGCGGCTTTGAAGTCGCCCCCGGCGAAGTGGTGCTGCTGGAGAACTGCCGCCTCAACAAGGGCGAGAAGAAGAACAGCCCGGAACTTGCCGCCAAGCTCGGCAAGCTCTGCGACATCTTCGTGCACGACGCCTTTGGCACCGCACACCGCGCCGAAGGCACCACCTACGGCATCGCCGAGACCGCGCCCGTGGCCTGCGCCGGGCCGCTGCTGGCCGCCGAGATGGACGCCATCGGCAAAGCCCTGGCCAACCCCAAGCGCCCGCTGGCCGCCATCGTCGCGGGCAGCAAGGTCTCCACCAAGCTCACCATCCTGCAAAGCCTGGCCAAAAACGTGGACCAGCTCGTCGTGGGCGGCGGCATTGCCAACACCTTCATGCTGGCTGCGGGCCTGAAGATCGGCAAGAGCCTGGCCGAGCCCGACCTGGTGGGCGAGGCCAAGGCTGTGATCGAAGCCATGAAGGCGCGCGGTGCCGAGGTGCCCATCCCCACCGACGTGGTGGTGGCCAAGGAATTCAAGGCCGATGCACCGGCCACCGTGAAGCTTGCCACCGAGGTGGCCGACGACGACCTGATCC
>NZ_BAAGVK010000030.1:0-1042 GCF_054780915.1 Hydrogenophaga aquatica | reverse complement strand
TCATCTGCGGCGATTTCGGGTCGATTTGCGCCCCGTTTGTGGCCTTCTGGCCCATTTCGGGCGCACTCATCCCTGCGCCCCCATGTTCAACAGCTGTTTGCGCACCATCCACAGGTTGGACAGGGCGAACAGCGTCACCAGGTTGGCCGTGTTCTTGGCCAGCCCACGGTACTTCACCTTCACAAAACCGAACTGCCGCTTGATGACCCGAAACGGGTGCTCCACCTTGGCCCGGATGCGCGCCTTGGTCTGCTCCAGCTTCTCCAGGACGGCACCCATGGGCGTGCTCTTGTCCATGGCCTTGCGCTTGCCCGGCATCATCGCGATATGCCAGTTCACGTCGGGGTGTTGGGCCTGAATTTCTTCGCGCTTCTCCACGCCCCGGTAACCCGAGTCGGCAAAGACATCGGCTTCTTCACCGTGGAGCAAAGCATGGGCCTGTGTGACGTCGTGGGCGTTGGCCGCCGTGGTCGCTACGCTGTGAACCAACCCCGAATCGGCATCGACGCCGGCGTGCGCCTTCATACCGAAGTGCCACTGGTTGCCCTTCTTGGTCTGGTGCATCTCGGGGTCACGCTCCCCATCCTGGTTCTTGGTGGAACTGGGCGCGGCAATCAGGGTGGCATCCACTACCGTGCCCTGCTTGAGCAGCAAGCCCTTGGCTGTCAGCGTGGCGTTGACGGTGGCCAATATTTGCACGCTCAGATGGTGAGCCTCCAGCAGGTGGCGAAAGCGCAGGATGGTGCTCTCGTCGGGCAGGTGGTCTTCGCCCATGTCGAGCCCCGCAAACTCCCGAAACATCGGGGTGTCGTACAGCGCCTCTTCCATGGCCGGGTCCGACAGGTTGAACCACTGTTGAAGGAAGTGGATGCGCAGCATGGTTTCAACGGGGAACGGTGGGCGTCCGCCCTTGGCGCTACGCCCCGGTGCGTGCGCAGTCACCAGCGCCACCAGTTCAGACCAAGGCACCACCAGGTTCATCTCGTCGAGGAACTCGCGCTTGCGCGTGCGTTTGGTCTTGCGCTCGAATCCGGCTGCGCCA
>NZ_BAAGVK010000029.1:0-913 GCF_054780915.1 Hydrogenophaga aquatica | reverse complement strand
TTCACCCACGCTGCCCACGTACTTGGCGATCACCGGGGCCATCTTCTCGCGCAGCTTGGCCACCTCGGCCGGCGGGAATTGCGTCACCGTCATGCCGTTCTTCTTCAGCAGATCCAGGTTGGCCGCCACGGCCGCGCGCGCGGCTTCGCGCTGCGCCTTGGCCGCGTCATCCGCCGCGTCGTCCAGGATCTTGCGGTCGGCCGGGCTCAGGCTGTCCCACACCTTCTTGCTGAAGATCACCGACTGCGGGTTGTACTGGTGGTTGGTCAGCGCAATGTGCTTTTGCACTTCCCAGAACTTGTTGGCAGCGATCACCGAGACCGGGTTCTCCTGGCCGTCGATGGCTTTTTGCTCCAGACCCGCGTAGACCTCAGGGAAGGGCATGGGCGTGGGGTTGGCGCCCAGCGCCTTGACCCAGTCCACGTTGATGGGGTTGGGGATCACGCGCAGCTTCAGGCCCTCGATGTCTTCCACCTTGTTGAGCGGGCGCTTGCTGTTGGTGATCTGGCGGTAGCCCAGCTCCCAGTAGGACAGGCCGATGATGCCCTTGGCTTCGAGCAGGGCGTGCATTTTCTTGCCCACCGGGCCGTCCACGATGGCGTCGGATTCCTTCTCGTTGGCGAAGAGGAAGGGGAAGTCGAAGATGGCCAGTTCCTTGGCCTCGCTGGCCAGGATGCCGCTGTTCATCACGGCCATGTCGATGGTGCCGGCCTTGAGCGCGGTGACCACGGCCTGGTCGCCGCCGAGCGAGCCGTTGAGAAAGAGGTTGACCTTCATCTTGCCGCCGGACTTGGCGGCGACCGTGTCGGCGAACTTTTTCATGCCGGCGACGGCGGGGTGGCCTTCGGGGCCGTTCAGGGCGAACTTGAAGGTGCGCTCCTGGGCGTTGGCCACGCCGAAGGCGGCCACGGCC
>NZ_BAAGVK010000028.1:0-90273 GCF_054780915.1 Hydrogenophaga aquatica | reverse complement strand
CGTGGTCAACGTGACCAATGGTGCCCACGTTCACGTGCGGCTTGGTCCGCTCGAATTTTTCCTTTGCCATTTTTCAGCTCCGATTTGAAAATTGCCGAAATTACAAACACACCAATGGGATGGTGCCCATGGGCAGGATCGAACTGCCGACCTCTCCCTTACCAAGGGAGTGCTCTACCACTGAGCCACATGGGCATAACAGCCTGACGACTGCTATACGAAAACTTGCCGCAACCTCGAAACCGTTGCTGGAGCGGGAGACGGGAATCGAACCCGCGTCATCAGCTTGGAAGGCTGGGGTTCTACCATTGAACTACTCCCGCATCTGCCTTTTGGCTGACGTGGACCACAGTCCGCTCAACTTCAGTTTCGCTGGTGGAGGAGGCTGGATTCGAACCAGCGTAGGCGTAAGCCAACAGATTTACAGTCTGCCCCCTTTAGCCACTCGGGCACCCCTCCGGCGAGCCATCAATTATGCCACGGTTTTTTGGGATTTTGCACGCCAGTCGATGGGCGCTTCATTTTTTTGCGCCAGCCACGCATTGACGCGGCCAAAATGGCCGCAACCGATGAACGGCACTGGCGGCCGCCGCGCGGACAGCGGCGACGGATGGTTGGCCTGAAGCACCAGGTGGCGGGTCGCATCGACAAGGCCGGCCTTGGCCTGGGCATGCGCCCCCCACAACAGGAAGGCCTTGGCGCGAGGGTGGGCACTGCAGGCGGCGATGAGGGCATCGGTAAGCCCCTCCCAGCCCAGGCGGGCATGGCTCGCGGCGGCACCCTCCTCCACCGTGAGGCAGGTGTTGAGCAACAGCACGCCTTGGCGCGCCCAGCCCGCCAGACTACCGCCTGCAGGCACCGGCTCGCCGGACTCCCGCGAGATTTCCTGGTAAATGTTGCGCAGCGAGGGCGGAATGCGCACACCATCAGGCACCGAGAATGCCAGGCCTTCCGCCTGACCCGGCCCGTGGTACGGATCCTGGCCGAGGATGACGACACGCACGCTGTCGAGCGGCGTGAGGGCCAGGGCCCGCAGGGGCTCTGGCGGGTAAATGGTGGCGCCGGCATCCAGGCGCGCCGTCAGCGCGGCGAGCAACGCCCTGCCGGGCGCAGAGTCCCAGTACCGCTGGAGCAGCGGCTGCCAGCTGGCGTGCGCGCCCCAGACGGCAGGGTCGGCGGAGGTCAGGCGCGCCGGTGCACCCGGCATGGCGGCGCGGGGGGCGTCACCCCAATCGAACGCAGACTGGGTCACGGTGTCAGAAGAACAGCTCGGCCAGGGCTTCGCCGGGCTCGGGTGCCCGCATGAAGGCCTCGCCCACGAGGAAAGCGTTCACCCCGGCGTCGCGCATGCGCTGCACATCGGCACGGCTGAGGATGCCGCTTTCCGTGACGAGCAGGCGGTCGGCGGGCACGTCTGGCAGCATGCCCAGCGTGGTGTCGAGCGTCACCTCGAAGGTGCGCAGGTTGCGGTTGTTGATGCCCACCAGCGGTGTCTTCAAGCGCAGGGCGCGCTGCAGTTCGTCGCGGTCGTGCACTTCCACCAGCACCGCCATGTTCAAGCCGAGCGCGATGGCCTCAAGGTCGGCCATCTGGGCGTCGTCCAGACAGGCGGCAATGAGCAGGATGCAGTCCGCGCCCATGGCGCGGGCTTCATAGACCTGGTAGGGGTCCACCATGAAGTCCTTGCGCAGCACCGGCAGGTCGCAAGAGGCGCGCGCCTGCTTGAGGTAGTCTGCGCTGCCCTGAAAGTACTGGCGGTCGGTCAGCACAGAAAGGCAGGCCGCGCCATGCTCTGCGTAGCTTTGCGCGATGTCGGCGGGAATGAAGTTTTCGCGCAGCACACCCTTGGACGGACTGGCCTTCTTCACCTCGGCAATGACCGCGGGCTGCCCGGCATCGATACGGCGGCGCAGGGCGCCTGCGAAATCACGGGTAAGAACGCGGGTTTCGGCGTCGTAGCGCACGTCGGCCAGCGAGCGGCTTTTGAGGGCCTGCGCGATTTCCTCGCGCTTGGTGGCCACGATCTTGTTGAGGATGTCACTCATCTTTGTGTTTTTCCTGCGGCACGGGCGGCGCGCCGTTCTTGAGTATGCGCACGAAGACGCGGTGCATGACAACACCCGCGATCACGAACACGGCGGACACGCCGAGCGCAATCCAGGTGCCGGGGTCCTGCCACATTGCGCTCAGGCAGACAGTTCGTGGGCCACGCTGACGAGCTGGTCAAGCTTGGCCTTGGCCGCGCCGGTGGACAAGGCCTGGCGCGCCAGCGCGATACCCGCCTCCATGCTTTCGGCGACGTTGGCGGCATAGAGCGCCACGCCGGCGTTGAGCAGCACGATGTCGCGCGCGGCGCCGGGTTCGTCGTCCAGAACCCCCAGCAGCATGGCACGGGATTGCTCGGGCGTTTCGACCTTGAGGCTGCGGTTGCTGGCCATGGTGAAGCCGAAGTCCTCCGGGTGGATCTCGTACTCCTCGATCTGGCCGTTCTTGAGTTCGCCCACCAGGGTACCCGCACCCAGGCTGACCTCGTCCATGCCGTCCTTACCGTAGACGACCAGCGCGTGTTCAGCGCCCAGTCGCTGCAGGGCGCGCACCTGTATGCCGACCAGGTCGGCATGGAACACGCCCATGAGGATGTTCGGCGCGCCCGCCGGGTTGGTGAGCGGCCCGAGGATGTTGAAGATGGTCTTGATGCCCAGCTCCTTGCGCACCGGCGCCACGTTCTTCATGGCCGGGTGATGGTTGGGCGCGAACATGAAGCCGATACCGACACGCCGGATGCATTCGGCGATGGCCTCGGGCTTGAGATTGATGTTGACGCCCAGGTTCTCCAGCACGTCGGCGCTGCCGGACTTGCTGGACACGCTGCGCCCGCCGTGCTTGCTGACCTTGGCACCCGCCGCCGCCGCCACAAACATGGAGCAGGTGGAGATGTTGAAGGTGTGCGAGCCGTCGCCGCCCGTGCCCACGATGTCCACCATGTGCGTGCGGTCGGGCACCTCCACCTTGGTGGAGAACTCGCGCATCACCTGAGCGGCCGCCGTGATCTCGCCGATGGTTTCCTTCTTGACGCGCAAGCCGGTGATGAGCGCAGCCATCATCACGGGCGACATCTCGCCACCCATGATCAGACGCATGAGGTGCAGCATCTCGTCGTGGAAGATTTCGCGGTGCTCGATGGTGCGCTGCAGGGCTTCCTGCGGGGTGATCTTGTGGGTATGAAGCATGAGTGATCTCCGTAGACGTGGTCTGGTCACTGGGCGGGATTGTCGGTCATGGCCAGTTTGAGGCCAAAGCCGACGAACATGAAGCCTGCGGCGCGGTCCATCCAGTGCATGGCGCGCTGCACGGTGCCCACACGCCGCGCAGCCCAGCCTGCGAGCCAGGCATAGCCCACATTGATGGGCAGCGAATTGAGGTTGAACAACAGCCCCAGCAGCAGGAAGGCGAGCACCTTGTCAGACGCGTCAGGCGCGATGAACTGCGGCACGAAGGCCAGGAAGAACAAGGCCACCTTGGGATTCAGCACGTTGGTGAGAAAGCCCCGGCGAAACACGCGGCGCAGGTCGACTGGTGCAGTCGCCGTCTGGTGTTCGACAGGGATGACGGACGTGCCGCTGCCCTTGGCCAAAAGCAGCCTGACCCCCATCCAAACCAGGTAGGCCGCGCCCAGCCACTTGAGCACTGTGAACGCCGTGGCCGAGGTGGCCAGCAGGGCACTCACGCCGAGCGCCGCCGCCACCACGTGGACGAAGCAGCCGCTGACAATGCCGAGGGCCGCCACCACGCCCGCACGCACTCCATGCCTGAGCGCATGGGTGACGATGTACAGCACATCAGGCCCCGGAGTGAGATTGAGCAGCCAGCCGGCGGCGATGAACATCAGGAGTTGCGGTGCGTCGGGCATGGGGTCTCCTGTGAGGTCGCGTCAGTAGACGGCCGTGCCTGGCGAGTGCTGCGCGGCCGCACCGGCAGCGCCTGGGGCGGCGAAAAAGCCGCGTATGCAGTCCAGCGCACGGTCGATACCGGCCGCGTCTACGTCCAGGTGTGTAACAAACCGCAGGCCGATGAGCCCGGTGGCGAGCACGCCGTGGGCCTTGAGGTGATCCAACAACGCGGGGCCGCGTCCATCAGCCACATCCAGGAACACGATGTTGGTCTGGGCGGAGCGCACGCTCAGGCCGGGGATGCCTGCCAGGCCGGTAGCCAGGCGCTGTGCATTGGCATGGTCCTGCGCCAGCCGGTCCACGTGGTGGTCTAGCGCGTGCAGCGCCGCCGCTGCCAACAAGCCCGCCTGGCGCAGCCCGCCACCGGCCATCTTGCGAAGGCGGCGCGCCCGGTCGATCAACTCGCGCGAGCCACACAGGGCCGATCCGACGGGCGCCCCCAGCCCCTTGCTGAAGCAGACGGAGAGGCTGTCGAAATGGTCGGCGATCTCGCGCACGCGCTCTAAGGGTGTCTGTCCGGGCGCTGCGGTGGCCACGGCGGCGTTGAACACGCGGGCGCCGTCCAGATGCGTGGACAAACCCTTGCCGCGTGCCAGTTGGGTGGCTTCCCGGAGGTAGGCATCCGGCATGGGGTGGCCGTTCCAGGTGTTTTCCAGGCAGAGCAGACGCGTGCGGGCGAAGTGCGGGTCGTCGGGCTTGATGGCGGCTTCGATATCGGCCAGGCTCATGCGGCCCGAAGCGTCCTGCAGCAAGGGCTGCGGCTGCACGCTGCCGAACACGGCCGCGCCACCGCCTTCGTAACGGTAGGTGTGGGCGAGCTGGCCAACGATGTATTCGTCGCCCCGGCCGCAGTGCGCCAGGATGCCGCAGAGGTTGCTCTGCGTACCCGAAGGCATGAAAAGCGCAGCCTCTTTGCCGGTGAGGGCAGCGATGCGTTCCTGCAGCAGGTTGACCGTGGGATCGTCGCCAAACACGTCGTCGCCCAGGGGCGCGGCCATCATGGCCTCGCGCATGGCGGCCGTGGGACGGGTCACCGTGTCGCTGCGCAGATCAACAATAGGCTGGGATGCACTCATGCCTGTTCCAGGAAGTTGCGCAGCATGGCGTGGCCGTGCTCCGTGAGGATGGATTCGGGATGGAACTGCACCCCCTGGATGGGCAGTTCGCGGTGGCGCACGCCCATGATTTCGCCGTCGTCGGTCCAAGCTGTGACCTTGAGTTCTGCCGGGCAGGTGGCGCGCTCGATGGCCAGCGAGTGGTAGCGGTTGACCATGAATTGGCGCGGCAGGTCGGCAAACACGCCCTCTTGCGTGGTGGTGATGATGCTGGTCTTGCCGTGCATCAATTCCTGCGCACGCACGATGTTGCCGCCGAAGGCCGCGCCAACACTCTGGTGCCCCAGGCACACCCCCAGGATAGGCAGCTTGCCCGCGAAGTGTTTGATGGCCGCCACGGAGATGCCTGCCTCGGCGGGCGAACAGGGGCCCGGAGAGATGACCAGCCGGTCCGGCGCATGCTGGGCAATGCCCTCCAGCGTGATCTCGTCATTCCGGAAAACCTCGACCTGGGCGCCCAGCTCGCCGAAGTACTGCACGATGTTGTAGGTGAACGAGTCGTAGTTGTCCACCATGAGGAGCTTCAGGCGTTTCATTCCAGGCCCTCCTCGACCAGTTCGCTGGCGCGCAGCACGGCGCGCGCCTTGTGTTCGGTTTCCCTCCATTCCAGTTCGGGCACCGAATCGGCCACCACACCGGCGGCCGCCTGCACGTGCAACAGGCCGTCCTTGACGACGCCGGTGCGGATGGCGATGGCCACGTCCATGTCGCCCGCGTAGCTGAGGTAGCCGCAGGCGCCGCCATAGACGCCGCGCTTGACGGGCTCCAGTTGATCGATCAGCTCCATGGCATGGACCTTGGGCGCACCGCTGAGCGTGCCCGCCGGGAAAGCGGCGCGCAGGACGTCCATGCTGGTGAGGCCGGGCTTGAGGATGCCCTCGACGTTGCTGACGATGTGCATGACGTGGCTGTAACGCTCGACCGCGAAGGCCTCGGTCACCTTGACGCTGCCAATCTCGGCGATGCGCCCGATGTCGTTGCGCGCCAGGTCGATCAGCATCACGTGCTCGGCACGCTCTTTCGGATCGGCCAGCAGGTCTTTCTCGGCTGCCTGGTCCTTCTCGGGCGTGGCGCCGCGCGGGCGGGTGCCTGCCAGGGGGCGGATCGTCACCTTGGTGCCTTCGGCGGTGCGCTCCTGCCGCACCAGGATTTCGGGCGAGGAACCGACCACGTGGGCGTCGTCCAGGTGGTAGTAGTACATGTAGGGGCTGGGATTGAGCGTGCGCAGGGCGCGGTACAGGCTCACCGGGCTTTGCGCGTAGGGCTTGCTGATGCGCTGGCCCATGACGATCTGCATGAAATCGCCCGCCTGGATCAGGCCCTTGGCGCGCTCGACCGCTTGCAGGAAGTCGGCCTTGGCGTAGTCGCGCTGCTCGGGCTGGTGCGGCATGGCGTGGACTTCGGGCACTTGCACCGGCACGTGCAGTCGCGCCTTCAACTCCGCCAGGCGCGCCTGCGCGCGCTCGTAGGCATCGGGCTCGGACGGGTCGGCATACACCATCAGGTGCAGCTTGCCGCTGAGGTTGTCGATCACGGCCAGCTCTTCGCAGTGGAGCAGCTGGATGTCGGGCATGCCGATGGTGTCGGGCGGGCAGCTGTTTTCCAGCTTCTTTTCGATGTGGCGAACGGTGTCGTAGCCAAAGTACCCCGCCAGGCCGCCGCAGAAACGCGGCATGCCGGGGCGCAGCGCGACCTTGAAGCGGCGCTGGTAGGCCTCGATGAACTCCAGCGGGTTGCCCGCGACGGTCTCGACGGTCTGCCCGTCGCGCACCACGTCCGTTCGTGCCTGGGCGCCAAAGCCGGAGGCGCGAAGCGACACGCGTGCAGGCAGTCCGATGAAGCTGTAGCGCCCGAAGCGCTCCCCCCCCACCACGGACTCCAGCAGGAAGCTGTTGCGCCCGCCGTCCTGCACGTGGGCCAGCTTGAGGTAGAGGGAAAGCGGGGTTTCGAGATCGGCAAAGGCTTCCGCCACGAGGGGTATGCGGTTGTAGCCCTGGCCAGCCAGGTCGAGGAATTCGGTCTCGGTGATCAAGTGGAGCCTCCTGAAGCTCACTCCCCGCCAGGCGCGGGGCGTTTCATCCAATGCTTGCCCCCCAATGAGCGGGGGGCGCGAGAAGCGCGGCAAAGTGTGGGCCGCGCAGCGGGAAAACCCGCAAAAGGTCAGCGCGCAGTCTTTGGCTTACGCCAGGGCCAAGCCTCCCGGCCGCATTGCGAGGCCAGGCGAGCTGTGGAAGTGCCGCTTTGGATGAACATGCGGACAAGTGTAGCAAACCTGCACGACGCGCCACAAGACACATGCCTGCGCTGGACCCGCCAGCGTTGGGCGGGCTATCATGGCAGGTTGCCTTTGACGCACCCGACCCCGTGAAAGAACCCAAACAAGCCCCCGCTGGCGCCTACCTGGGCGACGCCTGGCGCCGCCCGACGCTGAGCGTGCGCGGCGCACGCACGCACAACCTCAAGAACATCGACCTGGACATCCCCAAGCACGCGCTGGTGGTGATCACCGGTCTGTCGGGCTCGGGCAAGTCCAGCCTGGCTTTCGACACGCTGTACGCCGAAGGCCAGCGCCGCTACGTGGAGAGCCTGTCGGCCTATGCCCGGCAGTTCCTGCAACTGATGGACAAGCCCGACGTGGACCTGATCGAAGGCCTGAGCCCGGCGATCTCCATCGAGCAGAAGGCGACCAGCCACAACCCGCGCTCCACGGTGGGCACGGTCACCGAGATCCACGACTATCTGCGCCTGCTTTTTGCCCGGGCAGGCACGCCCCACTGCCCCGAACACGACCTGCCGCTGCAGTCCCAGACCGTGAGCCAGATGGTGGACCACGTGCTGGCCCTGCCCGAGGACACCCGGCTGATGGTGCTGGCCCCGATTGCGCGGGAGCGCAAAGGCGAATTCGGCGAAACGCTGGCCGAACTGCAGGCGCAGGGCTACGTGCGCTTTCGCCTGAACGGCGAGGTAATCGACGCCGAACGGCTGCCCGCGCTGAACAAGAACGAGAAGCACGACATCGACGTGGTGGTGGACCGGCTGAAGGTACGCCCAGATGCCCAGCAGCGCCTGGCCGAAAGCTTCGAGGCCGCGCTGCGGCTGGCCGATGGCAAGGCGCTTGCGCTGGAAATGGACAGCGGCGAGGAGCACCTGTTCAGCGCGCGTTTTGCCTGCCCGCTGTGCAGCTACGCCATCAGCGAGCTGGAGCCGCGCCTGTTTTCCTTCAACTCACCCGTGGGCGCCTGCCCGGCCTGCGACGGCCTGGGGCAGACCGAGGTGTTCGACCCCACACGCGTGGTGGCCTTCCCGTCGCTGAGCCTGGCAGGCGGCGCCATCAAGGGCTGGGACCGCCGCAACGGCTACTACTACGCCATGGTGGAAAGCCTGGCTGCGCATTACGGCTTCGACCCCGAATCCCCCTGGGAAGGCTTGCCCGCCCATGTGCAGCATGCCCTGCTCTACGGTTCTGGTGAAGATGAGATCGCGTTCACCTACGTGATGGACTCCGGCGCCTCGGCAGGCAAGAAGATCAGCAAGCGCCACCCTTTCGAAGGCATTGTGCGCAACTTCGAGCGCCGCTACCGCGAGACCGACAGCGCCACCGTGCGCGAGGAGCTGGCCCGCTACCGCGCCACCCAGCCCTGCCCGGCTTGCGCCGGCACGCGCCTGCGCAAGGAAGCACGGCACGTCTTCGTGGGCAACGGTGATCAGCGGCGCCCCATCTATGACATCAGCCACGTGACGCTGGCCGAAGCGCAGGCCTATTTCGCCCAGCTCAAGCTCAGCGGGGCCAAGGCCGAAATCGCCGACAAGGTGGTGCGCGAGATCGCGTCGCGCCTGAAATTCCTCAACGACGTGGGCCTGAATTACCTGAGCCTGGACCGCAGTGCCGAAACCCTCAGCGGCGGCGAGGCGCAGCGCATTCGCCTGGCCTCGCAGATCGGCTCGGGGCTGACGGGCGTGATGTACGTGCTGGACGAGCCCAGCATCGGTCTGCATCAGCGCGACAACGACCGCCTCATCGACACGCTCAAGCACCTGCGCGATCTGGGCAACAGCGTGCTGGTGGTAGAGCACGACGAGGACATGATCCGCGCGGCCGACCACGTGATCGACATGGGCCCGGGCGCGGGCGTGCACGGTGGGCGGGTGATGGCCCAGGGCACCTGTGCCGAGGTGATGGCCCATGCGGATTCGTTGACCGGCCAATACCTGAGCGGGAAACGCGCCATTGACGTGCCCAGACATCGCACGCCCTGGCTGCCGGAAAAGACCGCCGAACCGGCTGCGCCGCCCCCCGCCAAGAAAGGCCACAAGGCCAGCGCCTGGCCTGCGAAGAAGGCTGCCTCGGCTGCGCCCAGCCCCAGCGGCCTGCAGACGCTGCGCGTGGTGGGCGCCAGCGGCCACAGCCTGAAGCACGTGACCGTGGACTTTCCCGTGGGCCTGTTCACCTGCGTGACGGGAGTGAGCGGCTCGGGCAAATCGACCCTGGTGAACGACACGCTCTACCGCGCCGTTTCGCGCCACCTGTACCGTTCGCACGACGAGCCGGAGGCACACGAGGCCATCGAAGGGCTGGAACACTTCGACAAGGTGATCAACGTGGACCAGAGCCCGATCGGGCGCACGCCACGCAGCAACCCGGCCACGTACACAGGCCTGTTCACAGGCATACGCGAGCTGATGGCCGAAGTGCCGACGGCACGTGAGCGCGGCTACGGCCCGGGGCGCTTCAGCTTCAACGTGGCGGGCGGCCGCTGCGAGGCCTGCCAGGGCGACGGCGTGGTGAAGGTGGAGATGCATTTCCTGCCCGACGTGTACGTGCCCTGTGACGTGTGCCAGGGCCAGCGCTACAACCGGGAAACGCTGGAGGTGCAGTACAAGGGCAAGAACATTGCGCAGATCCTGGACCTGACGGTGGAGCAGGCGCATGCCTTCTTCAGCGCCGTGCCCACCCTGCAGCGCAAGCTGCAGACCTTGCTGGACGTGGGGCTGAGCTACATCCGTCTGGGCCAGAGCGCCACCACGCTGTCAGGCGGCGAGGCACAACGCGTGAAACTGGCCCAGGAACTGAGCAAGCGCGACACCGGCCGTACGCTCTACATCCTGGACGAGCCCACCACGGGCCTGCACTTTGGCGACATCGAACTGCTGTTGAAGGTGCTGCACCAGTTGCGCGACGCCGGTAACACCATCGTGGTGATCGAGCACAACCTGGACGTGATCAAGACCGCCGACTGGATTGTGGACATGGGGCCCGAGGGTGGCTCGGGGGGCGGCACGGTGGTGGTGTGCGGCACGCCCGAAGAGGTGGCCGCACACGCAGGCAGCCACACGGGACGCTACCTGCGCCGCCTGCTGCCCAAGGCGGGGTAAGACACCGCCGCCCGGGCTGGGTGGACGTCAAAGACCAGCCAGGTCCTCGATGGCGTCCACCACCATGCTGGTGCCCACGGCGATCAGCAGGATGTCCGCTGCCACGCGCACGTACTTGTGGCCTGCGGGGGGCGTGCCCAGGCGGATTTCAAGATCACGGGGGATGGGGTACATCACCACGCCTCCTGCCAGCGGCTGTCCAAGCCTCCACTGCTTGGCCTGCCCAGGCGGGAGGCAGCCGTTGTTCTTCTTGGCCAGCCCGGGCGGGCACTTGCCAGCGGCAACCCGGGGCGCGTAGTAGTCGTGCACGGCACGGCGCTGTGCATCACCAAAGTGAATACTCACACCCACCGAAGTGCCACCGACCTGCAGCATCGCGCCGCCCTGGGCGTTGTGCTGCGCAGAGCCGCGATCCTTGTCCCGGCCGCCTTTCTCGTGGCCCTTGCCCTGCTCCAGCCACTCGGGCTTGCCCGCCCAGGATGGCGAGGCGGCGAGCAACGCGGAACTGACAGCAAGGGCCATGACGGCCGCACGGTTCAATACGATGTTCAAGACATCCTCCTTCAGGTGAAACAGTCAGCCGGATGCTAGCAGCGCTGCCCGCCGTTGGCACGTCCATATGTAAGCGCCTGCAAGAAACACCGAGACTCCAGTCACGAACGGATACAAGTCCGGCGCTAAAACCGGCCAGGAACGCGGGCACGCCGCAGGCATCCGGCACACCAGGGCGAATTGGCTGACAATCCTGCGATCACGGGGCGCAGCCCAAGCCCCTTTCAGCATCTGAAACAAGCATGAGCCATTTCGACTTCGAATTTTTCGTGATAGGCGGCGGCAGCGGCGGTGTGCGCGCGGCACGCATGGCGGCGCAACGTGGTGTGAGGGTGGCGCTGGCCGAAGCCCTGGGCACCGACGGACTGGGCGGCACCTGCGTCAACGTGGGCTGCATTCCCAAGAAGCTGTACAGCTACGCCGCACATTACGCCGAAGCGTTCGAGGAATCCCACGGCTTCGGCTGGCAGGGCGACGCCCCGAGGCTGGACTGGGCCGTGCTGAAGGCCCGCCGCGCTCAGGAGATTGCCCGGCTCAACGGGGTGTACGCCAACCTGCTGCGCGGCTCCGGGGTGACCTTGCTCAATGGCTTCGCGCAACTGCTGGACGCGCATACCGTCCGGCTGGCCACGCTCAACGCCGACGGCTCGCCCGGGCACCAGACACTCACGGCCGAGCACATCCTGGTGGCCACCGGGGGCACACCGCACGTGCCCCACTTCCAGGGACGCGAGCACGTCATCACGTCGAACGAGGTGTTCGACCTGGAGCCCTTTCCCCAGCGTCTGCTGGTGGTGGGCGGCGGCTACATTGCGTGCGAGTTCGCGTCCATCTTCAACGGCCTGGGCGCGCGGGTCACGCAGCTGTACCGGGGGGAGCAGGTGCTGCGTGGCTTTGACGACGAGATCCGCCATTTCGTGGCGGGAGAGATGATCAAGCACGGCGTCGACCTGAGGCTGAACGCGGGGGTGGTGAGCATTCACCGCGAGGACGACGGCCTGCACGTGCTGCTGGAAGACGGCAACCGCCTGGTGGTGGACGCCGCGCTGTACGCCACGGGGCGCGTACCCAATGTGCAGGGACTGGGGCTGGACACCGTGGGCGTGGCGCAGGGTGCGCAAGGCGCCATCGTGGTGGACGAGCACTACGGCACCAACGTGCCGAGCATCCACGCGCTGGGTGACGTGACGGCGCGCGTGCAGCTCACGCCCGTGGCACTGGGCGAAGCCATGAAGCTGGTGGATCACCTCTTCGGGGCGGCGCCCGGCAAGCCCCCGCGCGACATGAGTTACGACCTGATCCCCACCGCCGTGTTCACCCACCCCAACATCGGCACCGTGGGGTTGACGGAGGCGCAAGCCCGCGAGCAGTACGGGCGGATCGCCGTGTACCGTTCGGAATTCCGCGCACTGAAGCACACACTGAGCGGCAGCCAGGAGCGCACGTTGATGAAGCTGCTGGTGGACTGCGCCACCGACCGCGTGGTGGGCCTGCACATGGTGGGCGCGGAAGCGGGCGAGATCGTCCAGGGCTTTGCCGTGGCCATGAAAGCCGGTGCCACCAAGGCGGTGTTCGACAGCACCATCGGCATACACCCCACTGCGGCGGAAGAGTTCGTGACCATGCGCGAGCCCGCGCGCCTGCTCGGGGTGGACTGACCACCCACCGGGGTGGCTGTGCACGAGTTGACACACAATAGGCGCATGCACGATAGCCCCGAATTCACCCCGCCCCAGCGCTTTCAAGAACCTGCTGCCGCGCTGGCCCACGTTCAAGCGCTTTACCAGCGCGCCGTGGACCACCTGCGCAACGCTATGCAGCGTTTTGTCCAGTCGCCGCTGCCCGCGGCGGGCGAGCCGGCAGGCCATGTCAGGGCTTGTTACCCCTTCGTGCGCCTGCACACCCACAGTGCCACACGCCTGCCCGCCACCGCTGGCAACGCCCGGCTGAGCTACGGCTTCGTGGCCGGGCCAGGCCGCTTCGAGACCACGCTGACCCGCCCCGACCTGTACGCCGACTACTACCTGGAACAGTTCCGCCTGCTGCTGGACAACCATGGCGGCGAACTGGAGGTGGGCGTGAGCAACCAACCCATTCCTGTGCATTTCGCCTACGCCGAGCACGACCACGTGGAAGGCGAGCTGACCGCAGCCCACCGCGCCCTGCTGCGCGACGTGTTCGACCTGCCCGACCTGACCGTGATGGACGACGGCATTGCCAACGGCACGCACCAGCCGGGTCCTCACGAGCCGCAGCCGCTGGCACTGTTCACCGCGCCACGCGTGGACTATTCGCTGCAGCGCCTGCGCCACTACAGCGGCACGGCACCGGCCTGGTTCCAGAACTTCGTGCTGTTCACCAACTACCAGTTCTACATTGACGAATTCATCAAGCTGGGGCACGCCGAAATGGCCCGTGCCGACAGCGAGTACATCGCCTTCGTGGAGCCGGGCAACGTGGTGACGCTGCGCCAGGGCTTGAGTGCCGACGCGTTGCGGCAGATGCAACCGCTGTGGAACGGTGAGCCCGGCGTCGAGCCGCCGCGCCTGCCGCAGATGCCGGCCTACCACCTGCTGCGGGCCGACCGCACCGGCATCACGATGGTCAACATCGGCGTGGGGCCCAGCAACGCCAAGACGATTACCGACCACATTGCCGTGCTGCGCCCGCACGCCTGGCTGATGCTGGGCCACTGCGCGGGGCTGCGCAACAGCCAGCAACTGGGCGACTACGTGCTGGCCCACGCCTACGTGCGCGAGGACCACGTGCTGGACGAGGAACTGCCGCTGTGGGTACCCATTCCTGCATTGGCCGAAATTCAACTGGCGCTGGAAGGGGCCGTGGCCGATGTGACACAGCTCAAGCCCGGCGAACTGAAGCGCGTGATGCGCACCGGCACCGTGGCCAGCACCGACAACCGCAACTGGGAGCTGCTGCCCGACAACACGCCGCAGCGGCGGTTTTCGCAGTCGCGCGCGGTGGCGCTGGACATGGAAAGCGCCACGATTGCGGCGAATGGCTTCCGCTTCCGCGTGCCCTACGGCACCCTGCTTTGCGTGAGCGACAAGCCGCTGCACGGAGAGATCAAACTGCCCGGCATGGCCAACGCCTTCTACCGCGAGCGTGTAGACCAGCACCTGCGCATCGGCATCCGTGCCGTTGAACGGCTGCGCCAGGGCGGTGCCGACCAGCTGCACAGCCGCAAGCTGCGCAGCTTTGCCGAGGTGGCGTTCCAGTAAGGCGCGCCCGCTCAGCGGGTCTCGCGCTCCACGTCCTGCTGGAAGCTGGCGTCACGCAGCGCCGACGCATCGCGCCACAAGGGGTAATGGGCCGCGAAGTCGGCGGTGATGCGCGCCAGCGGCATCTCATCGAACGCGCCACGCTGCGCCACGTATTCCATGTGGCGGTTGCCCGCCTTGTCGAAGGGGTGGTAGATGGAGTCGTTGTGGCCGTCGAACTCCAGCGGCAGCAGGCCGAAACGCTCGCACAGCTCGATGTTGAACGCAGGCGTGGCCTTGACCCACTGGCCGTCGAGCCAGATGTCGGTATAGCCGTGCCAGACAAACAGATCGGTTTGCAGGGTCTGACGCAGGCGTTCGGTGCTGAGGTGGTTGCGCACGTCCGCATAGCCCACGCGTGCTGGGATGCCTGCCGCGCGGCACACCGCCGCCAGCAGGGCCGCCTTGGGCACGCACCAGCCGTAGCCCTTGGCTATGACGCTGCTGGCACACATGTGCTCTGGCGACAGGTCGATGCGGTAGGGGTCGTAGCGGAAGCCGTCGCGCACGGCCAGGTACAGCGACACGGCGCGTTCGCGATCATTTGCCCCTTGCGCGTGCTGGCGCGTGAAGGCCTGCACGGCTGGATGATCGCTGTCGATGAGAGGGGAGGCGGCCAGCGTGGCCGGGCCGGGGCGTTCGCTCATGGTTTGTCTCCTGCACGGCCAGTGTGCCAGAGGCCAGCAGCGCTTGCAGTCACGAGGGCGGCAAGCCCCCGGCCCCTCAAACCACGCGCGGCTTGACCTTGGACGCGGCCAGCTTGGCATTGGCACGGGCTGCGTCGGTATCTGCGCCGCGCGCCAGCGCCACACCCATGCGGCGCTTGGTGAAACTTTCGGGCTTACCGAACAGACGCAGGTCGGCGCCTGGCACGGCCAGCGCTTCATCCACACCATCGAACACAATGCCTTGCGCGTCGACACCACCGTAGATGACGGCGCTGGCCCCGGGGTTGCGCAGCGAAGCGTCCACCGGCAGGCCCAGGATGGCGCGGGCATGCAGTTCGAATTCGCTCTGCCACTGGGTGGCCAGCGTGACCAGGCCGGTGTCGTGCGGGCGCGGGCTGACTTCGCTGAACCACACCTGCTCGCCTTTGACGAACAGTTCCACGCCGTACAGGCCCAGGCCTGCGGGCTCACCGTTCAGGCCCTGGCCCAGGTTGTCCGTCACGGCCTTGGCGATCTGGCGGGACTTTTCCAGCGCCACCGGGTGCATGGGCATGGGCTGCCAGCTTTCCACATAGTCGCCGCTGACCTGCACGTGACCGATCGGGTCGCAGAAATGGGTTTCGATCTGCCCGCTGGCGCCGCGCGCACGCACGGTGAGCTGGGTGATTTCGTAGTCGAAGTCGATGAAGCCTTCGACGATGACGCGGCCATGGCTGACACGCCCACCCGCCATGGCGTAGTCCCAGGCCTTCTTCACATCGGCCGGGCCGTCGATCTTGCTCTGGCCCTTGCCGGAACTGCTCATCACCGGCTTGACGATGCAGGGGTAGCCAATGCCCGCGTCGATGGCGGCCTGCAGCTCTTCAAGCGAGTCACAGAACTTGTACGGGCTGGTGGGCAAGCCCAGCGTTTCGGCAGCCAGACGGCGGATGCCCTCGCGGTCCATGGTCAGGCGCGCGGCGCGGGCCGTGGGCACAACCTTCACGGTGCCGGCGGCCTCCAGCTCCTGCAGCATGGGGGTGGCGATGGCTTCGATCTCGGGCACCACCAGGTCGGGCTTTTCCGCTTCGATCAGCGCCTTGAGCTGGGCCGGGTCGCTCATGGTGATGGTGCGGGCGTGGTGCGCCACCTGCTGGCCGGGCGCGTTGTCGTAACGGTCCACGGCAATGGTTTCCACCCCCAGGCGCTGCAGGGCGATGAGCACCTCCTTGCCCAGCTCGCCGGAGCCGAGCAGCATCACTTTGGTGGCGGAAGGTGACAGAGGGGTGCCGAGAGTGGTCATGGTGTTCGCCGGTGGAAGTTGAAAAACAGGTTCAGGCAGCCTGGCCCATGGCTTCGCCCATGCGGACGGCACGGGCCGGCGCCCAGTCGGGGTTGAACTGCAGAAGGTCTTTGGGGAATAGCATGACGACGGTGGACCCCAGCAGGAAACGGCCCATCTCCTCGCCCGCGCGCAGGTCGATGGCCATGTCGCCGTAGCGCCATTCGCGCACCTTGCCCGGGCGCGGCGGGTTGACCACACCGTGCCACACGGTGGCCATGCTGCCTACGACGGTGGCCCCCACGAGCACCAGCACAAAGTCAAAACGGCGCTCACCCAGGCGGCCTTCAAACACGCAGACCACGCGCTCGTTGCGGGCAAACAGGCCCGGCACGCCACGCGCCGTGGTGGGGTTGACCGAGAACAGTTCGCCCGGCACGTGGATCATGCGCTTGAGGCGGCCCGCGCAGGGCATGTGGATGCGGTGGTAGTCGCGCGGGCTGAGATAAAGCGTGGCGAAGGCGCCGTCCTGGAACTGCGTGGCCAGTTGCGCGTCGCCGCCCACCAGCGCGGTGGTGCTGTAGCGGTGGCCCTTGGCCTGGAAGATCTGGTCGTGCTCGATGGCGCCGAACTGGCTGATGGCGCCGTCCACCGGGCAGAGAAAATCGGCATGGGCCAGCGGGCGGGCACCCGGCTTGAGCGCGCGGGTGAAGAAGTCGTTGAACGTGGCGTAGCGGGTGATGTCGGGCTCGGCCGCCTCACTCATGTCCACGCCATAACGCGCCACGAAACGGCGGATGTTGGACTGCGTGAACCCGCCCAGCGGCCGGCGCGCCAGGGCCCCTGCCATGGCGGTGAGGGCCCGTTTGGGGAGCAGGTACTGCGGCAGCACGGCCAGGCGGTCGGACACGGTTCTTCCTTGAGGGCAAAGCGGCGATTTTACCGGCGCCCCCGCTTGACAGCACAGACCCGTGGCTCACGGGTACCGGCTCTCCAGTGCATCGAATTCGTGCTTTTTCACCAAGGCCTGGCGTTCGGCGAACGTTGCCACCAATTCCTCCAGTTCAGGAAGTGCGCCATCTCGCTTCAGATGGCCGAGCGCATTCATCATGCCGCGCACGGCACCCTGCAACGCAGCGTTCGCGTACAACACGATCGCAAAACCCATGGATCCCAGAGCCTCGGCGGTCAGCGCGGGAGTTTTGCCACCGATCACAACGTTCACAATTTGCGGCACCGCAAGCTCCGTGGCAATGCGGCGCAACTCATCCACTCCGGTGGGCGCTTCCACAAAGGTGATGTCGGCGCCGGCATCCGCATAGGCCTGCGCACGCTCCAGCGCATCGTCCAGCCCGTTCGCAGCGCGGGCATCGGTGCGGGCGATGATGAGCACATCCTCGCTGTGTCGCGCGTCGACCGCCGCCTTGATCTTGCCCACCATCTCGGTGCGCTCAATCACCTGCTTGCCGGCGAAATGGCCACACTTCTTCGGCGCAACCTGATCCTCCAGTTGCACGGCGTTGGCGCCTGCTCTCTCCAACGTGCGCACCGTATGCCGAACGTTGAGCGCATTGCCAAAACCCGTGTCGGCATCCACGATCAACGGCAACGCAACGACATCCCGGATCGCGGCCGTGTGTGCGGCCACATCGTGCAGGCTCATGAACCCCAGGTCAGGCAAGCCGTAGAAATGGTTGGTCAAGCCGGCGCCACTCAGGTACACCGCCTCGAACCCCATCGACTCGATCACCCGTGCCGCCAAGGCATGACCTGCGCCAGGCACCAGCATCCCACGTCGATGGCTCAATTGCTCACGAAGCCATCGGCCTGGGTGCTGTGTCTGCATGTCACATCTCGGGTGCGCGCCAGCTGCCATCAGGCCACGGCCGCAGTGCGGCGGCGACCAGCCAGCAAGCGCAAGACCATCGGCACCACCAACATCAGCAGAGCGGCGGTCCACAGGCCCAGGGAGATCGGGCTTTCGACCAGGATGGCGGCGTCGCCGTTGCTGATGGACAAGGCGCGGCGCAGGTTCTGCTCCATCATGTCACCGAGCACGAAACCCAGGATCAACGGGGCCATGGGTACGCCCTGCTTGCGCAGCAGGTAGGCCACCACACCGAGTACCGTCATCAGCACCAGGTCGAAGGTGGTGGCGTGCACCGCGTACACGCCCACACTGCTGACGGCGACGATGCCGGGCACCAGCAGCCAGTTCGGCACGCTCAGCACTTTGGTGAACACGCCCACCAGCGGGATGTTGAGCACCAGCAGGATCACGTTGGCCAGGAACAGCGAGGCGATCAGGCCCCACACCAGATCGGGCTGCTGGGTGAACAGCGCCGGGCCGGGCGTGATGTTGTAGAGCGAGAGCGCGCCCACCATCACCGCCGTGGTGCCCGAGCCGGGCACGCCCAGCGTGAGCATGGGCACGAAGGAACCGGTGGCGGCCGAGTTGTTGGCCGCCTCGGGCGCGGCCACGCCGCGGATGTCGCCCTTGCCGAAGGTGCCTTCCTTGTCGGTCAGGCGCTTTTCCATCGAGTAGGTCATGGCGCTGGCGATGGTGGCGCCGGCCCCCGGCAGCACGCCCACCACGAAGCCCACCACGCTGGAGCGCAGCGTGCCCCACCAGGTCTGCGCCATTTCCTTCAGGTTGAAGAGCATGCGCCCGGTCTGCGTGACCATGCCGCTGTTGCTGTGGTGCGCCTGCAGCATGAGCAGCAGCTCGCTGATGGAGAACACGCCGATGACCACGACGACGAACTGGATGCCGTCGGAGAGGTGGACATCGCCGCCGGTGAAGCGGTAGACGCCGGAGTTGGAATCGAGGCCGATGCAGGACAGGGACAGGCCGATGAGGGCCGCCAGCCCGGCCTTGACCGGAGCGTCACCCATCAGGCCGGCAATGCAGGCGAAGGCAAAGCACATCAGCGCGAAGTACTCGGCCGGCCCGAAAGACAGCGCCCAGCTCGCCAGCAGCGGGGCGAACAGCACGATGCCCAGCGTGGCCACGACGGAGCCGACGAAGGAACTCCAGGCCGAGATGGACAAGGCCACGCCGCCCAGGCCCTTGCGCGCCATGGGATAGCCGTCGATGGCCGTCATGATGGCGCCCGCGTCGCCGGGCACGTTGAGCAGGATGGAGGAGATGCGGCCGCCGTATTCGCAGCCGATGTAGACGGCGGCCAGCAGGATCAGCGAGGTCTCGGCCGGCAGTTTCATGGCAAAGGCCAGCGGCATCAGAATGGCCACGCCGTTGATGGGCCCCAGGCCGGGCAGCAGCCCGACGACGGTGCCGATGAAGCAGCCGAAGGCGGCGATCAGCAGGTTGGTGGGGCTCAGCGCAACGCCGAAGCCGTCCATGAGGTGTTGCAGGACTTCCATGTCAGTTCCCTCCGAGCAGGCTGGCCAGCGGGCCCGCGGGCAGGACCACGTCCAGCACTTTGTCGAACAGCAGGTAGAAGGCCACGCCCAGCGCGGCGCCGCCGCCCAGGGCCTGTTTCCAGCTGCCACCAAAGGCCATGCCCACCGGCAGGGCCATCAGCGCGGTGGCCAGCGTGAAGCCGAGCCACTGGAACAGCAGGGCATAGGCGAGCACGGCGGCGGCGCACAGGGCGGTGGCTTTCCAGGGCACGCCGTGGAAGGTCTCAGCGCCCACGCTGGGGCGCAGCACCAGCCACAGGCCCGACAGGCCCAGGCCGCCAGCCAGCAGCAGGGGGAAGGCACGTGGGCCGACGGGCTCGTAGGAGATGGCAGCGGCGTAGTCTTGTGCGGCCCAGGCCATGGCGGCAGACGCGACAACACACACCGCACCGAGAAGGCGGTCACTCATGGGGGACTCCGGTGGGGAAAAGGGGGCGCGCCACCGCAATGGGTGGCGCCGCGGTGCAGGGCCATGGCGGCCCCGCTCACTCACTTGGCCTGAACGACGTTCAGCTCGAACTCTTCGGCCAGCTTGCGAAAGCCCGCCACCTGCTTCTTGACGTAGGCATCCAGCGGCGCGCCGGTCAGGGCCATGGGGAACAGGCCGCGCTCGTTGCGCAGCTTGTCATAGGCGGGCGTGGCCATCAGCTTGGTGAAGGTGTCGACCCAGGTCTTGTAGTCGGCGTCGCTGACCTTGGGGCCGACGTAGAAGCCGCGCACGATGGGCCATTGCACATCGAAACCCTGTTCGGCGGCGGTGGGGATGCTGCCCATGTCGCCGGGCAGGCGCTTGTCGTTCATGACGGCCAGGACGCGCACCTTGGCGCCGGCCTTGATCTGCTGGCCGGCCTCGGCCGCGTCGCCGGTGAAGACGTGGATGTGGCCGCCCTGCAGCGCGGTGAGCGCCTCGCCGCCGCCTTCAAAGGCCACGTAGCGCATGGTCTTGGGGTTCACGCCACCGGCGCGGGCCAGCAGGGCGGCCTTCATCCAGTCCTGGCTGCCCACGGTGCCGCCCGCGCCCAGCACCACCTTGGTGGGGTCGGCCTTCATGGCTGCCATCACGTCCTTGAGCGTTTTGTAGGGCGAGTTCTCGGCCACCACCACGGCGCCGTAGTCGGTGCCGATGGCGGCGAGCCAGCGCACGTCGTTTTCGTTGTAGCGGCCAAACTTGCCCTGCGCCAGGTTCAGCAGTGAACCGCCGGAGAAGGCCACGATGGTGTTGGCCGCGTCGGGCCGCTGGGCGATCACGGTGTTGTAGGCCACGGCGCCGATGCCGCCGGGCATGTAGGTCACGCGCATCGGGTCGGCAATGAACTTGCCTTCGTGCAAGGCGCTTTGTGCCAGCTTGCAGGTGAGGTCGAAGCCGCCGCCGGGTTTGGCCGGGGCGATGCATTCGGTCTTGTCCAGGGCACCAGAAGCAAAGGCAGTGAAGGCGCTGGCCGAAACGGCGGCAACGATAAGTTTGGAAGCGAAGCTCATGAAAATGTCTCCTCGAAAGATGGGAACGCTCGCACCGGCTTTGGTGCGATGAGGGGACTGTAAAAAAATGGCACTTTCAGCGTGCTTTCAGAAAAACGGCCAAAAACTCAGGGTTAACCCGAGGCGGCTTCAAGCCCCAGGGGTACAGGCATCGACAACGTCACGGCCAAGCCCCGTCCCGCCGGGCCTTCGCTCACCTGCATCTGACCACCATGGCGCTGGGCCACGGTGCGCACAATGGCCAGGCCCAAACCCGAGCCGGGCAAGGCACCGCCACGCCCCCGAAAAAAACGCTCTCCAGCACGCGCCAACTCTTCAGCGGGCAGACCCGGGCCATCGTCCACCACCGCAATCTGCACCGCCACACCGGGTTGTTCGCGAACCTCCAGCGTGACGTGGCAACCGACACCACCATGGCGGATGGCGTTGTGCAGCAAATTGGCCAGCGCCTCACGCAGCAAATCAGGCTCTCCATGCAGCATCAGCAGACCATCCGGCGCTTCCAGGCCCAGATCCACGCCTTGCTCGCGAGCCGGTGCCCACCACTGACGCACCAAGCCCTCGGCCAGGGCCACAACATCGAAAAGCTGATGTTGTGGCGGTGCGCTGTCGGCCCGGGCCAGTGAGAGCATCTGATTGGTCTGGCGAATGGTTTCGTCCAACTGCTGGCGGATGTTCTCCAGCACCTGGCGCTGCGCGGAAGGATCGGCTTCGCGTTGGGCGTAGGCCACCTGGGTGACCAGCGTGGTCAGCGGTGTTCGCAACTGGTGGGAAGCGTCATCGATGAACCGGCGCCGCGCCTCCACCTGTTCGCGGTTACGTTCGATGTGGTGGTTGATGGCCTGCACCAGTGGCCGAACCTCGGCCGGTGCCCCTGCATCGTCGACCGGCGTGAGATCTTGCGGGTCGCGGGCATCCACTTCCTGCCGCAACCGGTCCAGCGGGCGCATGGCCCAGGCGATGGCCAGCACCAGCAGACCCGTGGCGGCCGCCATCAGCAACACGTCCCGCGCCAGCGACTGCAACACCAGGGCACGACGGAAGTCGTTACGGGCCTCCAGCGTTTCCGCCACCTGGATCAGCACCCGCTGACGGCCCGATGAACCGGCCAACGGCGGGTTGAGTTCGCGGGCATAGCTGCCCACGCGAACTGCCTGCCCAAAGTACTCACCTTCATGGAACTGCGGTTGCCCTGTTTGCAACGGCTGGGGCGGAGGCGGCAGATCGGCGCTACCGATCTCCACCAGCCCGTCTTCCGTGGCCACGCGATAGAACACCTGGCCCTGCGCGGTCAACTCGAAGAACTCCAGCATGCGGTAGGGCAACTCCACCCCCAGGCCGCCACTGGCGGTCGAGATGCTGGAGTCGATCGACTTGACCGCACCCAAGAGGGACCGATCATAGGCGGCATCAGCGGCTTCACTGGCTGTGCGCAAGGCCAGCCAGAACTCTCCCGCGAACACCGCGCCCAATCCCGGCAGCAACAGCACCAGCAGAAAGCGGCGGATACTGGCTCGCGCCCATCTGGCGGCGTTCACAACGTGCATTCCAGTTGGTAGCCCAACCCGCGCAAGGTGGCAATGCGCACGGGCGAAATCTCCAGCCGCTTGCGCAGGCGGTGGATCAGTACTTCGATCGCCTCGGGGTTCACGTCCTGTTCGTCAGAAAACACCCGTTCCAGCAATTCGCGCTTGGACAGTGGCTCGCCCGGATGCTGAATCAAAGCACGCAACACGGCATGCTCGCGAGGGGTCAGGCTGAGCACCTCGTGCTGCAGCCGGAACTGTTTGGCTGCGCTGTCGTAACTCAACGGACCACAGGCAAAGCGGGGATGCTCTTGCCCACGCGAGCGGCGGATGAGTGCAATCAACCGAGCTTCGAGCTCGGCCACGTCAAAGGGCTTGGCGAGAAAATCGTCGGCACCGCCATGCAAGCAGTTGACCCGTTCCATCAACGAATCGCGGGCCGTGAGGATGAGCACCGGCAAACGCTCGTCCGCCTCGCGCAGGTCAGACAACACATCGTGGCCGCCCAGACCGGGCAGCCCCAGATCCAGGATGAGTGCGTCGTACTTCATGGCCTTTAGGCTGCGACGCACCAGTCGCCCATCGTTCACCCAATCGACCTGAAAGTCGTTCTGACCCAGGGCCTTGACCAGCCAAGTGCCCAACTCGGTTTCGTCTTCTGCCAATAGGATGCGCATGGCTGGATTGTCTTACATCGGATGACAAAGGGTCCACCCAGCCCAAACCAGGGGGCTGCACCTCCGCGGCTGGATGCGCCAGCCGGGCTCCCCTGCGATACTGCAGGCCCGGGCGTTTCCCCGCACAATGATGGGTATGACACCTCTGTTCCAAGCCAGCCACCTTACCAAGCGCTACGGCAGCAACACCGTGGTGGAAGACCTGTCCTTCCACATTGCCCGGGGCGAATGCCTGGGCCTGATCGGCCCCAACGGCGCGGGCAAGACCACCACCATCCGCATGTGCCTGGGCCTGACGGCGCCCGACGCAGGCCACATCACCGCATTGGACCTGCCCATGCCGCAGGAGGCGCAGGCCATCAAGGCGCAGCTTGGCGTGGTGAGCCAGTTCGACACCCTGGACCCCGATTTCACCTGCGCGGAGAACCTGCTGGTGTTCGGGCGCTACTTCGGCCTGGGCAAGCGTGAACTGAACGAGCGCATTCCCGGCCTGCTGGAGTTCGCAGCACTGAGCCACAAGGCCAAGGCGCGGCCGGGTGAATTGTCCGGCGGCATGAAACGGCGCCTGTCGCTGGCGCGCGCCCTGGTGAACGACCCGCAACTGCTGTTGCTGGACGAGCCCACCACCGGCCTGGACCCGCAGGCGCGGCACCTGATGTGGGAACGCCTGCAGCAACTGCTGCAGCGCGGCAAAAGCATTCTGCTGACCACGCACTTCATGGACGAGGCCGAGCGGCTGTGCCACCGGCTGATCGTGATCGACCACGGCAAGAAGATTGCCGAAGGCCGGCCGCGCGAACTGATCGCGAAGCACCTGGAGCCCGATGTGGTGGAGGTGTACGGCAGCGGCGGCGAGGAGGCCCACGCGCTGGCCCGCTCCCCGCTGGCCGCCCTGGCCGCGCGCGTGGAGGTGAGCGGCGAAACGGTGTTCTTCTACACCCAGGACGCCAAGCCCTTGCTGGCCCGGCTGAACGAGCAGACGCACCTGCGGACGCTGCACCGCCCGGCCAACCTGGAGGACCTGTTCCTGAAACTCACGGGCCGCCAGATCCGTGAAGAAGGCTGACGAGACCGACACCATGACCGAACCGACATTGACCTCGCCCGCGATGGCGACCCCCAGCCCCACGCCGCAAAGCCACTGGCGTCCCCCTGCCCTGTCCGCCCGCTTCTGGCCGGTGTTCCTGCGCAACCTGCTGGTGTGGCGCAAGCTGGCCATCCCCAGCCTGGTGGGCAACATCGCCGAACCGCTGATCTGGCTGGTGGCCTTCGGCTACGGCATGGGCGCACTCGTGGGAGAGGTGCAGGTGCTGGGCAGCGCAGGTGCGCAGACCGTGCCCTACATCCTGTTCCTGGCCAGCGGCAGCATCTGCATGAGCGCCATGAACGCCGCCACCTTCGAGGCACTGTACTCGGCCTTTTCGCGCATGCACGTGCAAAAGACGTGGGACGGCATCATGAACGCGCCTGTGACGCTGGACGACGTGCTACTGGCGGAGATGCTGTGGGCGGCGTTCAAGTCGCTGTTCACGGTCACGGCCATCCTGGGAGTGATGCTGGCGCTGGGCATCAGCCACAGCACCAAGCTGCTGGTGGCCTGGCCGGTGCTGCTGGCCGTGGGCGTGACCTTCAGCTGCATTGCCTTGATCTTCAACGCGCTGGCCCAGGGCTACGACTTCTTCACCTACTACTTCACGCTGTTCCTCACGCCGATGATGTTCCTGAGCGGTGTGTTCTTCCCGCGAGAGCAGTTGCCCGAGATGGTGCTGTGGCTGGCCAACCTGCTGCCGCTTACGCACGCGGTACAGCTGGTGCGCCCGCTGTTCCTGGACCAATGGCCAGACAACGTGCTGCTGCACGCCAGCGTGCTGGCGGCTTACACGGTGGTGGGCTTCTGGGTGGCGCTGGCGCTCACGCGCAGACGCTTCGCGCGCTGACGCCGGAACTCACTCCGGCTGGCCGATGGTAAGCGCGATGCTTCCCAGCCCGTCGATGCCACCCGTGAGCTTGTCACCGGGCTGCACGGCGCCCACGCCTTCGGGCGTGCCGGTGTAGATGAGGTCGCCGGGCTGCAGGTGGTAGTAGTGCGAGAGGTTTGAGACGATCTCAGGCACGCTCCAGATGAGGTCCTTGAGGTTGGCGTCCTGGCGGGTCGTGCCGTTGACTTCCAGATAGATACGCCCGGCGTTGAGGTGCCCAACGTCGCTGGCGGGCACCAGTTCACTCATGACGGCGGCGTTTTCAAAGTCTTTGCCAAAGTCCCAGGGGCGGCCCATTTCGCGGGACTTGATCTGCAGGTCACGCCGGGTCATATCGAGCCCGCAGCCATAGCCCCACACGGCATCCAGCGCCTGTTCGGGGCTGACGCGGAACACCGGCTTGCCGATGGCGATGACGAGTTCCATCTCGTAGTGGTAGTTCTGCGTGCCGGGCGGGTACGGCACCGTGGCGCCCGAGGCAACCAGGTCGCAAGGCGTCTTGTTGAAGTAGAACGGCGGCTCGCGGTCGGGGTCGAAGCCCATCTCGCGGGCGTGGGCGGCGTAGTTGCGGCCCACGCAGAAGATGCGGCTGACGGCGTAGCGTTCGGCGCGGCCGCGCACGGCAACGCTGGGGGTGGGGGCGAGGTCGAAAATGTATTGGGTCATGTCAATTTGCTCCTATGTGCGTCATATTCGGTGGTGATGTGTTGTGATGCTTGATTGGCGAGCCAAGACGGGCCAGCCCAGGCCCCGGCGCTTGACGCGAGGCGGCCCCTGCAAAGCAGGGGCTTCCCTGCGATGCTCGATGCCGTGGCCACGCGGCGGAACTCGCTGCGCGCTTGCAGCGCTCCGCTCGAACAGCCGCCGCAAATATGAGGACGAGGCGCGCTGCACGCGCTGGCCACGTCACCTGCGCTTCTCGGCACCTCGCAACGGCGCGCCAGAGCCTGGGCTGGCCCGTCTTGGCCGAAGTACTCTTGGCACACCAACGGTGGCGCGCAACCACCCCGGATGAGCCCCCGCAGGGCCAGGCCTGCCGCAGCCCGCCCAAACACCCCGAGCGCCACAGTCCCAATACGAGCCCCGTATCCACCCAAAACTCAGACAGCAGCGGTTTCCGGTTCCTTGATGCCCATCTTGTCGAGCGCCGCAGCCAGGTGGGCCACGCTGCGGTCGGCGTCGTGCAGCTTCTCCAGACCGAACAGCCCCACGCGGAAGGTGCTCCAGCCTGCAGGCTCATCACACTGCAGCGGCACCCCCGCAGCGGTCTGCAGCCCCAGAGCCAGGAATTTCTTGCTGTTCTGAATATCGGGATCGCCCGTGTAGCTCACCACCACACCCGGCGCCTTGAAGCCCTCGGCCGCCACACTGCGAATGCCGCGCCGCTCGAACAACGCGCGCACCTTGGCACCCAGTTCAATCTGCTCCTGGCGCACTTTCTCGAACCCGTAAGCGCGGGTCTCCTGCATCACGTCGCGCAAACGGGCCAGCGCGTCGGTGGGCATGGTGGTGTGGTAGGCATGGCCGCCGTTTTCGTAGGTTTCCATGATCTGCAGCCACTTCTTCAGGTCGCAGGCAAAGCTGGTGCTGGTGGTGCCATCAATGGCCTTTCGGGCACGCTCGCTGAGCATCACCATGGCACAGGCGGGGGAACCGCTCCAGCCTTTTTGCGGCGCGCTCACCAGCACGTCCACGCCAGTGGCCTGCATGTCCACCCACATGGCCCCGGAGGCAATGCAGTCCAGCACGAACAGACCGCCCACCTCATGCACGGCGCTGGCCACGGCCTGCAGGTAGTCGTCGGGCAGGATCATGCCCGCAGCGGTTTCCACGTGCGGGGCAAAGACCACATCGGGCCGCTCGGCGCGGATGGTGGCCACCACCTCGGCGATGGGGCATGGCACCCACGGGGATTGCGGATCGGCCGGGTCCACGCGGCGGGCCTTGAGCACAGTGGAACTGGCGGGAATGCTGCCCATCTCGAAGATCTGCGTCCAGCGGTAGCTGAACCAGCCGTTGCGGATGACGAGCGTCTTCTTGCCCGTGGCGAACTGGCGTGCCACTGCCTCCATGCCAAAGGTGCCGCTGCCGGGAACCAGCACAGCGGACTGCGCGCGGTACACCTCTTTGAGGATGGCGGAAATCTCGGTCATCACCCCCTGGAAGCGCTTGGACATGTGGTTGAGCGCGCGGTCGGTGTAGACCACGGAAAACTCCAGCAGTCCGTCGGGGTCGATGTGGGGCAGCAGTCCGGGCATGGCGGTCTCCGATTCTTGTTCAGGGGGTATCTGGCCTTGGCCAAACAGTCAGCTTAGCACGCCCGCGCGGACTCCTGCCTTCGCCCAGCGGGTCACAGGGTCTTGGCGTCTGCGGGCCCCTGGCGCAGGGCGTCCACCGCCGCGCGGACCACGCCCTGCACGTTGCCGGTTTCAGCGAAACGCTTGCGCAAGTAGGTAGCGTGGTTGCCGTCGCGTGCCGCGGCACGCTCGATCTCGTCCAGTGCGGGCTGCGATCCCAGGGCCACCGCGTGCGGCTCCAGCTTGCGCAGCGTGGCCAGGATGTCCTCGCGGATGCTGATCTGTTCACGCGTCTTAGGGTTGACCATCATGCCGTCCAGCCCGAAGCGGCAGGCCTGGAAACGGTTGTAGGTGTAGACGAGGTAGTCGTCCTCCTCGGGCGGCGGCTCGTTGCGTTCCAGCAGGTAGCGGCACAGCGCCTGCAGGTAACAGGCCAGTGCAGCGGCGCGTTCCACCGTGAGCGGTGTGTCGCACACCCGCAGCTCGATGGTGCCGTACTCGGGTTTGGGGCGGATGTCCCAGTAAAAGTCCTTCATGGACTTGACCACGCCCGTGGACTCCATCTTGGTGAAGTAGCCGTTGGCAAACTCGTCCCAATTGAGCACGAAGGGCGCGCGACCGCTCAGGGGAAAGGCAAACACCGAATTGAGGCGGGCGGAGTCGAACAGCGTGTCCACCCCCTGGAAGAAGGGCGAGGACGCTGACAGCGCGATGAAATGCGGCACGTAGCGGTTGAGAGCGTGCAGCAGAAACAAAGCCTCGTCGGGCGATGCGCAACCAATGTGCACGTGCTGACCGAACACCGTGAACTGCTTGGCCAGGTAGCCGTACAGACCTGAGAGCTGTTCAAAGCGGGGCTTGGAGAAGATGCGCTGCTCGAACCACCGCTGGAAGGGGTGCGTGCCACCGCCCGCGAGTTCGATGTTGAGGCGGTCACACCCGGCAATGAGGGTGTCGCGGATCTCGCGCAGTTGGGCCAGCAGGGAAGCGTGCCCGGTCTGTATGCTGGTTGCCACCTCGATCATGCTCTGCGTCATTTCCGGGGTGACCGTACCGGGAAAGGGATTGCGGAACAGCAGCTCCAGCAGGTCGTCCGCGCTGCTCGACAAATCGTAGTCGTAGGTATTGACCAGTTGCAGCTCCAGCTCCACCCCCATGGTGAGCGAATCTGAAGCCTTGAAGGTTTCCAGCGGCATGTCCAGTCCTCCTGTTTCAACGGCTCGTTTCGGCCGTGACGTGTGTTTCCCGCGCGGCAATCAGGCTGCGCTGCGTCACCCATGGTCCCAGCAGTTCCTGCACGACCATCATGGCCGCCATGGCAGCGAAAGCCGGTACCGCCGGCTCAAAGCCATAGAGGCGGGCCTGCTCGAGCAGCAGGATGGCGAATGCCGACATGGGCGTCAGCGCCAAGCCCGTGAGCACGCCCTTGCGCAGGGTGATGCCACTGAAACGCGCCACCGCCACATTGCACACCGTCTTGGAGGCGATGCGCAGCAACAGCAGTGTGGCCGCGATGGACACCGTGCTCCAGACATCCTGCCACTGGATGAGCGAAGCCACGTAAACAAACAGGAAGATGCCGAGCAACTCCCCCACCGAGCCGAAATCGCGTTGCGCGTTGGTGAGCTGCACCCGGCGCTCCCGCGCGACGATGCCGAACGTGAGAGCCACCAGCAGCGGCGACAACCGCAAGCCGTAGGCCGCCGTGGTGAGCAGCAGCACGGCCAACGCAAACACAACCGTCACGCTGTGGCTGTGCACCGCCTGCCGCTGAAGCAGCCAGGGCACGGCCACGCCAACCGCCGCACCCAGCGCCACGGAAATGGCCAGCGCGTAGACGCTGCCGATGGCGGCAGCGGCCCAGTCACCTGACGTGCTCAGGTGCCAATAGCCCACCACCAGCTTGACCAGCATTACCGCCACGAGGCAATTGATCGCACACAGGTGCATCACCCGCTCGGTGACCTGACCAGCCCCGCGCGACTCGTTGGCGACCCGCACAATACCCGCCGGAGAGGCCGAGACCGCCAAGGCTGCCATGATGAGCCGTACCTCCATGGCCAGCCCGAACCAGCCGCTGGCCCAGTAGACCAGCGCGAAGGTCATCAGCGACTCGAACAGGCCGACGGCCAACACCCATGGGTTGTTGCGAAACCAGCGCAGATTGATGCGGTAGCCCAGTTCGAACAACACCAGGGCCAGTGCAACGTTGGCAAGAAAGGACAGGCCAGGCACAGAATTGGTCAGACCGGGCAAGTCGAGCAGCCCGCCCAGCAGGCCCACGGCAACGTAACTCGACACACGCGGCACCCGCCAGCGCGCATACAGGTGCTCGCCCAGGTACCAGGCGAGCAGCAACACCATCGGCCAGGCGACGGATTGCAGCATGAAGGGTAGATTGTTGACCATCTTCGGGGACTCCTGGATGGAAGGGCAAGGGCGCCCTTGTGATGAATACACGGGCGCCCCCCTGTTTGGGCGGGCCCCGGCGATCAGACAGCGAAACGCTGCGTGAGTTCTTGCAGATTCAGTTCCTGCAGCACCTGCTGCAGCCTTTCTTTCGCGCTGCGCTTCGGGCCGCCGGTCTTGCGCGCCAGAATCAGCTCATTCTTCATGGAATGCTCCCAGCCCACCAGCTCCGTCACGGTGACCTGGTAGCCATGCGCCTCCAGTTGCAGGCAGCGCAGCACGTTGGTGATCTGGCTGCCGAACTCGCGCGTGTGCAAAGGGTGGCGCCAGATTTCGCTGAGCGGCGTGCGCGACAGGCTGAGCGCCTTGTTGCGACGCAGCACACCTGCGACCTCGGCCTGGCAGCAGGGCACCAACACCATGTGGCGCGCCTTCTTGGCCAAGCCGAAGGCAATGGCGTCATCCGTGGCGGTGTCACAGGCGTGCAGCGCGGTCACGATGTCGACCTGCTCGGGCAGGTCGGCGGAGGTGGTGGCGTCTTGCACGGTGGTAGCCACGAAGCGCATGCGCTCAAAGCCCAGCCGCTGAGCCAGCGCGCGCGAACGCTCCACCAGCTCGGTGCGCGTTTCCACACCGTACACCGTGCCCACGCCGCGCGGGCGCAACACCAGGTCGTACAGGATGAAGCCGAGATAGGACTTGCCCGCGCCGTGGTCGGCCAGCACCACGTCACCACGGTGCTGGATCACGTCGTCAATGAGCGGGGCGATGAACCGCACCAGGTGCAGCACCTGCTTGAGCTTGCGGCGGGTGTCCTGGTTGAGCTTGCCCTCACGCGTGAGGATGTGCAGTTCCTTGAGGAGCTCGATCGACTGGCCCGGCAACAACTCGGGCAGTGCCACGCCCGCGTCGCGGGGGGAACCGGAATGCTTGGTCATGGCCCGATGATAAACGCGACCATTTGTATTGCACACAATTTAATTGCACGCTACAATTCAGCCATGTCAACACAAACCCATGACACTGCCGCCTGGCTGCTGCTGGACAACCAGCTGTGCTTTGCCCTTTACTCGGCCTCGCTGGCCATGACCAAGCTGTACAAGCCGCTGCTGGACCCGCTGGGCCTGACCTACCCGCAGTACCTTGTGCTGCTGTGCCTGTGGGAGCAGGACGGCCAGTCGGTATCGGCGCTGGGGCAACGCCTGCAACTGGATTCTGGAACGCTCACCCCGCTGCTCAAGCGCATGGAAGCCGCAGGCTGGATCACCCGCCAGCGCGCCAGCGACGACGAGCGCCGCGTGCACATTCACCTGAGCGCAGAAGGCAGCGCGCTCAAGGCACAAGCCGCCAGCGTGCCCGCCTGCCTGCTGCAGGCGATGAGCTGCAGCGTTGACGAAGTCCAGGCGCTCACGCAACGCATCCGCGCCCTGCGCGATGGCCTGCGCACCCACACCGAACCTGTCACCCCCACGCCCACCAGGGCCAACACCTGAAGGAACCCACCATGGTCAACAAGATCGAGAAAGTCGTTTACCAAGCCCACGCCACCACCACCGGAGGACGCGACGGCAGCGCCAGATCGTCGGATGGGCTGCTCGACGTCAAACTGGCCGTGCCCCGCGAAATGGGCGGCGCTGGCGGCGGGGTCAACCCCGAACAAATGTTCGCAGCGGGCTACAGCGCCTGCTTCCTGGGCGCGCTCAAGTACGTGGCCAGCCTGCAGAAGATCACCGTGCCTGCTGACGCAAAGATCGACGCCACCGTGGGCATCGGTGCGATCCCGCAAGGCTTCGGCATCGAGGTGCAGATGACCATTCACCTGCCAGGACTGGACCGCGCCGTGGCCCAGGCGCTGGTGGACAAGGCGCACGAAGTCTGCCCCTACTCCAACGCGACGCGCGGCAACATCGAAGTGACGCTGCAGCTGGCCTGACGGCACAATGCGGCCATGGCCGCTCCATCCGCACACCCCTACGATGCCCTCACGCCCGACGTTGTCCTGGACGCACTGTCCCTCGTCGGGCTGGAGGGTGACGGGCGGCTCACCGCACTGAACTCCTACGAGAACCGCGTCTACCTGGCGCACCTGAGCCAAGGCGAACCGGTGGTGCTGAAGTTCTACCGGCCGCAACGCTGGAGCACCAGCCAGATCCGGGAAGAGCATGCGTTTTCATGCGAACTCGCGGCCGCCGAAGTACCGGTGGTGGCGCCGCTGGAACTGCTGGGAGACACCGTGCATGAGCACGCGGGCTTTGCCTTCAGCGTGAGCCCTCGCCGTGGCGGGCGGCACCCCGAGCTGGACGACCCCGAAGTGCTGGAATGGATAGGCCGTTTTCTGGCTCGCATTCACGAGGTGGGCGCGCGCCAACCGTTCCGGCACCGGCCCGAGCTGACGCCGGACACCTTCGGCGACGAGCCCGTGGCCTGGCTGGAAACCCACCACGCCGTGCCACCAGAGGCCCGTGGCCGCTGGCTTGAAGCGGCCCGAGCGGCACTTGAGTGCGTGAAGGAACACTGGCACAGCCACCCCGCGGCCACCCTGCGGCTGCACGGCGATTGCCACCCAGGCAACGTCCTGTGGACACCTGCGGACCTTCCTGGCGGCGGCCCCCATTTCGTCGATCTGGACGACGCACGCACAGGCCCCGCCGTGCAGGATCTGTGGATGCTGCTGAGCGGCGACCGCCAGCAGCAGCAACGCCAGCTGGGCGCGCTGCTGGATGGCTACGAAACCCTGCGCGAGTTCGACCGCCGTGAACTGGCGCTGATCGAACCCCTGCGAACCCTGCGGCTCATCCACTACAGCGCGTGGCTGGCCCGGCGCTGGAGCGACCCAGCCTTCCCCGTCAACTTCCCCTGGTTCTGCACACCCGGCTACTGGCAGGAACAGACTCAGACCCTGTGGGACCAGGTGGACGCCATGAACGGCACGGCGCTGGTTGCCTGACCCCTGCCATTCGCCTATGCTTGGGGGCAGGAGAGACCTGTCCATGAGCATGAGTTACACCTACGTGACGCCGCACCTGCCTGAAAGCAAGCTGCGGATCTACCCGACCAAGGTGATCAACATCATCGGTGGGCCGGGGTGTGACAAGTCGCTGTACTCGGCGGCCATCGTGCTCAAGCTGCACCTGCGGCACAAGACGGTGGAAACCGTGCCGGACCACGCCAAGGGCCTGGTCTGGCAGCAAGACTTCGAAGCGCTGCGCAACCAGTACGGCATCGCCCTGCAGCATTACCGCATGCTTGAGGTGCTGGACGGACAGGTGCAGTTCCTGGTGACGGAGGGCTCCCTGCCGCAATTGCTGTACTACAACGAAACTTACCCGCACAACGTTTGCGACGTGGCCAAGACGCGGGAGCAGATTCTTGAGTGGCACAAGCAATTCAACAACGTGAACGTGCTGGTGCAGCGCGACCCCGAGAAGAAATACGTCAGTTCCGGGCGGCTGCAGGATGAAGAGGAGGCGCGCCGCATCGATGGCGAATTGCGTGGCCTGCTCAGGCGCGAAGGCATCAAGTTCATCGAACTGCCCCCGGACTTCCGGGCCATCGTGGAGTTTGCAGCAGGGCTGGAGTGACCGGCTCAGTTGCGCGCGTGCATCACCTCGACCTCCACCGCGCCGGGCAACTCGCGCAGCAGGCGGGACAGTTCAAACAGCGAGGAAGCGGGCGGTTTGCTGCGTTGCGCCACCATCACGAAACGCCAGCTCAGCTGATCACCCACGCTGGTGATGTGCATGGACCCGTCGGCCATCGCGTAGCCCCAGAGCTTCATCGTTTCGCGCACCAGCCCCTCGGGCGGGCATTCCCCTGAGCGGAACTTCACCACCACCCCCACAGCCCTGCGCGACGGCAGCCTGGCCTCCATCTTGGCCCCCCACATCATCAGGGCGGCCGATAGCAGCGTCAGCAGGATGGCCGCCGGGTAGAAGCCCACGCCCACCAGCACGCCGATGGCCGACGAGGCCCAGATGGAAGCCGCCGTGGTGAGCCCGTTGATGTTGAGCCCTTCCTTCATGATGACGCCCGCACCCAGGAAACCGACACCGGTGACGATGCCCTGCACCACCCGTGTGGGGTCCACCCCGGCTGTGCTCATGCCCCCGTGGATCCCCCACCAATAGCCGGGGTAGCCCGCGAAAACCGTGAGCGCGGCCGAGGCCATGCAGACGATGCCGTAGGTGCGCATGCCTGCAGCGCGCCCGTGGTAGGCGCGCTCGTACCCCACGATCAATCCCAGCAACAGGGCGCCCAGCAGGTTGGCGAAGATCAACAGGTTGACCTCGATCACCGGGACCGACCAGTAGCTGGAAAGGACTGGGGCAATCATGCTCAGGCCAGCAGGGTGTTCACGCGCCTGACGTAAGCGGCGGGATCGTCGGGCAGGCCGCCTTCGGCCAGCAGTGCCTGGTCGAAGAGGATGTGGGCCAGATCATCGAACTGCGGGTGCCCGTCGAGCTTCTTCACCAGCGCGTGCTCGGCGTTGACCTCCAGAATCGGGCGCACCTCCGGCGCCTTCTGGCCGGCGGACTTGAGCAGGCGTGCCAGCTGAGTGGAGTACTCGCCGTCTTCCACGACCAGGCAGGCGGGGGAATCGACCAGGCGGGTGGTCACGCGCACGTCCTTGGCCTTTTCCTTCAGGGACTCCTTCAGCTTTTCGAGCACGGGCTTGAAAGTCTCGGCAGCGGCTTCGGCAGCCTTCTTCTCTTCCTCGTCCTGCAGCTTGCCCAGGTCTACTGCGCCCTTGGCCACACTTTGCAGCGGCGTACCGTCGAATTCGTTCAGGTAGGACAGCGCCCACTCGTCCACGCGGTCGGTCATCAGCAGCACCTCGATGCCCTTCTTGCGGAAGACTTCGAGTTGCGGGCTGTTCTTGGCGGCAGCCAGCGTGTCGGCGGTGATGTAGTAGATGGCCTCCTGGCCTTCCTTCATGCGGGCCTTGTAGTCGGCCAGGCTGACCGACACGGCATCGCTCTGGGTGGAGGCGAAGCGCAGCAGCTTGGCAATGCGCTCGCGGTTGCCGAAGTCCTCGCCCAGGCCTTCCTTGAGCACGGCGCCGAACTCTGCATAGAACTGGCTGTACTTGCCTGCCTGCTTTTCGGCTTCAGCCTTTTCCTCGGCACTCAGCACGTCGGTCACGCCATCTGCGTTATCGGCAGGCAGCTTGTCCTTCTTGGCCAGATCTTCCAGCATGGAAAGCACGCGGCGCGTGTTGCCGTCGCGGATGGCTTTCACGTCGCGGCTCTCCTGCAACAGTTCGCGGCTGACGTTGAGGGGCAGGTCGGCCGAGTCGATGACGCCCTTGACCCAGCGCAGGTACGAAGGCATCAGCGCCTCGGCGTCGTCCATGATGAAGACGCGCTTGACGTAGAGCTTGACGCCAGCCTTCTTGTCGCGGTTCCACAGGTCGTGCGGGGCCTTGGCGGGGATGTAGAGCAGTTGCGTGTATTCGCTGGCACCTTCCACGCGGTTGTGGCTCCAGGCCAGCGGGGCGTCGGTGTCGTAGCTGATGTTCTTGTAGAACTCGGTGTACTGCTCTTCCGTCACGTCCTTCTTGGCACGGGTCCACAGGGCGCTGGCGGAGTTGACCGCCTCCCAGTCCGCCTGCAGCACGTACTCACCCTTTTCCTGGTCCCACTCCTCTTTCTGCATGAGGATGGGCAGGCTGATGTGGTCGGAGTATTTGCCAATGATCTGCTTGAGCTTCCAGCGGTTGAGGTATTCGCTGGCGCTGTCGTCGTCCTGGCGCAGGTGCAGGGTGACGCTGGTGCCGCGCTGCGCGCGGGTGATGGTCTCGGTCTCGAAGTCGCCCGTGCCGCCGCTTACCCAGCGCACGCCCTCTTCCGGCTTCATGCCAGCGCGGCGGCTTTCCACGGTGATCTTGTCGGCCACGATGAAGCCCGAGTAGAAGCCCACGCCGAACTGGCCGATCAGCTGGGCATCCTTCTTCTGGTCGCCGCTCAGGCGGCTCATGAAGTCTTTGGTACCGCTCTTGGCAATGGTGCCCAGGTGGTCAATGGCCTCCTGCGCGCTCATGCCGATACCGTTGTCGGTGATGGTGAGGGTCTTGGCGTCCTTGTCGAAGCTGACGCGCACTTCCAGGTTGGGCGCGTCCTCGTACAGCCCGGCGTCGTTGAGCGCCTCGAAGCGCAGCTTGTCGCAGGCGTCGGACGCGTTGGAAACCAGCTCGCGCAGGAAGATGTCTTTGTTGGAATACAGCGAATGGGTGACGAGGTGCAGCAGTTGCGCCACCTCGGCCTGGAAAGCATGGGTGTTTTTGCTCATGGTTTTCGATCAGATGAATGACAGACCAAGAACGTCTCCGGCAGATACCGGAAACGACGGCGACCAGATGGGGACGGCGCCCCGCGGTTTCAAGGGTCGCCGCCGAAGCCGGTCACCAGCCGCTGAAGGCTTCGACGCGAGAGCGGCCGACGCGCGCCAGCGCGTGCATGGCCCGCTCGATCAGCTGGTGCGGCTGGCCGCTGCGGTTGGGAATCATGGAAGCCACGCCCAGGCGCACCGGGTTGCCCGGGTCGTTGGTCAGGGCCTTGTCGATGGCCTGCCGCATGCGCTGTGCCACCTGCATTGACGCGTTGACGCCACTGGTGGGCAACAGGGCGGCAAGGCGGTTTTCGTCCAGGCGCGCCAGATAGTCACTGCTGCGCAGGCAGCCTGCCACGGTGTCCAGCAGCGACGCGGCCGTGAGTGGCGGCTCCGGGGCGCGCCATTGCGCCGGCGACAGCTCAATGAGCAGCAGGCCCAGACTTTCTCCGCGGCGCGCATGCCGCTGCCATTCTTCCGCCAGGCGGCGGTCCAGGGCGCGGGGGCTGCCCACCGGCGTGGCGCCGTCGACAATGCCGTGGGCCTCGACCAGCAAGGCAAGACGGCGGCGCTCCAGCTGGTCGATCACCTGGCGGGCCAGCAGGCGCAGCGCGTGCCGCTGCCGTTCGTCGAGCTGCCGGGGCTGGTGGTCCTGCACGGCAAGCGTGCCGATGGCGTGCCCCGAGGGGGTGACCAGCGGCGCTCCGGCATAGAAGCGGATACCGTTCGCACCACTGACCTGGGTGTTGTGCACAAAACGGGGGTCGCGCGTCGCGTCCTGGACTTCAAAAACCTCCTGGGGCGACACGATGGCGTGCGTGCAGAACGACAGCCCGCGCGACAGGTGGGTGGACCCCGGCCCGGTCAAGGCCTTGGCCCACTGCCGGTCCGCGCCCACCAGAGACACCATGGCCACCGGGGCATTGCAGACCACGCTGGCCAGGAAGGCGATGTCATCGAACGCTGGCTCTGGTGGCGTGTCCAGAATTTCGTAACGGTGCAGCGCTGCCAGCCGCTGCTGTTCTGCAGCGAGGGCGCCTGCGGGCTCTTCGACAGAGGTGGGGGGCACGTCGCACACGGAGTTCATTGATCGGTTTCCAAAAGCTGAGGCAAATGCAACAGTGGGCGCAAGCAGCATCAGAAATGCTCGTGCTCGCCCAGATAACGCCACTGGCCCAGTGGCAAATTGCCCAAGACGATACGCCCAATACGGATACGCTTCAAGCCCACCACGTGCAGGCCGACCAATTCGCACATCCGCCGGATTTGCCGCTTCTTGCCTTCGGTGAGCACGAAACGCAGCTGTTCGGGGTTCTGCCAGTCCACCTGGGCGGGTTTGAGGGGCTGGCCGTCCAGGCTCAGGCCATGGCGCAGCAAGGCCAGTTTTTCGGGCGGGAAGGCACCCTGCACGTTCTGCGTGACCAGCCCCACGCCTTTCGGGCCATTGGGTGCCAGGTGCACACGCACCAGGTATTCCTTCTCCACCTCAGACTGCTCGCCGATCAGCGCCTTGGCCACGCGGCCGTCCTGCGTGAGCACCAGCAGGCCGGTGGAATCGATGTCGAGCCGGCCAGCGGGAGCCAGGCCGCGCGTGTGGCCAGCCTCGAACCGGCGCGGGCTGCGGTCGTCGCGCCAGCGCGTGCGGGGCTGCACCAGCACGGCGGCGCTCTGGTGGCCGTCTTCGGGCAGGCCGCTCACGTAGCCTATGGGCTTGTGCAGCAGAATGGTGACGCGGCCGCCCTGCTGGGCGGTGGCCTGGGGCAGCACGTCGATGCGGTCCTGCGCCATCACGGGCTGGCCCATCTGCGCCACCTGGCCGTTGACTTTGACCCATCCGCGCTCGATCCACTCGTCAGCCTCGCGCCGCGAGCACAGCCCCAGTTCGGCCAGCCGCTTGTTGAGGCGCACGGGACCGTCGGACTGCGCCTTGGGCGCGCCCTGCCGGGGCGGCCGGCTGGATGGGGCCGGACGCGGCGGCTGCCCGGCTTGCCCGGGACGGCCGCTTTGCCCGGGGCGGCCGGCCGGCCTGGCGGGGTCAGACGAGGGCGCACGGGCCGCCGGAGAACGCCTGGGCGCGGGTTTGCCTGCGGGCTCGGCAGCGGCCTGCGGCGGTTTGCGCAGGCTCAGGGTCTTGGACATGGATGCTCAGTTCTCAGGGGCTCGCCAGGTTTCGCACCATTGGGCAAATGCCTGGGCGGGCATCGGCCTGCTGATGAAATAGCCCTGGGCTTCGTCGCATTGCAGATCACGCAGGGCACCAAGGATCGCCTGATCCTCAACGCCCTCGGCCACCACCGTGAGCCCCAGGTTGTGGGCCAGGTCAACGGTGGAACGGACGATTTTCGCATCATTGCTGTCATTCGCCATGCCCATGACGAAGGACTTGTCGATTTTGAGTTCGTTGACCGGCAGGCGCTTGAGGTAGGCGAGGGACGAATAGCCCGTGCCGAAGTCGTCGATGGAGAGCTTGAAACCCATGGCCGCCAGCCTGTTGAGCGTCGCTTCGGCACGCTGCGGGTCGTCCATGATGGCGCTTTCGGTGATCTCCAGGCAGAAAGCCTGCGGCGTGAGCCCGTGGGCACGCAGCAGGCCACCCAGACGGGCAGCGAACTCCTGGTCCATCAGGTCGCGCGTAGACAGGTTGATGGCGATGCGCAGGCCGGGGGCTGCCGCCTGCAGGGCGGGCCACTGGCGGCAGGCTTCCTCGAACATCCACAGGGTGAGCTGGCGGATGAAGCCTGTCTGTTCGGCAAAAGGAATGAACTGCATGGGCGGGACCAGCCCGCGCGAGGGGTGTTCCCAGCGCACCAGCCCCTCCAGAGCCACCACGCGGCCACTGGCAACGTTCACCTTGGGCTGCACGAACAGGCGGAGCTGATCGCGTTCCAGCGCCTGCCGCAGGTCGGTGAGCAGCGAGAGCGACTGCGCGCTGGACGAGTCGAGCGACGGGTTGTACAGCAGCAACCCCGCCGTCTTGGCCTTGGCGGCACGCATGGCGATTTCAGCGCGGCTCATCAGGGTGTCCGCATCCTGGGCGTCCAGGGGCCAGCAGGCCACCCCGATGCTGGCACTCAGGTCAACGGTCTGCTGGTCCAGCGCCAGGGGCTCTTCCAGCGCCTTCGCTATGCGTTCGCCCACGGCCACGGCCGTGGCGGCGTCCGCGTGGGGCAGCAGGATGGCGAACTCGTCTCCGCCCATGCGCGCCACCTGTCCGCCGTATCCGTCAACCTGCTGCTGCAGCCGCTGCGCCACCGCCTTGAGCAAGGCGTCCCCCAAGGCATAGCCCAGCACTTCGTTCACGTGCTTGAAACGGTCCAGGTTCAGCGCGAGCATGGCGACGGGATGCCCCGCGGGCCCGCCACTGGCCATGGTCTGCAGCAAGGTCTCGCGGAACCGTTCGCGGTTGGGCAGGCCGGTCAACCGGTCCCAGTAAGCCAGGTGCCGGATTTCGGCCTGCTGCGCGGCAATGCTGGTGCGCATGGCGTCGAAACCACGCGCCAGGCGGCCCACCTCGTCGCCGCGCTGCGCCCCTTGAACCTCCACGTCGTAGCGGCCTTGCTCCAGCGACTGCGTGGCATCCATCAGGGACCGCAGGGGTTGCGTGACCCGCCGGGTGGCGGTCCAGCTGGCCAAGCCGAACGCCACGACCCCGACCAGCGTGATGCCCGCCAGCACCCACTGCAGGCTGACGAACGGTGCCACCACATCGGCGTAGGAACGCAGCAGGACGGTGTCCACCTGCCCCTGGGTCGACTCCAGCGCGACACGCCGTGCCAGATAGCGTTCGTCCTGAAGGAAGACGTCGGACACGCCCGAAGGGGCGGCGGTCAGATCGCGCGCAAGATCGGCGGGCAAGGTGCTGACCACCACGCCCATGCTCTGGGCTGGCGCCGCGCCGAGCACCGCCAGATGCACGGCCAGCAGCTGGTACATGTCGTCAGCCAGCGCCTGGTCGATGGGAAACCCCATCACCACCCAACCCACCTGCACCGGCGCACGCACCGGCACCACGACGAACTGAAAGGGCTGGCGCTGGACATAGGCCAGCTGGGTGCGCGAGGGTGACCCGCCCAGCAAGCGGGACAGGTCCAGCAAGGTGTCGTCGTCCATGGCCTGCCCGTGGCCGCTGTGCGCCACAAGGTTCCAGCCCGTGTCGAAGAATGCCGTGGTGCGCGCCCCGATGCGCTGGCCATGGTTCTCGAGCGCCGAGGCAATGGTCTGGCTGTCGGCCGACACGATGGCTGAACGGAAGCCGAAGTCCGACGCCAGCAGCTGTGCCGCCTGACGCAGCCGCTCGGCATTCTGCTCCAGCAGGCGCCGCCAGACGCGTTCACTCACCTGCAGTTCCGCGTCAATCTGGGCGCGTGCCTTGCTGGCGATGGTGGAGCGGACCATGCCGAACACCGCGATCTGGATCAGCAGCAACAGCACGAGGGTGACACCCACCAGCCGGGCGGTCAGGCCCATGTCGCGCCAGCGGTCTTGCCAGCGGCTCAAGGCAGCAGCCCCCGGATGCGGACGCGGACCTCGGAGGAAGCGGCGGTCACGACAACCGGCTGTGGCTGCACCTGCGCGGGCGCCCCGACCGGCAGGTTCGGGTGCCAGACCATCAGGCGGTATTCGCCAGGAGGCACGCCTCGCAGTTCGGCCCGGCCGTCAGCCTGGCTCTGCGCGAAGTGCGGCGTATCCAGCACAACCACCCAGGCCACCATCTCGTCGTGTATGTTGCAGCCCAGCACGGCCACCCCGGGTTGATCGAAAACCACCGGATTGGCTGGCGTGCCAGCATAGAGCTTGAGTTCGAACCGTTTGACCGGTGAAAGCGAGTACACGTGGTGCCGCACCGTATCGCGGTTGGGGAAGGACACCGAGGTGCCCCGCGTGACCGGCAACACCGATGGCACGAAAGCCTTGTCTTTCTGCACCAGCTCCACCCCGGTCATGGGCCGCGCTGCCGCAGCCGCGGCGGCGGATTCGAGGTACACCACCGCCTCGGCAACGGGCCGCCCCTGCGGGTCCTGCACAACCGCCCGCACATCGCCTGCCCAGCTCAGCCAGGGCGCCCCCCACAGGCACACCCACCCGAAAAACCGCTTCACACCCGCTCCGTTCAAGGTTCGATGGCCATGCCGCGCAGGGGCTCCCCCTGCCCCACCACCCCCAGCACGCGGGCCAACCCGGTATCCAGGTCGATGGCCACGAGCCTGGAACGGGGATCGGCAGGCGTGCGGATGACGGCCAGTGGCTCGTTGCGCACGTCGGAGATGTCGAAAGACACGTCCAGCAATGGTCCCAGGCCCAGGCTGCCCACGGTCGTCAGGCGGCCCAGGTTGGGCGAAACCACCGGTTGCTGCCCCTCCTTCGAGCCCTGCATCACCAAGGCGCCCAGGGACCTGTCGATGGCAAAATTCGTGGTGAGCTTGTCGTCTTTGTTGTTATAGGTGTAGGCCGCAGCCACCACGTCGGGACGGCGGCCGGCATTGATGTCGCCCTCGGCAAAGGTGAGATCGGGGTCGCGCTGCACACCCTCGGCCTGCGCGTCGTAATCGATCAGCGCCCCGGTGTCCGGGTGAAGCCTCAGGTTCAACCCATTAGCGCCCACCACACGGATGCGGTCAGCTGCCGGGTTGAAATCCACACCGTGCGGGCCCTCGCCCATCACGTCCGGGGCCGGTGCAGCGCCCACAGCGCTGGCCACGCCGCTGGCCGTGTCGATGGTGTAGACGCGGCCCGCACTGGAAACCCCGTAAAGCACGCCGCGCGCGACCCGGAAATCGATGCCGACCAGACGCTCACCCGCACCCAGCCCAGTGAGTGTCACCCGGCGGTCCATGGTCTCGGGCCGGTCAGCCTGGAACCGGACCAGTTCCTGTCTGTCGTTCAAGCCCCACAACACGGCAGGCACGGCCAGCCGCTGCGGCGCCTGTGCAACAGCCACCGTTGCCAAGAAAAAACCGGCCGCCACCACAGGACTACGAACAAGGCTCCACCACATCCCAAACTCCTTTGGCTCCCCGGGCACACCTTGCGCACAACCGTGTGACATATGCCGGCAAATGTACACGCGTGGCAATGCCCGCATGCTGCGTCAGGTGAGATCGCGCCCGGCCCGGCGCAAGGCCTCCAGATCCAGCACGCGCAACCCGCCGTATTCCACCTGGATGGCGCCTTCGCTGGCCCAGCGTGCAAGCGCCTCGTTCACCCGCTGCCGGGACAGACCTACCAGGTAGGCCAGCTCCTGCTGTGTGATGCGCAGCACCTGGCCCACACCGGGAAAGAGCCCTGGGTGAAACAGGTTGGCCAGGCTGCGGGCAACGCGCACGTCAGGGTCGCTGATGCGGTCGATCTCACGCGCGGCGATGAACTGTCCCAGCCGCTCGTTGAGCTGCCGCATGACAAAGCGGTTGAAGCCGATGGAGTGGTCCAGCATCCAGTGAAAGGTGTCCACCGGCAGCCCCGCCACCAGGCTCTTGCGCAGGGCCTGGATGTTGTAGCGGTAGATCTCGCGCTTGAGGGCGGTCCCCTCGCCGAACCAGCCGCCGGGAGCAACCCCCGTGAAGGTCATGACCGGCCCCTGGCTGTCGTCGTTGCTCATCTTGAGCAGGCCCTCGATCAGACCGAACCAGTACGTGACCGGCCGGCCCACGCGGCAGATGTAGTCCCCCGGCTCGGCAAGCGAGATCATCAGCGCCTCCTGGGCACGGTACTGCTCGATGGGCGTGAGACTCTCCATCCATGGAATGGCCGCGATCTCCTCGGGAGACAGAGGACGCGCGCGCTGCCGAAGCCCGACTTTCGTGTTCATGTCTGCAAGTGTTCTGTCTGCACAAGAGCGAATTTCACGATCCTAGGGAAATTCCTAGGCAGTGACTACCCTAGATTGTCGTCACAAGGACAACATGACGTCAAACTAAAGCCGTACATTGGCACCGACGCCGGAAAAAGCCCCAAAGACAGAACGAGCAAGGCACCCCCCGGCACACAGGAGACAACATGCGGACAACGTTCCCACGGCTTTTGCTGGAGCATGCGGCCAAGCGCCCCCAGGCCCCCGCCATGCGAGAGAAGGAATATGGCATCTGGCAGACGACCACCTGGCAACAGATGGCCGAGCTGGTTGAACACATCGCGGGCGGGCTGCACCAGCTGGGCCTGCAACGGGACGAGCACATCATCGTCGTCGGCGCCAACCGCCCCAGCCTCTATGCCACCATGCTGGCCGCGCAGTCGCTGGGCGCCATTCCCGTGCCGCTTTATCAGGACGCGGTGGCCGCCGAGTGCGTCTTCCCCATCAACAACGCCGAGGTGCGCTTCGCGGTGGTGGAGGATCAGGAGCAGGTGGACAAGATGCTCGAGATCCGCGAACAGTGCCCGCAGCTGCAGCACATTCTGTTCGACGACCCGCGTGGCCTGCGCAACTACGACGAGCCTGGCCTGGCCGGGCTGGAGGAAGTGGTTGCCGCAGGCAAGGTCTACGCCAGCGAACACCCGGACTTCTTCCGCGAGGAGGTGGAAAAAGCGCAGCCCGACGATGTGGCCGCCATGTTCTTCACATCCGGCACCACGGGCAACCCCAAGGGCGTGGTGCACACCCACTACACACTGCTCAACCGCGCTGAGGTGGGGGCCAAGTTCGACAAGCTCACCTCTGCCGAAGAGGTGCTGGCCTACCTGCCCCCGGCCTGGATCGGCCAGAACATCTTCAGCTACGCTCAGTGGCTGGCCTGCGGCTATGTGGTCAACTGCCCCGAATCGTCGGGCACGGTGTCCATCGACCTCAAGGAAATCGGCCCCACCTATTACTTTGCGCCGCCGCGCGTGTTTGAAGGCCTGCTCACCAGCGTGATGATCCGCATGGAAGACGCGGGTACCATCAAGCGCAAGATGTTCCATGCCTTCATGGACGTGGCACGCAAGGTGGGCCCGGCACTGATGGATGGCAAGAGCGTGGGCCTGGGCGACCGGCTGCTCTACGCCCTGGGCAACGTGCTGGTGTACGGCCCGCTGCGCAACACGCTGGGCTTTTCCCGCGTGCGTGTGGCCTACACCGCCGGTGAAGCCATCGGCCCCGATCTGTTCAGCTTCTACCGCTCCATCGGCATCAACCTCAAACAGCTGTATGGCTCCACCGAGACCGCCGTGTTCGTGTGCCTGCAGCCCGACCACGAGGTGCGCGCCGACACGGTGGGTGTGCCCTGCGAGGGGGTGGAGATCAAGCTGGCCGACAACGGCGAGATCCTGGTCAAGTCCCCTGGCTTGCTGAAGGAGTACTACAAGAACGCCAAGGCCACCGAGGAAGTGCTCAACGCGGACGGCTGGTACCACACGAGCGACGCAGGCTTCATCGACGCCAGCGGGCACCTCAAGATCATCGACCGCGTGAAAGACGTGGGCCGCATCAAGGGCGGTGCCAACGACGGCGCCATGTTCGCGCCCAAGTACGTGGAAAACAAGCTCAAGTTCTTCTCGCACATCAAGGAAGCGGTGGCCTATGGCGACGGCCGCGAGAAGGTGTGCGTGATGATCAACATCGACTTCGACGCCGTGGGCAACTGGGCCGAGCGCCGCAACCTGCCCTACGCCGGTTACACCGATCTGGCCCAGAAAGCCGAGGTGTATGAACTCATCAAGGACTGCGTGGAAAAGGTCAACGCCGACCTGAGCCGCGACACGCTGCTGGCAGGCAGCCAGATCAGCCGTTTCCTGGTGCTGCACAAGGAATTGGACGCCGACGACGGCGAGCTGACCCGCACCAACAAGGTCCGCCGCGGCTTCATTGGCGAAAAGTACGGGGTGCTGGTGGATGCGCTCTACGGCGGCAAGACCGAACAGTACATCGAGACCCAGGTGAAGTTCGAGGACGGCCGCACCGGCAAGGTCAGCGCCACGCTGCGGCTGATGGATGCCAAGACCTTCGACGCCGTGAAACAGGCCGCCTGAGCACAAGCGCACACAAGAACCACGGAAACCATAACCATGGCATACAAGCAAGTGGGTGACGTCATCCTGGACGTCCAGAACATCAGCCTGCGCTTCGGCGGCGTGAAGGCGCTGACCGACATCTCCTTCAACGTCAAGGAGCATGAGATCCGCGCCATCATCGGCCCCAACGGCGCGGGCAAGAGCTCCATGCTCAACTGCATCAACGGCGTCTATTCGCCGCAGGAGGGCTCCATCACCTTCCGGGGCCAGACCTTCAAGCACATGAACAGCCGCCAGGTGGCGGAGATGGGCATCGCCCGCACCTTCCAGAACCTGGCGCTGTTCAAGGGCATGAGCGTGATCGACAACATCATGACCGGCCGCAACCTGCGCATCAAGAGCAACCTCTTCCTGCAGGCCCTGCGCCTGGGGCCTGCCGAGCGCGAGGAGATCGAGCACCGCGAGAAGGTCGAGCACATCATCGACTTCCTGGAGATCCAGGCCTACCGCAAGACCCCCGTGGGCCAGCTGCCCTACGGCCTGCAAAAGCGCGTGGACCTGGGCCGTGCCCTGGCCATGGAGCCGCAGGTGCTGCTGCTGGACGAACCCATGGCCGGCATGAACGTTGAAGAGAAGCAGGACATGTGCCGCTTCATCCTCGACGTGAACGACGAATTCGGCACCACCATCGTGCTGATCGAGCACGACATGGGCGTGGTGATGGACATCAGCGACCGCGTGGTGGTGCTGGACTACGGCAAGAAGATTGGCGACGGACCGCCAGACGAAGTGCGCAACAACGAAGAAGTGATCAGCGCCTACCTGGGCACCAGCCACTGACGGAGCAAGCAATCATGGGATTTTTCCTCGAAACCCTGTTCGGCGGCCTGATGGCAGGCATGCTGTATTCGCTGGTGGCCCTGGGCTTCGTGCTCATCTTCAAGGCCTCGGGCGTGTTCAACTTTGCGCAGGGCGCGATGGTGCTGTTCGCAGCGCTGGCCATGGCGCGCTTTTCAGAATGGGTGCCGGGCTGGCTGGGCCTTGAGGGCAAGCTCATCGGCAACGTGATCGCCTTCATCCTGGCGGCGGCGCTGATGTTCGTGCTGGCCTGGCTGGTGGAACGCCTGGTGCTGCGCCACCTGGTCAACCAGGAAGGCGTGACGCTGCTGATGGCCACGCTGGGCATCACCTACTTCCTCGACGGCCTGGGCCAGACCATCTTCGGCAGCGACATCTACCAGATCAACGTGGGCATGCCCAAGGACCCGGTGTTCCTGTTTGAAAGCGTGTTCGAAGGTGGCGTGCTCATCAACCAGGAGGACGTGATCGCCGCCGTGGTTGCAGCCTGTCTGGTGGCGGCGCTGTCGCTGTTCTTCCAGAAGACCAGCACCGGCCGGGCGCTGCGTGCGGTGGCCGACGACCACCAGGCCGCGCAGTCCATCGGCATCCCGCTCAACCGCATCTGGGTGATCGTTTGGTGCGTGGCCGGTATCACCGCACTGGTGGCCGGGATCATCTGGGGTTCCAAGCTGGGCGTGCAGTTCTCGCTGACCACCGTGGCGCTGCGTGCGCTGCCGGTGATCATCCTGGGCGGTCTCACCTCGGTACCCGGCGCCATCATCGGCGGTCTGATCATCGGCGTGGGTGAAAAGCTTTCCGAGGTGTACATCGGCCCCATGGTGGGCGGCGGCATCGAGATCTGGTTCGCCTACATGCTGGCGCTCGTGTTCCTGCTGTTCAGGCCGCAAGGTCTGTTCGGAGAGAAGATCATCGACCGCGTGTAAGGAGACAAGAACATGTTTTATCGCGAAAACGGCCAATTCAAGACTTCCTACCGCGCCGACCAGCAGATCTTCCCGATCGCGCAGGACCGCTGGGCCATCCTCGCCATCGTGGCCTTCGCGGCCATCGGCATCCCGCTGCTGGTGGACGAGTACCTCTTCCGCGCCATCCTCATCCCGTTCCTGATCCTGTCGCTCGCCGCCATTGGCGTGAACATCCTGGTGGGCTACTGCGGCCAGATCTCGCTGGGTTCGGGCGCCTTCATGGCGGTGGGCGCGTACATGGCCTACAACACCTACATCCGCATCGACGGCATGCCGCTGATCGTGGCGCTGCTCTCCGGCGGTTTTTTCGCCACGCTGGTGGGTCTGGTGTTCGGCATCCCCAGCCTGCGCGTGAAGGGGCTGTACCTGGCCGTGGCCACGCTGGCTGCCCAGTTCTTCTGTGACTGGGCCTTCCTGCGCATCGGCTGGTTCACCAACAACAACGCCTCGGGCTCGGTGTCGGTGTCCAACCTGAACGTGCTGGGCTGGGCCATCGACACGCCGCTGGAAAAATACCTGTTCTGCCTCGCCTTCCTGGTGGTGTTCGGCGTGCTGGCCAAGAACCTGGTTCGCGGTGCCATCGGCCGCGAGTGGATGGCCATCCGCGACATGGACGTGGCCGCCGCCGTGATCGGCATCCGCCCGATGTACGCCAAGCTCAGCGCGTTCGCGGTCAGCTCGTTCATCATCGGTGTCGCAGGCGCGCTGTGGGGCTTCGTGCACCTGAGCTCCTGGGAACCCGCTGCCTTCAGCATCGACCGCTCCTTCCAGCTGCTGTTCATGGTCATCATCGGCGGCATGGGCTCCATCATGGGCAGCTTCTTCGGTGCGGCCTTCATCACGGTGCTGCCCATCTTCCTGAACCAGTTCCTGCCCTGGGTGGGCGGCCTGGTTGGCATCTCGGTGTCCACCGCCGCGGTGTCCCACACCGAGTTCATGATCTTCGGCGCGCTGATCGTGTGGTTCCTGATCGTGGAACCGCATGGCCTGGCCAAGCTGTGGAGCATTGCCAAGCAGAAGCTGCGCATCTGGCCGTTCCCGCACTGAATCCCTTATTGATTTCCCGCCCCTCGCTTCAACCACTACTCTGGAGACAAACCATGAAGCTTCGTTCACTCGCCCTTGCCGCTGCAGTGGCAGCGACCACCTTGACGGGTGCCCTGGTGGCTCCCAGCGCCCATGCGCAAGCCAAGGAACAGTTCTTCCCCGTGCTGGTGTACCGCACGGGCGCCTACGCGCCGAACGGCGTGCCATGGGCCAACGGTTTCGTCGACTACCTCAAGCTGGTCAATGCCCGCGGCGGCATCAATGGCGTGAAGATTTCGTTCGAAGAGTGCGAAACCGGCTACGCCACCGACCGCGGCGTGGAGTGCTACGAACGCCTGAAAGGCAAGAATGGCGGCGCCTCGATGTTCCAGCCGTTGTCCACAGGCATCACCTTCGCACTGACCGAGAAGGCGCCCATTGACAAGATCCCGCTGATCACCGCTGGCTATGGCCGCAGCGAGTCGCAGGACGGTGGCGTGTTCAAGTGGAACTTCCCGCTGGCTGGCACCTACTGGGTGGCCGGTGACGTGATCATCCAGGACATCGCCAAGAAGCTGGGCGGCGCAGCCAACCTCAAGGGCAAGCACATCGCTCTGGTCTACCACGACAGCCCCTTCGGCAAGGAAGCCATTCCCATCCTGCAGGAACGCGCAGCCATGCACGGCTTCAAGCTGAGCCTGCTGCCCGTGACGCACCCAGGCGTGGAACAAAAGGCCACCTGGCTGCAGATCCGCCGCGACCGCCCGGACTACGTGGTCAACTGGGGCTGGGGCGTGATGAACTCGACGCTGATCAAGGAAGCCCAGGCCACCGGCTACCCGCGCGACAAGATCTATGGCGTGTGGTGGGCGGGTGCAGAGCCTGATGTCAAGGACATCGGCGAAGGCGCGAAGGGCTACAACGCGATCACCATGCAGCACGGTGCCGAACCCAACGCGGCCTTTGTGAAGGAAATCCTGGAAAAAGTCCACGGCAAGGGCCAGGGCACCGGTCCCAAGGACGAAGTGGGCTCCGTGCTGTACGTGCGCGGTGCCATGAGCGCCATGCTGGCTGTGGAAGGCGTGCGCCGCGCCCAGGACAAGTTCGGCAAGGGCAAGGTCATGACCGGCGAGCAGGTGCGCTGGGGTCTGGAGAACCTGGACCTGACCCAGGCCAAGCTCGACGGCCTGGGCTTCAAGGGCGTGATGCGCCCCATCTCCACCAGCTGCCAGGACCACATGGGTGCCGCCTGGGCCCGCATCCACACCTGGGACGGCAGCAAGTGGCAGTTCACCAGCGACTGGTATCAGGCTGACGAGCAGATCATCAAGCCGATGGTCAAGGCCGCTGCCGACAAGTACGCCGCCGAGAAGAAGCTGACCCGCCGCACGCCGCAGGACTGCCAGTCCTGACGAGGGGTGCCGGTCCGTCTCCCGAGGGGCGGACCGAGCGGCTGGCGGGCCTTCCGCCAGCCGCCAGCCCCCGGCGTCCCGGCCAAGCCCAGGGCACCGAGGACTGGTTTGTCGTCCGGTGCATTTCCATCAAGGTTCCATCCATGAGCACACCCAACATCGTTCTCAACGTCAACGGCATCGAGGTCATCTACAACCACGTGATCCTCGTGCTCAAGGGCGTGTCGCTGCAGGTCGCCGAAGGGCAGATCGCAGCCATCCTCGGCGGCAACGGCGCCGGCAAGACCACCACGCTGCGCGCTATCTCCAACCTGCTCAAGGGCGAGCGCGGGGAAGTCACCAAGGGCAGCATCGAGCTGCGCGGTGAGCGCATCGAAAACCTCTCACCCGCCGACCTGGTCAAGCGTGGCGTGGTGCAGGTCATGGAAGGCCGCCACTGCTTCGCCCACCTCACCATCGAGGAAAACCTGCTGACCGGCGCCTACACCCGAGCCAGCAAGGCCGAGATCGAGGCCAACCTGGAAAAGGTCTACACCTACTTCCCGCGCCTGAAGACGCGCCGCACCTCGCAGGCGGCCTACACCTCGGGCGGTGAGCAGCAGATGTGCGCCATCGGTCGCGCGCTCATGACCAACCCCAGCGTGGTGCTGCTGGACGAGCCCTCCATGGGCCTGGCGCCGCAGATCGTGGAAGAGGTGTTCGAGATCGTGAAAGACCTCAACACCAAGGAAAAGGTCACCTTCCTGATCGCCGAGCAGAACACCAACATGGCGCTGAAGTACGCCGACTACGGCTACATCATGGAAAGCGGCCGCATTGTGATGGACGGCGCAGCCACCGACCTGCGCAACAACGAGGACGTCAAGGAGTTCTACCTGGGCATGGGCGGCGGCGAGCGCAAGAGCTTCAAAGACGTCAAGAGCTACAAGCGCCGCAAGCGCTGGCTGGCCTGAGCGCCTTTTTCCTCTCCTCGTCACCGTCAGTCTTTCTGTCAGGGAGCCCTCCCATGCCCCAACTCCACCTAGACGCTCTGGAAACCCGCTCCCCTGCAGAGCGCGAGGCTGCCCTGATGGCGGCCCTGCCTGCCCACATCGCCCAGGCACAACGCGACAGCGGAGCCATGGCCCGCATCCTGTCCGGCGTGGACGCCAGCAGCATCACCACGCGCGCCGCGCTGGCTACGCTGCCCGTGACGCGCAAACATGAACTGCTGGAACAGCAGCAGGCTTCGCGCGCCGCTGGCGGCGATCCGTTCGGCTGCTTTTCCACCATCGGCTGGCGGGGGCTTGCGCGCGCATCGGGCGCACGCAGGGTGTACCAGTCACCCGGCCCCATCTACGAACCCGAAGGTCAAGGCGCCGACTACTGGCGCTCTGCCCGGGCGATGGTTGCGGCAGGCTTCGAGGCCGGTGACCTGGTGCACAACTGCTTCAGCTACCACCTCACCCCCGGCGCGTGGATCATGGAAAGCGGCGCCCAGGCGCTGGGTTGCACTGTCATCCCCGGCGGCGTGGGCAACACCGAGCAGCAGCTTGCCGCCATCCACGACCTGTGCCCCAACGCCTACACCGGTACACCAAGCTTCCTCAAGATCCTGGTGGAAAAGGCGGCTGAAGGCGGGCAGAAACTGTCCATCCACAAGGCCCTGGTCTCGGGCGAGGCCTTCCCGCCTTCGCTGCGCGACTGGCTGGCCGAGCGCGGCATCACCGGCTACCAGTGCTATGCCACAGCCGACGTGGGCCTCATCGCCTACGAGACCGCTGCCCGCGAGGGCCTGGTGCTTGACGAAGGCGTGATCCTGGAAATCGTGCGGCCCGGCACGGGCGACCCGGTGCCCGAGGGCGAAGTGGGCGAGGTGGTGGTGACCGTACTCAACCCCGCCTATCCGCTCATCCGCTTCGGCACGGGCGACCTGTCGGCCGTGCTGCCCGGTGCCTGCCCCACCGGCCGCACCAACACCCGCATCCGGGGTTGGCTGGGCCGTGCCGACCAGACGACGAAGGTGCGCGGCATGTTCGTGCACCCGTCGCAGGTGGCCGAGGTGACCCGGCGCTTCCCCGCCGTGCACAAGGCGCGCCTGGTGGTAAGCGGCGAAATGGCCAATGACCAGATGGAACTGCTGGTGGAGGTGGCTGCTGGCGAGCGTGCCGACACGCTCACCACCGGCCTGGAAAACGCCATCCGCGACGTGACCAAGCTGCGCGGCCAGGTGCGCTTCGTGGACCCTGCCAGCCTGCCCAACGACGGCAAGGTCATCGAGGACGCGCGCACCTATCGCTGAGGGTCGGCTGCCCCTGCCGGGGCCCCGGAACTCAGCTGAAAGCGCCCCATCAGGTGCGCCAGCTCCACCGCCGAGTTCACCCCCATCTTCTCGAAGATGTTGGCACGGTGAAACTCCACGGTGCGCTGTGTGATGCCTAGGTGGTCGGCGATGTTCTTGTTGTAGTGGCCCTGCAAGAGCTGTTCGAGCACCTCGCGCTCGCGCTGGCTCAGGCTTTCCAGCGCCCGCCGCAGGCGCTGCTCCAGGCGTGACTCGTCGCTCTGCACCTTGCGAAGCGCGGCCTCCACCTTGTCAACGAGTTCGTTGTCCTGGAAGGGTTTCTCCAGAAAATCCCAGGCGCCGTTCTTGACGGTCTGCACCGCCATGCCCACGTCGCCATGGCCTGTGAGAAACAGCACCGGCCAGGGGCAACCCATTGCGTTGAGCGCCTCGAAGGTACTGAGCCCCGACATCGGCTCCATACGGATGTCGAGAAGGACGACCGCTGGCATCCAGTGGGGCCGCTCACCGGCCGCCATGTCTAGGAAGGCCTGCCCCGAATCCCACGACTGCACCAGATGCCCGCGCGAATCAAAAAGCCACGCCAAGGCGTCGCGAAAATCGGCATCATCATCCACCACGTGGATGGCAGGGGCGGCTGAGGTCAGGGGTTTGGGGGTGTGCACAAAGGTATTTTGACGCAGAAGCGCGCACCGCCCAACTCGTCGCACACTCCCACCTCGATCTGGCCGTGGTGCGCTTCCACCACCGAACGGCAGATGGCCAGCCCCATACCCATACCGCCTTCCTTGCCGCTGTGGAACGCGCTGAAAATCTGCTCACGCTGCTCCTCTGGCACCCCTGGCCCGCTGTCACAAACCTCCAGCTCGGCCATACCATGGGCAGTCCTCATAGACACTTGCACCGTTGGCAACCGCGCAGCCTGTGCAGCCCAGTGCTCGGCATTGCCCAGCAGGTTCAGCACCGCATGTTCCAGCAACAGGGCATCCGCCTCAATCCACATGAGCTTGCTGGGCAGATGCACCTGCCACAGGCCGGGCTGCTGGCGCTGCATGGGGTCGAGAATGCGGTGCAAGAACGTACCCAGTTCCAGCGGTTGGCGGCTCATCTCGCGCCGGCGCGCAAAGGCATTGACGCGCTGGATGATCCGGCCCGCCTTGGCGGCCAGCTGCTCCATACGCTCGGCCACGCCCTGCACCTCGTCCAGGCCAATGCGCCCGGCCCGCAAACGGTTGATCAGTCCGTTGGCAAAGCCGCTCAGCGCCCCCAGGGGCTGGTTCAGCTCGTGCGCCAGAGTGGACGCCACCTCACCCATGGCCACCAACCGGCCCGAGGCTTCCAGCTTTTCCTGCTGGCGCGCGGCCAGCCGTTCGGCCCGCTTGCGCTCGCTGACATCCAGCACCGAACTCATCCAGCCGATCTGCACGCCGTCCGCCGTGCGCAAAGGCGCTTCGTGCACCAGCACATCGATCAGGTGACCACCCTTGTGCTGGAACTGCACCTCCACACCCTGGCGCTCTGTGCCTTGCGCCAGCACCTCGCGGTGGACCAGCTCCAGTTCACTGACCTGATCCTTCGGCCAGTAGGGCAAAGGTGCCTGACGCCCCACCAACTCATGAGGGGACCACCCCACCATGCGGCAAAACGAGCGGTTGACGTACAGGATGCGGCCCTCGCTGTCCCAGGCCCGCAGGCCAATGGTCGCGGCGTTTTCCATCGCCACGCGCAGCGCCACCTGCGCCTGCAGCTCCATCTCCACACGCAGGCGCTTGGCCATGTCGCGCCGCAGCGCGTACAGGCTGCCCAGCATGCCCAGCAGACACACCATGGCCACCACGAAAAAGGTGCGGGGCACCGTGGGCGACACCGAGCCAGTGGGCAGCACCTTCAGCGCGATGTCGGCCCCCGGCAGTTCCAGGAAGGCCAGCACCGGTGCCGCGTGCGCGTCCGCCACGCTGGCCTGCTCGGTCTTGGGGTCCACCAGCGCCACGGCATGGTCTGCCAGGAACCACTGGGGCACCAGCACACCCAGGGCCTGCCGCAACGACAGTCGCGCCAGGTAACTTCCCGCATACTCACCCTGGTCAAACAGAGGCACGGCCAGCCACACCGCCCCGCCCTCGTCTTCCGTGGCGGGCACGGGGCCGGCATAGGTGGGGTAATGCAGGCCGCTGGCCACGTCGAGCATCACCTGCAGCATGGCCTGGGACTCGGCGCTGCGCGCGCCGTCCCGCGCCAGCCACACACCCACCTCGCCGCCGGCCCCTGCCGCCTGGCGGCCCAGCCAGCCGTGGGCCGTGACCACACCCGGCTCCCGCAGCAGCTGCCCGGCATGCTCACCGCTGGGCATTGCACCCGCCGCCGGGTCGCGCGAACCCGCGCGCTCCTGCGCGAGCATCCGCAGGTCTTCCTCCAGACGCCGAAAGTGGAAACGCGCGCTCTGCATCACCCATTGCACGTCGGCCGTGCGTCGGCGCAACTCCTCGTCGGCCTCGAAACGCTGGAGGTAATAGACGAGGTTGACCACCGCCGCCACCAGCATGGCCAGCAAGCCCAGCAACCACCAGGTGGCACGGCGCGCCCGGCCCGCGCCCAGCGCCGTCTGGCGCTGCAGCAGCTCAAAGTCGAAAGCGGCGGACGGGTGGGAGGCATCCATGCGGTGAGCGGGTTCAGGGTCTGACGCTAGCATAGCGGGAATGCCCCGCTCGACCACCCCCACGCCCACCTCCCGGCGCACGCTGCTGTGTGCGGCCGGCGCGTGGCTGCCGCTTCGCGCCATGAGCCGAATCCCCGAACTTCGTCTGCGCTTGTCCCACGTCGTGTCGGAAAACACGCCCAAGGGGCTGGCGGCGCTGCGGTTCCAGACGCTGCTCCTGCAACGCTCGCAGGGCCGGATCGTGGTCGACATCTACCCCGGCGCCAGCCTGTACGGCGACCATGACGAGATCGAGGCCCTGCGCAGCGGCGCGGTGGAAATGCTCGCCCCTTCGTTGTCGAAACTGGGGCGCGTGGGCCTGCCCGAATTCGAGGTCTTTGACCTGCCTTACCTGTTCCGAAGTCTTGACGACGTCAGGCGCGTCACCAATGGGCCCATCGGCCAATGGCTGCTGGATGACCTGCGGCGCCAGGACATGGTAGGCCTGGGCTTCCTGGACAATGGCTTCAAGCACATGAGCGCCATCCGGCCCCTGCATGCGCCCGGTGACTTTCAAGGGTTGCGCATGCGCGTGCAGCAGGGCTCCGAAGTGATTGCAGCGCAGATGCGCGCGCTCGGCGCCTACCCTGTCGCCCTGCCGTTCACCGCCACCGCCGAGGCGCTGGCGCGCGGTATCGTGCAAGGCACGGAAAACCCCTTGTCCAACTTCTGGACCCAGGGCATGCACCGCGTGCAGCCCCACCTGAGCCTGACACAGCATGGCTACCTGGGGTACGTTTTCGTGGCGGGAGATAGGTTTTGGTCCAGCCTGTCGCGCACCGACCAGCAGCTTGTCCGCTCCTGCCTGGCGGAAGCCCTGATTTTCGGCAACCAGATCGCTGGCGCGCAAGACGCCCAGGCCTTCGCCCAACTTCAGGTCAGCGGTCAAACGCGGCTCCACCAGCCCACGGAGCCGCAGCGCCAGTTGCTCAGCGTGGCCACCCAGCCGGTGTACGACCAGCTGGCCCGGCGGATCGGCGCACGCTGGATCAACGACGTGCGCACCACAGCCCGCGGTTGACAGACCTCGGGTTTACCCTACTGTTGAACGCCACAGTTGGCAGGGGTGAGGGGCGAATTTACGCTTCGGGCCGTTCACACAGAACCGTCCACCCTCCAGGAGACCCGCCTCATGAAACTGAAATTCGCCATCGCTGCCGCCCTGTTCGCTCTGGGCCTGGGCGCCCATGCCGGCCCCATCGTCATCAAGTACAGCCACGTGGTGGCCGACATCACGCCCAAGGGCCAGGCCGCGCTCAAGTTCAAGGAACTCGCCGAGAAGAAACTGCCCGGCAAGGTCGAGGTGCAGATCTTCCCGAACAGCCAACTGTTCGGTGACGGCAAGGAAATGGAAGCCCTGCTGCTGGGCGACGTGCAGATCATCGCCCCCTCGCTGGCGAAGTTCGGCAAGTACACCAAGCAGCTGCAGATCTTTGACCTGCCCTTCCTGTTCACCAACCTGGACGCGGTCGACCGCTTCCAGGCCAGCAAGGAAGGCCAGGCGCTGCTGACGTCGATGAGCAAAAAGGGCATCACCGGCCTGGGCTATCTGCACAACGGCATGAAGCAGTTCTCGGCCAACAAGCCGCTGGGCGCCCCGTCGGACGCCAAGGGCCTTAAGTTCCGCATCCAGCCCTCCGACGTGCTGGAAGCCCAGTTCAAGGCCGTGGGCGCCAACCCGCAGAAGCTGGCCTTCGCCGAGGTGTACCAAGCCCTGCAGACCGGCGTGGTCGATGGTGCCGAGAACCCCTGGTCCAACATCTACAGCAAGAAGTTCCATGAGGTGCAGCAGTACGTCATGGAAAGCAACCATGGCGTGCTGGACTACATGGTCATCACCAACACCAAGTGGTGGGACGGCCTGCCCGCCGACGTCCGCAAGGGCCTGAGCGAGGCCATGACGGAGTCCATCAAGTACGGCAACAACGTGGCCGCTGCCGAGGACGCCACCTTCCGCGCCCAGGTCATTGGCGACAAAAAGGCACGCGTGCTGCCCATGAACGCCGACCACCTCAAGGCCTGGCGCGAAGCCATGAAGCCGGTGTGGAAGCAGTTCGAAGGCGAGATCGGGCCCGACCTGATCCAGGCCGCGCTCAAGGCCAACCGCTGATCCCTGCCGCGTCACCGTCAACCCCGGCCCGCCCGGGGTTTTCTTCAAGGAACTTGCCATGAAAATCCTCGATCGGCTCGAAGAGTGGATCATGTCGATCATGCTGCTGGCGATGACCGCCCTGACCTTTGTGCAGGTGGTCATGCGCTACGTCTTCAACACCGGTTTTTCCTGGGCGCTTGAACTCACGACCGTGTGCTTCGCGTTCATGATCTTCGCCGGCATCTCCTACGGCGTTCGCGTGGGCTCGCACATCGGTGTGGACGCCCTCGTTCGCCTGCTGGCACCCGCGCCGCGCCGGGCCCTGGCCGTGCTCGCCGTGCTGCTCAGTCTGGTGTACGTCGGCCTGGTGCTGTCGGGCTCCACCGAGTACGTCAGCAAGATGATGGACATCGGCGTGGAACTCGAAGACCTGCCTGTCGAACGCTGGAAGGTGCTCATCGTCATGCCCATCGGCTACACACTGGTGGCCCTTCGCTTCCTGCAGATCCTGTGGAACCTGATCACCGGTAACACCACCAGCCTGCACCTGGCCGACGAAGCCGCGGATGCCCTCAAGCTCAAAGCCCAAGATGAGGAGGCCAACACATGACCACGATCGTCCTTTTCACCTGCCTGTTCGTCTTCATGGCGCTGGGCATGCCGGTGGCCATCAGCCTGGGCCTGTCCAGCCTGCTGACCATCTTCTTCTTCAGCCAGGACTCTCTGGCATCGATGTCGATCAAGCTCTTCGAGACGAGCGAGCACTACACCCTGCTCTCCATTCCGTTCTTCGTGCTGGCCGGCAACCTCATGTCCACCGGCGGGGTGGCGCGCCGCATGGTCAAGTTCGCCATCGCCGCCGTCGGCCACCTGCGTGGCGGCCTGGCCATCGCCTCCATCCTCGCATGCATGCTGTTTGCCGCTATCTCGGGCTCCAGCCCGGCAACAGTGGTGGCCATCGGCTCCATCGTGATCGCGGGCATGGTCAAGAACGGCTACACGAAGGAATTTGCGGCAGGCGTGATCTGCAACGCCGGCACGCTGGGCATCCTCATCCCGCCCTCGATCGTGATGGTGGTGTACGCGGCCGTGACGGAGGTTTCGGTGGGCCGCCTGTTCATGGCCGGGGTGATCCCTGGCATCGTGCTGGGCCTCATGCTGATGTTCGCCGTGTGGTGGCGCGCAGGCCAGCTGCAGCTCACCCCGCCACCCAAGGCCTCGTTCGCCGAGGTGATCCGCACCCTGCGGGAGTCCATGTGGGGCCTGGCGCTGCTGGTCATCATCATGGGCGGCATCTACGGCGGCATCTTCACGCCGACGGAAGCGGCAGCGGTTTCCGCCGTCTATGCCCTGGCCGTGGCCCTGTTCATCTACCGTGACCTGGGGCTCAAAGACCTGCCCGAAGTGTTCCTGGAATCCTCCAAGACCACCGTGATGCTGATGTTCATCGTGGCCAACGCGCTGCTGTTCGCCCACGTGCTGACCACCGAGCGCATCCCCCAGACGATTGCCGAACACATCATGAGCGTGGGCATGTCACCCTGGATGTTCCTGCTGGTGGTGAACATCATCCTGCTGGTCGCTGGCAACTTCATGGAGCCCACCGGCATCATCCTCATCCTGGCGCCCATCCTGTTCCCCATCGCCACCCAGCTCGGCATCGACCCGATTCACCTGGGTGTGATCATGGTCGTGAACATGGAGATCGGCATGGTCACACCGCCCGTGGGATTGAACCTCTTCGTCACCAGCGGCGTGACCGGCATGAACCTGGTGCAGGTGACCAAGGCCGCGCTGCCCTGGCTGTTGGTGCTGCTGCTGTTCCTGGTCATCGTGACCTACGTTCCTGCCATCAGCCTGGCTCTGCCAAATATGGTGTTCGGCACCTGACGTGCAAGTCTGTCGCCAAGGGTATTCCTCTACGTAGTTTCTGGTATGGAAAAGGACGAAAGCCCACCTAACATGGGCTTTCGTTTCACACCGGAGACACCGATGAAAAAACTCCTCACTTTTGCACTGGCAGCCACCACCGCGGTGGGCGCGATGGCTCAGGACTTCCCGAACAAGCCGATCACCTTCGTGGTGCCCTTCGCGGCCGGCGGCCCGACCGACACCGTGGCCCGCCAACTGGCGGAAACCATGCGCAAGCACCTGGGCAACGCCACGATCGTCGTTGACAACGCCGCGGGCGCGGGCGGCACCATCGGCGCCACCAAGGTGGCGCGCGCCACACCCGACGGTCACACCATCCTGGTGTGGCACATCGGCATGGCCGCCACGGCCGGTCTGTACCGCCGCCTGCAGTACAAGCCGCTCGAAGACTTCGAGTACCTGGGCATGATCAACGACGTGCCCATGACCCTGGTGGGCAGCCCCAAGCTGCCGGCAAACACCTACCGCGACTTTGAAAACTACATCCGCGCCAACGGCGGCAAGCTCAACCTGGCTCACGCCGGTCTGGGCTCGGCATCGCACATCTGCGGCCTGATGTGGCAATACGCGGTGAAGCTTGACAAGTCCATGGCCACCATTGCCTACCGCGGCACCGCCCCCGCCATGAACGACCTGATTGCCGGCACCGTCGACGTGATGTGCGACCAGACCACCAACACCACCAGCCAGATCGAGGCCGGGCGCATCAAGGCCTTCGCAGTGACCACGCCCAAGCCGCTGGCAAGCCACCCGCTGCTGAAGCACTACCCGAGCCTGCAGGAAATGGGCCTGAAGGACTTCAACCTGACCATCTGGCACGGCATGTATGCCCCCAAGGGCACGCCTGCCCCGATCGTCAAGAAGCTCAACGATGCGCTTCAGGCATCCCTGAAAGATCCTGAGTTCATCAAGAAGCAGGAAGCGCTGGGCGCCATCGTCGTGACCGACAAGCGCGTCACCCCAGACGGCCACAAGGCCTTCGTCGCCGACCAGACCGCCAAGCTCAAGACAGTGATCGAAGCGGCCGGACAGTTCGCCGACTGATCCCCCTCGCGGTCAGCGAAAATACCACCCCATGCCCCGGCATGAGGGTGGTTTTTTCTTTTCCGGCATGACCCTATCTCGACCAACGCTGAAGGTGATCGATTCGATCACCGAACTGACCCGGCATGACGAAGGTTGTGTCGCCGTGTCCGGCTCGCATGGCGGGCGCAGCGTCAGCCGCTACGCGCTGACCGCGCGCCCGCTGCTGAGCGTCTTCAATGACGCGGGGGTCGGCAAGGACAGGGCGGGTATCGCCGTGCTCGACATCCTGGAAGCTGCGGGCCTGGCGGCCTGCACCGTCTCACACCTGAGTGCCTGCATCGGGCAGGCGCGCAGCACGCTGGAGAGCGGCACCATCAGCCACGCCAACCCGCTGGCACGCGCCCTGGGCTGCGAGCCCGGGCTGTCGCTGCGGGCGTTCCTGCAAACGCTGTGCGTTGAACGCTGAGGGCGTATCGCCTCAGACCCCCCAGACCACCTCGGTCTTCTCGCGAATGGAGTGGTGCAGCATTTCAATGAAAGGCGCCACCCTCATGCGCAGGCTGACCCGTTCGGGTTCAGGTTCGTCCTCGCCGTTGGCCCGGGCTTCCTGCTTCTTGCGCTCGTACTCAGCCTCTTCCTCGATCACGGCTGCCTGCAGCGCCTCGATGGCCCAGGGCATCTGCTCCAGCAGGATGATGCCCGGCGCGCTCGGGTCCTTGCCCAGTATTTCCAGCACCCTTTTGCCGTTGGGCTCCAGCATCACCACGTCTCCGGTGGCCTTCGATTTGAAACGGTAGAGCATGGCCTTCTCCTTTCCTGGCTTGTGGGCGTGGAACGATTGTGGCACGCCCACGCCCGCTGCACACCCCCTGTTGCGGGTAAACCCGCTTCCCTGGCAAAGGGTGGCGCGGACAGAATAGTTCACATCTAAAATAGTGGCGATCAGACGCCGCGCACCCCGCCTCTTTCACCCCCTACTCCCCCACCGAATGGAGCCCCTCCTCGACCTTGAAGCCCGTGTGCACAGTGAGCACCCCGAGGCGCTCCGCCTCTGGCTGCGGCTGCTGACCTGCGCTCAGCTGATCGAGAAGAAGATCCGCTCGGGCCTGCGCGAGCATTTCGACACAACCCTTCCCCGGTTTGACTTGATGGCCCAGCTGGAGCGCCACCCCGAAGGCCTGAAGATGAAAGAGCTTTCGCACCGGTTGATGGTGACTGGCGGCAACGTGACAGGCATCACCGACCAGCTGGTTGCCGAGGGGCTGGTGGAGAGGCAGGGCGTCGAAGGGGACCGCCGCGCCTTCCGGGTGCGCCTGACACCCGCTGGCCACGAAGCCTTTGCCAACATGGCGCGCGTGCACGAAGCCTGGATCGTGGACGCCTTTGACGGATTGAGCGCGCGCGACATGGAACAGCTCTACCGCCTGCTCGGGAAAGTGAAGCAACAGCAGCAGGCCAGCCGTTAGCCGCTGGCCGCGCGACCTGCATGAAGGAGACCCCGCCATGAACGTCGCCCCCGCCAGAAGTGCACAGACCGACCGTTATGTGCACGACCGTCTGCCCCCGGCCGACCAATGGCCCCAATTGGTCTACAACCTCCCGGAACTGCAGTTCCCGCCCCAGGTGAACCTGGTGGAACGCCTGCTGGACAACGCCGTGCACACCAGGGGCTGGGGCGACCGCCCCCTGCTGCGCAGTGACGACCGCCTGCTCACCTACGCCCAGGCGCTGGACGAGGTCAACCGCATGGCCCATGTGCTGGTGCACGACCTGGCGCTGGCGCCCGGCAACCGCGTGCTGCTGCGCGGGGGCAACTCCATCACCATGGCGCTGGCCTGGCTGGCCGTGGTCAAGGCGGGGCTGGTGGCGGTGGCCACCATGCCGCTGCTGCGCGCTAAGGAGCTGGGCGACATCCTGGCCAAGGCGCGCCCCGCCGTGGCGCTGTGCGACCAGCGCTTGCTGGACGAACTGCAGGCGGCGGGCGCGGCCCAGCAGCACGCGTTGCCCATCGTCACCTTCAACGGCGCGGCAGACGCGCCCGGCTCGCTGGAAGAACGAGCATCCCGGCAGCCCCCGACTTTCGTGCCCTGCCCCACCGCCGCGACGGACATCGCGCTGCTGGCCTTCACCTCTGGCACCACCGGCAAGCCCAAGGCTGCGGTGCACACCCACCTGGACGTGCTGGCCGCCTGCGAAACCTGGCCGCGCCACGTGCTGCGCCTGCGGCCCGAAGACGTCGTGGCGGGCTCGCCCCCGCTGGCCTTCACCTTTGGTCTGGGCGGGCTGCTGATCTTTCCCATGTGGGCAGGCGCGTCGGTGTACTTCCCGCCAGGCCCCTACACCCCCGAAAGCATGGTGCACACGCTGGCCCGCCAGGGGGTGACGGTGTGCTACACCGCCCCCACCTTCTACCGGCAGATGGCCCCGTTCGCCAGGGAGCACGGCATCCCCAGCCTGCGCATCTGCGTGAGCGCGGGCGAAGGCCTGCCCGACGCCACGCGCCAGCTCTGGAAAGAGGCCACGGGCATCGAGATGCTGGATGGCATAGGTGCCACCGAGATGTTCCACATCTTCATCTCTTCTGCCGGAAGCGACGTGCGGCGGGGCGCCATCGGCAAGGTAGTGCCAGGCTACCAGGCCAAGGTGGTGGACGACGAGGGCAACGAAGTGCCGCGCGGCACGCTGGGCAAGCTGGCCGTGGTAGGCCCCACCGGCTGCCGTTACCTGGAGGACGAACGCCAGCGGCATTACGTGCGCAGCGGCTGGAACTATCCCGGCGACGCCTTCGTGCAGGACGCCGACGGGTACTTCTTCTACCAGGCCCGTGCCGATGACATGATCATCACCGCAGGCTACAACGTAGGCGGCCCGGAAGTGGAGGACGCACTCATGCGCCACCCTGCGGTGGCCGAGTGCGGCGTGGTCGGCCGGCCTGACGACGAGCGGGGCATGGTCGTCAAGGCCTACTGCGTGCTCAGGCCCGGCCACACGGGCGACCAAACCCTGGTGAAAGCGTTGCAGGAACACGTCAAGGCCACCCTGGCACCCTACAAATACCCGCGCGAAATCGAGTTCGTCGACAAGCTGCCACGCACCGAGACGGGCAAGCTGCAACGCTTCGTGCTGCGCCAGCGCGCACAGGCCGGGCAGTGAGCCCGGTGCTGGCTCAGGAGCGTGCCTGCCGGAAGGCCATCACGGCCTGGTTGCGCAATGTGCGCAGCAGCGCCAGTTCCTGCTCCTGCAGGCCCGCGCTGTCGACCGCCGTGCGGTCCGCATAGATGAGCCCGAACGGCGCCCCTTTGAACTGCATGGGCAGGAGCAGAAAGGCGGGCGCGTTCACCTCATGGCGGTACCAGTCGGGCAGACGCGACACCACGTTCACCGCCGAGGCATCTCGAATGAGTGTGTCCACCCCCTTGAGGCAGACCGCGCTGAAAAGCATGTCCGCCGACTGCAGGGGCACACGAAAGACACGTGCCACGCGGCTGGCGTCGCTGCCCAGACCAAGGCGCCCGCTGAGCTGGTTGCCGGTCGCATCCTTCAGGCACAGGACCACCCGCTGCATGCCCAGCGCCCTGTAGATGGTCTCCATCACCATTCGCAGCACGTCATTGAGCGCCAACCCGTCCACCATGGCCTCGGTGACTTCCTGCACCCCCCTGGCCAGCAGGGCCAGCGGCGCCCCGGCAGCCGGGTCTTCACCGGCTTCGGCCTGGGGGCTGGACGTGTCCAGCGCATAGTCACCCAGCTCGTCGCGGGTCTCGGCTGGCGCCTCGGGCAGGTCGAGCAGCCGGGAAGCCAGCGAATCGCGCGAGACCGTCAGATCCAGAGCCTGCACGGCGGACGCCAGCTTGGTCCGCGCCGCCAGGGCCAGTTCAACCAGCCGGGCACGGTCATGGCCCAGGCAGGGGGCGTATTTGCGGCCAAGGCGCTCCAGTTCGTCCCCCCAGGCCTGGCGGTCACGCAGCAAAAAGGCATCGGCGAATTCATGCGCCGCGGCACCGGCCCAGCGCAGCCGTTCCGTGGCGTCCGCAGGCATGCGGCTGGGCGGCTGCCCTTCCTTGTGCCGCATCAGCCGCTGCATCTGCTGCGGAAGCCGCCACAACTGCGCCACCCCCAGCCCAAGGTCTTCGTAGCTCAAGCCGAGCGCGCGCCTGGAAGCCTGAGCCTCGCTCCATTTCTCATCGCGCTGGATGTCGCGCACCCGTGCCGCCTCGTCCGGGAAGTAGAACTCTGCCAGCATGCGCCCCAGGTTCTGGAACACCGTGCCGAGAAAAGCCTCTTCATATTCGCTGGCCGACAGGCACAGGTCGGAAGCCAGCGTTCCCGCGAACATCGCCCGCAGAAACTCTCCCTTGAGCTGCTCCGCGTGCGCCTTGTCCTGCATGTGCTCCAGCATCACCAGGCTCATGGCAATGCAGCGCACCTCGGCCACCCCGACCAGGCTGACCGCGCGCGAAACGGTGCTGATGTCGCCGCCCAGGTGGGAATAGCGGGCCGAATTCACCAGGCGCAGCAACTTGTGGGTGAGTGCGACATCCTCCAGGATGGCGCTGGTCAGGCGGTTCAGGCCCTCGTTCTCGTTGCTGGCGATGCGAAGCACCTTGACGATCTGCGCCGACATGGCGGGAAAGTCGCTCTTGAGCCGCATGCGCTCAAGCAAGGCGCGCAAGGTCGGGTTGGAGACGCTTCGCAAATCGTCCTCTGCCGACTCCTGGCTGGCGCCAGCCTCAGGGGGGCCAGCAGGCAAGTCCATGCTCACCCCTTGTCAGGGGAGATGACTGTTTCTTCCAGCCGGCCGGCAATCTGGCCCACAGCCAGTGCGGCAGGGGAGCCGGGGGTGTGCACCATCAGCAGCTGCCTGCGCATCACCGCATCCTTGACGGACTGGTCTGCCGGGATGTCACCCATGTGGACAAGACGCACCCCCGTGGGCGAGGCAGGTTTGTCAGCCCCCTCGGCGGGCTTGCTGCCAGCCTGCACACCCACGAAGCGGTTGAGCACGGCCTGGAGCTGGTTGGTGATGGCCTTGCCATCGCCCGGGCGGATGGACTGGTTGACGATCAGCCGGATCTGCTGGCGCTGCTGCTGCGTGGCCAGCACCTTGATCGTGGCATAGGCGTCAGTCAGTGAGGTGGGCTCGGGAGTGGCCACCAGCAGGATGTCTGACGCCAGGGAAAGCGCGAACAGGACCACGTCCGAAATGCCGGCCCCGGTGTCGAGCAGGACAACGTCGAAACGCGGCACCACCTCGCCCATCAAGTTCAGGAAATCGTCACGCACCTCGGGGGACAGGCGGGAGTATTCCACCAGGCCGGATCCAGCCAGGATGACGGAGAACCCGCCCGGCGCCTTGAGGATGGCGTCGTCCAGAGACGCCTTGCCCGTGAACACGTCGTGCAGCGTGATCTTGGGGTAGAGGTTCAGAACGACATCCAGGTTGGCCAGGCCAAGGTCGGCGTCCAGCACAAGCACCTTCAAGCCACGGCGCGTCAGGGCCGCGGCCAAGTTGGCAGACACAAAAGTCTTGCCCACCCCGCCTTTGCCGCTGGTGATGGCGACAACCTTGCCCTTGGCCGGACTGAACAGCGGCCCGGACGGCCCGGGAGCAGGCAGGGTCTTGGCAGAGGAAGATACGTTCATCGTTGCGGATTCGTCTGCCGGCGTCATTTGCCGGCCTGATCGCCGATCATAAGCGGGTCTGAAGGATTCAGTCCGAACAACAGCCCCTTTTCTTCGGCGCTGACTTCGCTTACGACCTGAGGTTCAATGCAAACGGTGTTGCGGCCCGCAGCCTTGGCAAGGTACATCTGGGCATCGGCCCGCTCTACCCAGGAGAGTGGGGAGATTCGGACCCAGGGGGGCGCGAAGGCGCCACCGCAGCTGACCGTGACCTGGATGGTGGGCACACCGGCAACACGGATGTCGAGTGCCTCCACGCGGCTGCGGATGCGCTCGGCCACCACCGTTGCAAAAGCCGGCGGGCAGCTGGGGCAGACCACCGCGAATTCCTCGCCGCCGAAACGCCCGATGGTATCCATGGGGCGCACGCACCCTTGCAGCGTCTGGCTGACGGCCCGGATCACCGCATCACCGGCCACGTGTCCGTAGGTATCGTTGACCCGCTTGAAATGGTCGATGTCCACCACCAGCAGCAGGGCCGCGTCGCCGGACCGTGCCACCCGGTCCAGCTCCTGCTCCATCGACATGAGCAGCGAGCGACGGTTCATCACCCCGGTGAGCGGATCGCGCGAGGACAACTCGCACAGAGCATCCATCACGGCCTGGACAAAGGGAATTTCCTGCCCTGGCCGGCATTCCGGCATGGGCTGACCCGCCTGCGCCAGCAGGGCTCTGACCTTGTCCAACTGCAACTGCTCTACTTTCACCTAGAGATGCCCAGAAAAATGCACACCTTGCAGCATTCCATGTTCAACCTCGGCAACCAAAGATGGCAGAGGCACGCTTGTTAACATTTTGACACGGCTTTGGCCCATAACCTTGGCCGACCCAAGGGCATCTCAGCTCACCCGCCTGACCAAGGCATCGGCCGACTCGCGAACCGAGGCGGGCACGAAGTTCTCAGGCATGTGCCAAGCGGACACCCAAGGCAGAATCTGCTCCTGCGGCATGGGCCGGGCAATGCCATAGCCCTGCAGGACATCGCAGCCCATCTCGTTGAGCAGGGCGGCATGCGCATCGGTCTCCACCCCCTCCGCCACCACCAGCCTGTCGAACGCCTTGGCCAGACCAACGATGCCCCTTACCAGCGCCCGGTCCTTCGGGTTGACCAGCATGTCGCGCACGAAGGACTGGTCGATCTTGATGGCCTGCGCTGACAGGCGTTGCAGGTAGGTGAGCGATGAATAACCGGTGCCGAAATCGTCGATGGAACACAGGACGCCCATCTGAGCCAGGTCCTGGATGACGAAATCGACCATCGTCAGGTCGTCCAGGGTATCTGTCTCCAGCAACTCGATTTCCAGCGAGTTGCGGGGCAGGCCGGGGCAGGCCTTGAGCAGTTTGCGAACCTCGACCAGAAACCGCGGCTCGACCAGCGTGGCCACCGAGAGGTTGACACTCACCGGCAGCAGCACACCCTGGCGGTGCCAGTCATGGACCAGCCGTAGCGCGCGGCGCACCACCCAGTAGTCAAGCTTCTGGGCCACCGGGGTGCCGTGAATCTGCTCAAGAAACGCCCCCGGCGCCAGCACTCCCCGGTCAGGGTGATTCCAGCGCACGAGAGCCTCTGCACCCACGACCACACCATCCGCCAGACGGATCTTGGGCTGGAAATAGAGCAGCATCTCGCCCGCCTCTAGCGCCTGCTCGATGCGCCGCACGGTCACCCGCCGCGCCTGAGCCTGCATGTCCCGCTGCGCATCGAAGACGAAAATGCGGTCCTTGCCGCTGTCCTTGGCGTTGTACATGGCCAGGTCGGCATGGCGCAGCAGGGTGTCGGCATCAGACGGGTCTGCCGGGTACAGCGTGACACCGATGCTGGACGTCACCTGCCACTCGGCCCCGGCCACCTGCAACGGCCTGCCCAGGCTGGCCCGCACCTGCTCAAGCTGGGCGATCACGCCGCTGGGCTCGTCGCACTGCGTGAGGATCAGCACGAACTCGTCGCCACCGACACGGCCCACGAAATCCCCAGGCTTCAGGCACGACTTGACCCGCGCCGCCAGTTCGCGCAGAACGCTGTCGCCCTGGGTGTAGCCGAGCCGCTCGTTGAGGGCCTTGAAGTCGTCCATGTCGACCACGCAGACCCCGATGGGTTTTGCCGGGTCGCGCGGTGTTGTCAGCAGCGCATGCAGCTCCTGCATCAGCAGGCGGCGGTTTGGCAGCCCGGAAAGGGGGTCGAAGCTCGCGGCCTTGGCCAGCTCCTCCGCATGGCGCCGCGACTCCGTCGCGTCGCGGCTGATGGACACCCACTGCTTGACCGATCCGTCCGGGGCAAAGAACACGTCGAACGTGACGTCCGCCACGTAGGTTTCGCCATTCTTGCGCCGCCGCACGATCTCGCCCTGCCAGCGCCCGTCCTGCCGGACCTTCTCGGTGATGCGGTGGAACAGCACCTCCGCTTCTTCGCTGTCCACGCGGACCATCTCGCTGGGCTTGCCGACCAGTTCCTCCCGGGTGTAGCCATTCATCTCGCAGAAGACCGGATTGACGTCGAGGATGGTGCGGTCCGGCGCGAGGATGGCAATCGCGTCGCGGCTGTGGTGGAAGAGGCTGGCAGCCTGCTGCGCGTCCTGTAGCGACTGGCGCAGCGCTATCTCGCGCTTGCGCAGCTTGAGCATGCTGTCAAACAGGAAGCCGAAGAGCACGATGGCCGACGGGAAGACCACCGCCACGGGCAACACCATCACCGGCAACACCACGTCACGCACTTGTGCGGGCAGCACCAGCATGCTGAGGAGGGCGGCCACTGCACCCGCCAGGCCGAAGCTGAGCAGCCACAGCGCCTGCCCGGCCACTTCACCCAGCCGCTGGTCGAACCGTGGGCGCATGGCACGCCAAGTCATGCCCAGCGACGTGGCAAGAATGATGCCACCACGCCCGCGAGCACGCCCGCGCCCCCCACGCCCACACGCGCCACGACCACCAGTACCGCCGCCAGCACCGCCGGTTGGAAGGGCAGATAGGCCCCGGCAAGGGCCACGATCACCGTCTTGGAATCGATGAAAACCCCAGGCGTGATCTCGACGGGGGCCGTCATCGCCACCAAGGCCCCCAGGCCGAACATCAACCCGCCCAGCAGCCGGAAGAGCCCGTTGCGCCGCTGGCGTACCCTCTCGTCGGGATGCGCCGACGGCGTCGAAGCCACCCCATACACCGCGGCCAGAATGGCGATCAAGCCGGCGTTGAAGCCAACTTCGCGGATGAGCGTGGCGGTCTCGTCAAGCATGGAGCACTGGCTTCAGAACGTGTCCCATTCATCGTCACCAGCGGCAACCTTCGAAGGTGCCGGGGCCTTCGCCGCCAGCCGGGGTTGTGCCATGCCCAATGCGCCTGCGGCGGCAGGTGCCGGGGCAGGCTTGGCCAATGCCTTCGGCTGACGGGCAGGCGCGACCGGCGCGGGGGAAGCCACGGGCTTGTGCAGATCGCCCGCGTGGATCTGGGCGATAGTGCTTCGCGCCAGGTCGGTCACGTCGATGCGGAAAGTCTTGACGACCTCCGACAGACGGGCCGCCTGCTCGCTCATGCTTGATGCCGCGGCGGCACTCTCCTCCACCAATGCGGCGTTCTGCTGTGTCATCTGGTCCAGATTGCCGATCGCAGCATTGATCTGGTTGACGCCATCCGCCTGTTCCCCCGCCGAGCTGGCAATTTCGCCGATGATGTCGCGCACGCGCGTCACGTTCTCGACGATCTCCTGCATGGTCGCCCCCGCCTGGTTGACCAGCTCCGACCCCAGGGTGACCTTGTCGACGCTGTTGCCGATGAGCTCCTTGATTTCCTTGGCCGCCTGGGCGCTGCGCTGCGCCAGCGTGCGCACCTCACCCGCCACCACAGCGAAGCCACGCCCCTGCTCGCCTGCACGCGCGGCTTCCACGGCCGCGTTGAGCGCCAGGATGTTGGTCTGGAAGGCAATGCCGTCGATGACGCCGATGATGTCGTTGATCTTGCGCGACGCCTGGTTGATCTCGTCCATGGTGCGGACCACGTCGCCCACCACCTTGCCGCCCTGTTCCGCGCTTTGCCCCGCAGTGGAGGCCAGCTGGTTGGCCACGCGCGCCGAATCGGCCGACTGCCTGATGGCGCCCGACATCTGCTCCATGCTCGCAGCCGTCTCCTGCAGATTGCTGGCCGCCTGCTCGGTGCGGGCCGACAGATCGTGGTTGCCCTGCGCGATTTCGTGGGCCGCAACGGTGATGTTGTCGGTCCCACGGCGCACATCGGCCACCACGTGCACGAGTTGGTCGCGCATCACGTTGAGCGCTTTGATCATGGCGCCGAACTCGTCGCTGCGCTGGATGGCGATCTTGGCCGTGAGGTCACCTGACGCGATCTGCTCGGCAAAAGCCACCGCCTCGTTGAGCGGCGTGCGGATGTTGCGGATGAGGAAAAACGCCCCGATGACGATGGCCACCAGCAGCACAGCCACCCAGACAGCGGCTACCAGCACGTTGTTGGCACGGCGGTCGGCGAACGTCTTCTGGGAATCGGCCAGCATCGTGCCCTGCAGGGCGGCAAACTCGTTGAGGCTGGTAATGTAGGGGGGGACAGCAGGATTGAAGCGCTCCTGGATCTCGCGCTTGGCCGCCTCGGTGTCTCCTTGCTTTTCCAGTTCGCGGGATTTGGCCAGAGAGCCGAGAACCACCTGCCGCTGCTGCGCGATCCGTTCCATCAGGGCGCGCTCCTGCGTGCTCAGGTCCATGCCCTCCAGGCGCTTCTGCACCTCGCTGATGGCTTGGATGCCCGCGGGCACCAGTTCCTTGTAGAGCGCGTCGATCTCCGGGTTGGCGCTGATGACCTGAGCCTGGACCCGCGTCACGTTGGTTTCGGTCAGCCCCGCCCAGCGTGTGGCCAGCTGAACCTTCTCGCTCATCTTCTGGAAGACGGCTTCCGACTCGGCCGTCAGGCGTGCAGAGTTCATGGCGGTGGACGCCAGCAATGCGGCCAGGGCCACAACGATGGAGACGACACCAATCCACAGCTTGGCGCCCACGGTAAGTCGATGAAAGAAGGCCATTTCACAAAGCCGGCGTCAGGCCGGTACACAGGTTATTGAAGTCTTTGCACGTCCGGCCGACCGGATATGTATCCGGCAAGACCGGAGGTTCTGCGACACCTGGCTCGCGCTTACTGGTGCCAAAAACATCATTTTAGCCAGATGTTTTAGGCGTAAATCACACTCCTCCGGCACCGGGCAAAGCCAGCGCCCCCTCACCCAGCTTGAACTGGGCAACGGTCTGCGCCAGGTGGCGTGCCTGGTCCTTCAGGCTGGATGCCGCCGCCGCGCTCTGCTCCACCAGCGCGGCGTTCTGCTGCGTCATCTGGTCCAGGTTGGTCACGGCGTCGCCGACCTGGGTGATTCCCGTCTTCTGCTCATGCGCGGCTGCGGCGATGTCATGCATCATCTGCGCGACCTTCTCCACGTTGGTGACGATCTCACGCATGGCATCGCCGGTCTGTGCGACCAGGGTGGCGCCAGCCTCCACGGCCTGCACCGACCCCTCGATGAGCGCCTTGATTTCCTTGGCCGCCTCGGCGCTGCGCTGCGCCAGCGTGCGCACCTCACCGGCCACCACGGCAAAACCACGCCCCTGTTCGCCCGCGCGGGCGGCCTCCACGGCGGCGTTGAGCGCCAGGATGTTGGTCTGGAAGGCAATGCCGTCGATCACGGCAATGATGTCGCCGATCTTGCGCGAACGCCCGGAAATGTCGTCCATGCTGACCACCACCCGCTCCACCACCTCGCCTCCCCGCGCCGCCGACTGCGCTGCTTGGGCTGCGATCTGGTTGGCCTGTGTTGCCGTCTGCGCCGCCTGCGTCACGGCACTGGTCATCTCCTCCATGGTGGAAGCGGTTTCCTGCAAGTTGGAAGCCGTGTGCTCGGTGCGGGAGGACAGATCCTGGTTGCCCGTGGCAATCTCTTCGGACGCCTGGTGCACGGAGTCGCTGGTCTGCCGGATGTCGACCAGCGTCAGCCGGATCTTCTCGACAAACCGGTTGAAGGCATCGGCAATGCGGGCCAGTTCGTCGTGGCCGTCCACCTGCAGGCGGCGGGTCAGGTCACCGTCGCCGGAAGCAACGTCATTCATTGCCCGCTCGAGCCGCCCCAGGCCCGCCATCGACCGGGCCACCACCGCCGCTGCCACCAGCACACTCAGCACGGCCACCGCCACGCCGCCAACAGCCGAGGCCAGCAGCAGCTCGGTCAGCCCCTCCATCGCCTCGCCACGGTGCAGATTGATGACCAACAGCCACGGCGTCCCCTCGATGGGCCGGGCAAGCAGAAGGCGGGCCTCCGAGTCCAGCGACATCGGCGTGAGCTCCCCACTCTTGACCATGGCGTCGATCCGCGCCGAGGTCAGCTCCCCAGACAGCACCGTGGCGTCCTTGAGGATGAGATCCAGGTTGCGGTGCACCAGCACCTTGCCATCGCGTGACACGATGAAGGCATCGCTCGACGGTGTCGGGCGAATGGCCGTGACGCTTTCCGCCACCACGTCCATGAACATGTCTGCCGCCGCCACCGCCACGGTCTGCCCTCCGTTCTTCACCGCCAAGGCAAAGGTGATGACGAGCTTCTTGCTGCCCGCATCCACGTAGGGTTCGGTCAGCGCAACGCCACTGGTGCTTTCGGCGAGCTTGTACCAGGGCCTTGCCGTGGGATCCCAGTCGGCGGGCAAGTCCTGCGGGGAGGAAAAAATGGCCTTCTTGTCGGCGTAACCGATGTATGTGGTGTCGAAGCCGCCACCGACGGTGGCCTGGACAAGCGCAGCCAAGGGGTCGGCGGCTTCCGTGGCCGGTGCCAGGGAACGAACCGCCGCTACGCGGGACTTCGCCCATTCGGCCATCCCGGCGGCCCGGGCCTCGGCCAGCGCCCGGGTACTGGCAGTCAAGGTCTCCATGGCGGAGGCCCGCACCGAGAAGAAATTGAACGCCGACACCGCCGCCACCCCGAGCACCACCAGAACAGCCGTGGTGACGATAAGCCGCACTTTGAGGGACAAACGCAAGAACAGGTTCATAACCGTTGCCTCATGAACGTTTGCAAGACGTGACTCCCTACCTAGGAAGCATTCTTACCGGCTCAATTCACAAAGAAAAGAGCCCTGCCGTTGCATTTGTGGCGAATTCTGCGTCTTTCCCACAACATCCGGGAAAATCCCAATCGCTGCGGCTCAGCCCGCATGCGCCGGCTCGGCCACCTCGCTCAAGGCCTTGTCCAGTATGCGCAACCCTAGGCTCACCTCTTCAGCTGTGCTGTCCAGCCGGGGCATGAAGCGCAGGCAATGCGGCCGGGCCGCATTGAGCAGCAAGCCCTGCTCGCGGCACAAGTGCACCACCTGCGTCGCCATGTCGCCTCCCAACTCCAGGGCCAGCAGCAGGCCTTCGCCACGCACCTCACCCAGCCCATGCCTGGCCGAAAGCGACTCCAGGCCCTCACGCATCTGCTGTCCCACCGCCCTGGTGTGCGCCAGGAAGGCGGGCTGGCTCAGTGTGTCGAGCACGGCCAGGCTCACCGCGCACATCAACGGGTTGCCTGCGTAGGTGCCGCCCTGGTCGCCGCGCTCGAACACGCTGCAGTGCGCCTGCGCCAGCACCGCCGAGATGGGCACGCCGCCCCCCAGCCCCTTGCCCAGGGTCACGATGTCGGGTGTGACACCGAAGTGCTGGAAGGCAAACAGTTCACCCAGGCGGCCGCAACCGGTCTGCACCTCGTCAAAGATGAGCAGCAGGCCGCGTTCGTCGCACAGTTGCCGCAGCGCGCGCAGAAACTCACGCGTCGCGGGCCGAACCCCGGCTTCGCCCTGCACCGGCTCCAGCATGATGGCCGCCGTGCGCTCGCTGACGAGTGCACGCGCCGAGTCGATGTCGTTGAGGCGGGCCTTGACGAAACCCGGCACGTTGGGCGGAAAGAGCTGGTCCCAGCCCGCCTTGCCGCTGGCGGCCATGGTGGCCAGATTGCGCCCGTGGAAGGCGTTGTCGAAGGTGATGATCTCGAACGCCCCTGCACGCCGCGTGCGCCCCCATTTGCGCGCCAGCTTGATCGCACCCTCGTTCGCCTCGGCCCCCGTGCTGCCGAAGAACACCTGGTCTAAGCCCGTCAGCTCGCACAGACGCGCCGCCAGCTGCAGCGAAGGCTCGTTGTAGAGCGCCGGGCTGGGGGTGAGCAGCTTTTGCGACTGCGCCAGCAAGGCCTGGGTGATGACGGGCGGGCAATGCCCCAGCGCGTTGACGGCCCAGCCCTGCAACCAGTCCAGGTAGCGCCGCCCCGCCGCGTCCCACAGCCAGGCCCCTTCGCCGCGCACGAACAGGTCGGCGGGGCGCTCGGTGATGGGCATGAGCTTGTGGGAATGCTGCGGGTGTTGCGGCTGCGGTTTCATGGCAAGGGGCCTTTCAGGTTGAGAAAACGACGGGACAAAGAAAAAGGCCACGGGGGTTAGCCGTGGCCTTCGGGGGAGAAAAGGGGACTGGGTACTTTAGGGTCTCATCGTCCTTCCCTCACGCGCAGCACACGGCAGCGAGCGACGGGCTCGCGCAGCTCGTGCGGCGTTGGCAGCGCAAAGGGGCAGGGAGAGGAAGTACATGGTGTGCATGTTACAGGATCAGCCATTGCTGGCAAGTCAATGTCACTCCACCGTCACACTCTTGGCCAGGTTGCGCGGCTTGTCCACGTCGGTACCCTTGGCACAGGCGGTGTGGTAGGCCAGCAGCTGCAGCGGCACCACGTGCAGCAGCGGGCTCAGCACACCGTAGTGCTCGGGCATGCGGATGACGTGGATGCCCTCTTCGCTCTGGATGTTGGTGTCGGCGTCGGCCAGCACGTAGAGCACGCCGCCGCGCGCGCGCACTTCCTGCATGTTGCTCTTGAGCTTTTCCAGCAACGCGTCATTCGGCGCCACGGTGACCACCGGCATGGCGCTGGTGACGAGCGCCAGCGGGCCGTGCTTCAGTTCACCGGCCGGGTAGGCCTCGGCGTGGATGTAGCTGATTTCCTTGAGCTTGAGCGCGCCTTCCAGCGCGATGGGGTAGTGCAGCCCGCGCCCCAGGAACAGGGCGTTGTCTTTCTGGGCAAAGTCTTCGGCCCAGCGGATGACCTGCGGCTCCAGTGCCAGCACGGCCTGCAGGGCCACGGGCAGGTGGCGCATGGCCTTGAGGTGGCTCGCCTCCTCTTCCGCACTCAGGCAGCCCTTGGATTGCGCCAGGGCCAGCGTCAACAGGAACAGCCCGGCCAGCTGGGCGGTGAAGGCCTTGGTGCTGGCCACACCGATTTCCACCCCCGCGCGGGTGATGTAGGCCAGCTCGCATTCGCGCACCATGGCACTGGTGGCCACGTTGCAGATGGTGAGCGTGTGGGTCATGCCCAGGCTTTGCGCGTGGCGCAGCGCGGCCAGGGTGTCGGCAGTTTCCCCGCTCTGGCTGATGGTGACGACCAATGTGCGCGGGTTGGGCACGCTGGTGCGGTAGCGGTATTCGCTGGCCACTTCCACCTGGGTGGGTATGCCCGCGATGCTTTCCAGCCAGTACTTGGCCACACAGCCGCTGTAGTAGCTGGTGCCGCAGGCCAGGATGAGCACCTGGTCGATCTCCTTGAACACGCGCCACGCGGCGGTGCCGGGTTTGTCGTGGTCGCCCTGGCCATCGAACAGTTCGGGTGCCACGCCTTCGATGCCTTCCAGCGTGTCGGCAATGGCACGCGGCTGCTCGAAGATTTCTTTCTGCATGTAGTGGCGATAGGGGCCCAGTTCCACCGCGCCGCTGTGCGCCTGCACCGTGCGCACGGGGCGTTGGGCGGGGGTGAGCGCCTCGCCCTGGGCATTGACGATCCAGTAGCGGCCCAGTTGCAGGTCCACCACATCGCCTTCGGCCAGGTAGACGATCTGGTCGGTCACGCCCGCCAGGGCCATGGCGTCGCTGGCCAGGAAGTGTTCGCCCCCCTGCCCCACGCCCAGCACCAGGGGGGAACCGGCGCGCGCACCGACCACGCGGTGCGGTTCATCCTTGTGGAAGACGGCCACGGCGTAGGCGCCGTGCAGGCGTGCCACGGCAGCGCGCACGGCCTGGAACAGGTCGCCTTCGTACAAAGCGTCCACCAGGTGGGCGATGACTTCGGTGTCGGTCTGGCTTTCAAACACGTAGCCGCGCGCCTGCAGTTCAGCGCGCAGTTCGGCGTGGTTTTCGATGATGCCGTTGTGCACCAGCGCCACGCGGGCGGGCCGCCCGTCCGCCGCTGCACCGGGGCCGTGGCTGAAGTGCGGGTGGGCGTTATGCACCGCGGGCGCACCATGGGTGGCCCAGCGGGTGTGAGCAATGCCGGTCCCTGCGGCCAGCCCGTCTTGGCCGACCTGGGCTTGCAGTTCCGCCACGCGGGCCGTGCTGCGGGCGCGGTGCAGGCCCGCCCCTGGGCTTGCTGCAGCGCCATCAGCCGGGGCGCCCATGTGCACGGCCACGCCACAGGAGTCGTAGCCCCGGTACTCCAGGCGCTGCAGGCCCTGCACCAGCACCGGGACGATATTGCGCGTAGACACCGCGCCGACGATTCCGCACATGTTCCAACCCCTGTCAGAAGTGAATATGGCGCGATGCTAGTTTGAGCAAGCAGAAATATGGAGTTATTTTTTATAGATACTTGACCGATAATTTCATCAAGAACAGCCCATGAAATACTGATGCAAAATACCATTCAATATGAATGATTTCGTCATAGATGGCATCGACATCCGGCTGCTGGAGGCATTGCAAGCCGATGCCAGCCGCCCCAACCACGAACTGGCAGCCCTGGTGGGCGTGTCACCCGCCACCAGCCTGCGCCGCATCCGCCGGCTGGAGGAGGCAGGCATCATCGAACGGCGCGTGGCGCTGCTGCACCCCGACCGGCTGGCCAGCGTGCTGGGCCATGGCCTGACGGCGCTGGCAGAGGTGAGCCTGGACCGCCAGGGGCAGGAACACCTGGACGCCTTCGAGGCCTTGGCCATGGCCGACCCCGCCGTGCAACAGTGCTACCGCGTGAGCCCCGGGCCGGACTTTGTGCTGGTGGTGGCCGTGCGCGACATGCCGGGCTACCAGGCCCTGGCTCAGCGCCTGTTCACGCAACACGCCAATGTGCGCAACGTGCGCACATTTTTCAGCACGAAACGTAGCAAATTTGCGCCACAGCAACCGCTGCCTTCGCCTGAAAACGAAAAAATTCGCACTTCACCCCCCTGATCAGCATGGCGAGTGTGAGCATTGGGCGCATAATTTTGGGAACCTTGATGCCCTGAAACGGTCCCGTTTCCATGCCCATCGAAAACCGTGCATCAAGAAGGAGGAAGCTCGCATGCACCTGCAGGTCTCAGCCCGAACCCTGATCGCCGCCACCGCTCTGTGCCTGACCGCCTTGGTCCCGAGCTGGGCACAGGAACTCGTCAGCGTGCGCAACCAGACGGTGAACATGCGCGCCGGCCCCGGCACCGACACCCAGGTGCTGTGGAAGCTGAGCCAGGGCTACCCGTTGCAGGTTCTGGAACGCAAAGGCAATTGGCTGCGCGTGCAGGACTTTGAAGGCGACCAGGGTTGGATCGCCCGCAACGTCACCGCCGACACGCGCCACCACATCGTGAAGGTCAAGAACGCCAACCTGCGCGCGGGCCCTGGTACACAGCACGCGCTGGTGGGCAGCGTGGGCTACGGCGATGTGCTGCGCACCACCCGCCGCCAGGGCGACTGGGTGCAGGTGCAAAACCCCAAGGGGGGTGGCAACGCCTGGGTGGCAAGTTCGCTGGTCTGGGGCTGGTAAGCCCCGGTCGTTGCGGCCTCAGGCCTTGGGCGCCTTGGCTGGCCGCGTCCAGTTGGGAATGCTCACCTGCTTGCCGCGCGCCACGCTCAGCGCGCCAGGCGGCGTGCTCTTGGTGATGGTGGAGCCGCCGCCGACCGTGCCGCCCGCGCCAATGGTGACCGGTGCCACCAGCACGCAGTTGCTGCCCACGTGCACATCGTCCTCGATGACGGTGCGGTGCTTGTTGGCGCCGTCGTAGTTGGCGGTGATGCTGCCCGCGCCGTAGTTGACGCGCGCGCCCACCGTGGCGTCACCCAGGTAGGCCAGGTGGTTGGCCTTGGCGCCGTCGGCCAGGGTGGAGTTCTTCACCTCGACGAAGTTGCCGATGTGCACGTCCGCCCCCAGTTTCGCGCCCGGGCGCAGACGGGCAAACGGCCCCACAAGCGCCCCCGGCCCCACGCGCGCGCCGGCCTTCTCGCCATCAATGTGGGTGAAGGGGTGGATGACCGCGCCCGCTTCGATGCGGGCGTTGGCGATGACGCAGTGGGCGCCAATGCGCACACCCTCACCCAGCTCCACATGCCCTTCGAAGATGCAGTTGACATCGATCTCCACGTCCTGCGCACAGGTGAGCGTGCCACGCACGTCGAAACGGGCCGGGTCGGCCAGGCGCACACCCTGGGTCATGAGTTCATCGGCGATGCGCCGCTGCAGCGCGCGTTCCAGCTCGGCCAGCTGCGCCGGGCTGTTGACACCGGCCACCTGCAAGGCATCGGAGATGCGATGGGCCAGCACGGGCACGCCGTCGGCCACGGCGAACTTGACCACGTCGGTCAGGTAGTACTCGGCCTGGGCGTTGCGGTTGTCCAGCCGCGCCAGCCAGCTGCGCAGCAGGCGCGTGGGCACGGCCATGATGCCGCTGTAGATCTCGGTGATGCGGCGCTGTTCGTCGCTCGCGTCCTTGTGTTCAACGATGGCACGCACCCCGCCGCCCGCGTCACGCACGATGCGGCCGTAGCCAGTGGGGTCGGGCATGTCCAGGGTGAGCAGCGCCAGATGGCTGCCTTCGCACAGCGCGACAAGGGCCTGCAGGGTTTCGGGCCGCGTCAGCGGCACGTCGCCGGAGAGCACCAGGGTCACGCCATCGTCACCCAGCACAGGCACGGCCTGCTGCACGGCGTGGCCGGTACCCAGCTGGGGCTCCTGGCGCACGAACTGCAGGCGCAGCGCATCGGTGGCCAGGGGGTGCAGCGCGGCCTCTACCACCTCTGCGCCATGGCCGGTGATGACCACCGCCTGCCGAGCCCCCACGCGCGCCGCGCAGTCGATCACGTGCGCGGCCAGCGCGCGGCCGCCGAGGCGGTGCAGCACCTTGGGCAGCTTGCTCTTCATGCGCGTGCCCTTGCCGGCCGCCATCACCACCACATCCACGGGAAAAGACATGTCCACTCCTGAATCATCCTGGCTGTGCGCCTTTTGGGCGCATGCCAGGATTATCCGGTCTGGACAGCCTTCACCTCAGATCGAAGCGGTCCAGGTTCATCACCTTGTCCCAGGCGGCGACGAAATCGCGAACAAACTTTTCGCCCGCGTCGTCCTGGGCGTAGACCTCGGACAGGGCCCGCAGCTGCGAGTTGGAACCGAACACCAGGTCCACGCGGGTGGCCGTCCACTTCACGGCGCCGGTGACCCGGTCGCGGCCTTCAAACGTTTCTGCCGTGGCCGAGGTGGGCCGCCATTCAGTGGCCATGTCCACGAGGTTGATGAAGAAATCGTTGGACAGCACACCAGGGCGCGCCGTGAACACGCCATGCCGGGACCGGCCCGCGTTGGCATCCAGCACCCGCAAGCCACCCACCAGCACCGTCATCTCCGGCGCGGACAGGGTCAGCAACTGCGCCTTGTCGAGCAGCAGCTCCTCGGCGGGCACCGAGTAACGCGTCTTGAGGTAGTTGCGGAAGCCATCGGCCGTGGGCTCCAGCACGGCGAAGGACTCGGCATCGGTCTGCTCCTGCGTGGCGTCGGTACGGCCGGGCGTGAAAGGCACCTCGATGGCATGGCCCGCCGCCCGGGCAGCCTGTTCGACGCCTGCACAGCCGCCCAGCACGATGAGATCGGCCATGGACACTTTCTTGCCTCCGCCCTGCGCGGCATTGAACGCGCTGCGAACGCCTTCCAACACACCAAGCACCTTGGCCAGCTGGCCCGGCTGGTTGGCCTCCCAGTCCTTCTGCGGAGCCAGGCGGATGCGAGCCCCGTTGGCGCCGCCGCGCTTGTCTGAGCCGCGGAATGTGGACGCCGACGCCCAGGCAGTGAACACCAGTTCCTGCACCGTCAGGCCGCTGGCGAGGATGCGGGCCTTGAGGGTGGTGATGTCGGTGGCATCGATGAGGGCGTGATCGACGGCGGGCACGGGGTCTTGCCAGATCAGCTCTTCCGCCGGGACTTCCGGCCCGAGGTAGCGCGCCCGGGGGCCCATGTCGCGGTGCGTCAGCTTGAACCAGGCACGCGCAAACGCATCGGCAAACGCCTGCGGGTCCTGGTGGAAGCGGCGCGAAATCGGTTCGTAGATGGGATCGAAGCGCAGCGACAGGTCGGCCGTCGTCATCATCGGCCGGTGCTTTCTGGCCGGGTCGTGGGCGTCGGGGATCATGTGCTCCTCCTTGACGTCCTTGGCCAGCCATTGCCAGGCACCCGCAGGGCTCTTGACCAGTTCCCACTCGTAGCCGAACAGCATGTCGAAGTAACCGTTGTCCCACCGGGTGGGGTTGGGCTTCCAGGCGCCTTCGATGCCGCTGGTGGTGGTGTGCACGCCCTTGCCGGAGCCCAAGGCGTTCTTCCAGCCCAGGCCCATCTCTTCGAGTGGCGCCCCCTCCGGCTCGGGCCCGACCAGTGCCGGGTCGCCCGCACCGTGGGCCTTGCCGAAGGTGTGCCCACCCGCCACCAGGGCAACGGTCTCTTCGTCGTTCATGGCCATGCGGGCAAAGGTTTCGCGCACGTCGCGGCCCGACGCAACGGGGTCCGGCTTGCCGTTCGGGCCCTCGGGGTTCACGTAGATCAGACCCATCTGCACGGCGGCCAGGGGGTTTTCGAGCTCGCGGTCTCCGCTGTAGCGCTTGTCGCCCAGCCATTCGGCCTCGGAGCCCCAGTAGATGTCTTCCTCCGGCGCCCAGATATCCTCCCGCCCGCCAGCAAAACCGAAGGTCTTGAAGCCCATGGATTCCATGGCGCAGTTGCCCGCCAGGATCATCAGGTCTGCCCAGGACAGTTTGTTGCCGTACTTGCGCTTGATGGGCCACAGGAGGCGGCGGGCCTTGTCGAGGTTGCCGTTGTCGGGCCAGCTGTTGACGGGGGCGAAGCGCTGGTTGCCGGTACCCGCGCCGCCGCGGCCATCGGCAATGCGGTACGTGCCCGCACTGTGCCAGGCCATGCGGATGAAGAGCCCGCCGTAGTGGCCCCAATCTGCCGGCCACCAGTCCTGGGATTCCGTCATCAGCGCGTACAGGTCTTTCTTGACCGCCGCGAGATCGAGCTTTTTGAACTCTTCGGCATAGTTGAAACCTTGCCCCATGGGGTTGGAACTGGGCGCGTGCTGGTGCAGTATCTTCAGGTTGAGCTGGTTCGGCCACCAGTCCCGGTTCGACCGCACACCGGCCGTGGTGCGGGCACCGTGCTGTCCGCTGAAAGGACATTTCGATTCTGCTGTCATGGCTAACTCCTTGCGATGAAATGGGGCGCAAGGTCAGTGTATGGCTTGCAGGGCCTGGTGCTGATTGGATTTATCAAAGCGCGCCATAGCCGGGCGCGGCCAGGTCAGCCCATGATGTTGTTGCGGCCCGCCTGCTTGGCCTGGTAAAGCGCCTTGTCGGCCTGGTTGAGCAGTTGCTCGAATGTCATGCCCCGGCCGTCATGAGTGGCCACGCCGATGCTCACGGTGAAGCTTGCGTGGTCGCCCGCGTCATTCGCTGGCACCTGCTGCTGCGCCACCGCCAGACGCAGCGACTCGGCCAGGCCACGCGCGCTGGCGTGGCTGGTCTCGGGCAGCAAGACGACGAACTCTTCCCCGCCTACCCGGGCCACGGTGTCCACCCCCAGGCGAACCCGCGAACTGCAGGTGTCGGCCACGGCGCAGATCACCCGGTCTCCCACCTGGTGCCCCCAGGCGTCGTTGATGGTCTTGAAAAAGTCGATGTCGATCATCAGCAGGGACAAGGCGTGCTGGAAACGTTCGGTGCGCCTGCATTCATTGACGCCCAGCTCCATGAGCCGGCGCCGGTTGGCCAACCCGGTGAGCGCGTCAGTGGCGGCAAGCAGTTCGAGCTGGCGGTTGTAGGTCTCGAGCAAGGCGTTCTTTTCGGCCAGTTGGCGGTTGATGGCCTCGATCTCGTGTTCCTTGCGCTTGCGGTCGTCGATGTTGAACGTCACACCGACGAAACGCTGGCCCGGCGCGCTGCTCTCACCGTCCATGACCTTGCCATAGTTGGCGTACCAGACCCACTCGCCGCTCTTGGCGCGCAGGCGAAACTCGCAACGGTACTGGGGCGTGCGGCCGCTGAGGTGGTCGTCTACCGCCGCTTTGACAGTGGCCACGTCGTCTGGGTGAAAGAGCTGGAAGATTTCATCGACGCAAGCCGCCGCCTCTGCCTCGGTGTAGCCCAGCTCCAGCATCGTTTTCAATGCCTTGCGGGTGACCTCGCCGGTGAGCAGGTTGTTCTCCCACAGGTCCAGCCCGGCCGCCTCCAGCGCCAGCGCCAGCCGCTCCTTGTTGCGATCAGCTTCGCTCATGGTCAAGCTGAAGGCATGGCGTCCGCGCCATCTGCATTGCGCAGAGAACAGGCGAAGAAAACCCGCCCCGATTGGTACACGCCCATCCAGCCTCCATCGATGAATTCCAGCAGAGAACACACGCCTTGATGCGCCTTGAAACTTTAACAGGGCGCCGCCTCGCACGGGCAACTTAGGCAGCGCTATGCTTGTCTGCCAGATTCAACCCTTGCGTTTCAGGAGGCGCCACCATGGCGATGGACGAGATCGACTACACCATCCACGGCGACGACATGCAGCTCGTCGAGATCGAACTGGACCCGGGCGAGGCCGCCATTGGCGAAGCGGGCTCCATGCTCTACATGGAGGCCGGCATTGAGATGGACACCATCTTTGGCGATGGCTCGGCCAGCCAGGGAGGTGTGCTGGGCAAGCTGCTGGGCGCGGGCAAGCGGCTCATCACGGGCGAGTCGCTGTTCACCACGGTGTACCAGAACAAGGGGCAAGGCAAGCGCAAGGTGGCCTTTGCCGCGCCCTACACGGGCAAGATCCTGCAGGTGCCGCTGGACCGCTTCGGCGGCATGCTGATCTGCCAGAAGGACGCCTTCCTGTGCGCGGCCAAGGGCGTGAGCATCGGGGTGCATTTCCAGCGGCGACTGGGCACCGGCTTCTTCGGCGGTGAAGGCTTCATCATGCAGAAGCTCGAAGGCGATGGCCTGGCCTTCGTGCATGCGGGCGGCACCATCGTGCAGCGCGACCTGGCGGCCGGCGAAACCCTGCTGGTGGACACCGGCTGCCTGGTGGCGCACACCGCCAGCGTGTCCTTCGACGTCCAGTACGTGGGCAAGATCAAGACCGCGCTGTTCGGCGGCGAAGGCCTGTTCCTGGCCCGGCTGCAAGGCCCGGGGCATGTGTGGATACAGAGCCTGCCGTTCTCCCGTCTGGCCTCGCGCATCTTCGCGGCGGCGCCGCAGCGTGGCGGCTCGCGCGAAGAGGGTTCGGTGCTGGGTGGCGCCGTGCTGGGTGGCGGCCTGCTCGGCGGCTTGATGGGCGACCGCTCGGACTGAACAGGCGCCCTTGCGCTCAGGCGATGGTCTGCAACGTATCGCCCAAGGCGCTGACCAGGCTGTCGATCTCGGCCGGGGTGCTGATGAAGGGCGGCGCCAATTGGATGGTGTCGCCACCGTAGCGCACGTAGTAGCCCTTGGCCAGCATGGCCATGGCGATTTCGTAGGGGCGCTTGGCCGGTTCGCCCGGCACCGGCGCGATGGTGATGCCTGCCGCCAGACCGTAGTTGCGGATGTCTGCCACGTGCTTGGCGCCCTTGAGGCCGTGCACGGCGGCCTCGAAATGCGGGGCCAGTTCGCGCACGCGCTGCGGGGCGTTCTCACGCGCCAGCAGTTCCATCGACGCGATACCCGCAGCACAGGCCACGGGGTGTGCGGAGTAGGTGTAGCCGTGCGGGAATTCCAGCATGTACTCGGGGCCGCCCTGCGCCATGAAGGTGTCGTAGATTTCCTTCTTGGCCACCACGCCGCCCAGGGGCTGCACGCCGTTGGTCACCTGCTTGGCGAAGTTGAGGATATCGGGCGTGACGCCGAAGGCCTCGGCGCCGGTCCAGGTGCCGCAGCGGCCAAAGCCAGTGATCACCTCGTCAAAGATCAACAGGATGTTGTTCTGCGTGCAGATCTCGCGCAGGCGCTGCAGATAGCCCTGCGGCGGAATGACCACGCCCGCCGAGCCCGAGAAAGGCTCCACGATGACGGCAGCGATGTTGGACGCATCGTGCAGGTTGATGAGGTTGACGAGTTCTTCCGCCAGGGCGGCGCCATGCGGGCCCTCTTGCGGCGGCATGCCCTTGTAGAAGGACCCTGCAGGCGGCTGGGTGTGCGGCAGGTGGTCGGCCTCCACGCCCTGGCCGAAGGTCTTGCGGTTGCCCACGATGCCGCCCACCGAAATGCCCCCGAAGTTCACGCCGTGGTAGCCCTTGAGTCGGCCGATGAGGCGCGTCTTGGAGGCCTGCCCCTTGGCGCGCCAGTAGGCACGCGCCATCTTGAGCGAGGTATCGGCCGACTCGGAGCCCGAGCCCGTGAAGAACACGTGGGTGAGCCCTTCGGGCATGCGCTCGACGATGCGGTTGGCCAGCTCGAACGACAGCGGGTGGCCGAACTGGAAGGCGGGTGAATAGTCCAGCGTGCCCACCTGGCGGCTCACGGCTTCCACGATTTCCTTGCGTGCGTGGCCCAGGCCCGTGCACCACAGACCGGAAAGGCCGTCGAAGATGCGCTTGCCGTCGATGTCTGTGAAGTAGGCACCCTGGGCGCCGGTGATCATGCGCGGCGCGGCCTTGAAGTTGCGGTTGCCGGTGAAGGGCATCCAGTGCGCTTCAAGCCAGGCGGCATCGGTGCGGGGGCGGGCTTGAATGTGCTGGCTGTCGGTCAGATCCATGGTGGGCGCTTTTGAAAGGGGAATGTGTGAATTGTGAAATCCGGTGTTACTCTTATGAATGAAAACTTATCCATCTTTGGTTGACAGTTCATGCAAGTAAAAAACGTGGCCGTTCTGGGCCAGCTGGGCGACGCCGACCTGCGGCTGCTGCGCGTGTTCAAGAGCGTGGTGGAGTGCGGCGGCATGGCTTCGGCGGAGCTGGAGCTGAACATCGCCATGTCCACCATCAGCCGCCACGTGAAGGACCTGGAAACGCGCCTGGGCCTGGTGCTGTGCCGCCGGGGGCGCGGGGGCTTTGCGCTCACACCCGAAGGCGAGCAGGTGTACGACGCCGCACTAAGCCTGCTGGCCGCCACCGACGCCTTCCGGGGAAGCCTGCACGACATCCACCGCCGCCTGGGCGGCGACCTGCACGTGGCACTGTTCGAGAAGACCGCTTCCAACCCCGAGGCGCACATTGCCGAGGCGGTGGCACGCTTTCGGCAGACGGCACCGCAAGCCACGCTGCACCTGCACGTGGGCACCATCGGCATGATCGAGCGCGGGGTGATTGATGGGCGCTACCACCTGGGGGTGATTCCCGAGCACCGGCATTCCGAGACGCTGGCCTACCACGAGCTGTTTGGCGAGACCATGCAGCTGTACGCGGGCCGTGGCCACCCGTGGTTTGACGCGCACGATGAGCCGTTGGGCTGGGACGACCTGCGCCAGCAGGACCTGGCCGCGCTGGGTTACCACTCGCCGAACATGGCGCTGACGCACCAGCGCAGGCTGGAGCGGCGGGCCACGGCGTCGGACCAGGAGGCGGTGGCGACGCTGGTGCTGTCTGGCGCGTTCGTGGGTTTTCTGCCAGACCACTACGCGGAAGGCTTCGTGCGCGCCGGGCGTATGCGTGCGGTGGCGCCCGGGGTGCTGCGCTACACCTGCCGTTTCTCGGCAATAGTGCGGCAGTCGCCAGCACCGCTGCGGCTGACGCAGGCGTTCCTGGATGCGCTGACGGCGGAGCACGGGGGCCTCTGATTGGCACGCTGTCTTGCTGGCGGCGGCAGACCTCGCTCGCTGCGACAAAAGATGGTGGAGCGCAACCGGTGGTGTGCCAACAGTGCTTCTGCCAAGGCGTGTGCGCCCAGGGGCTGGCGCGCCTTGGCCCCCCAAACACAGAAAGCACAACACCCCCCACAACCTGCCCTAGACTTGCAAGGCACGCTGTTACCCAAAGCCATGCCCAAGCAAGCTACCTCCTCCCCAGCCAAAGCGACACTCCCGGCCCTGCAGCCGCCTGCCGACACCAAAGGCCAGATTCGTCAGACCAACGAAGCCGTCATCCTGCGAGCCGCCGAAAAGGTGTTCGCCCGCGCGGGCTTTGGCGGGGCCACCATGGCCGCCATTGCAGAAGCATCTGGTCTGCCCAAGGCCAACCTGCACTACTACTTCGGCAACAAGCACGACCTCTACCGCGCCGTGCTCGCCAGCACACTCACCGACTGGCTCACGCCCACCGGCTGCATCCATGCGAAGGCCGACCCGGCCCAAGCCCTCACCCAGTACATCGAAGCCAAGATGCGCCTGTCGCGCGAGCGGCCCGATGCTTCCCGCGTGTTCGCCAACGAACTGTTGCACGGCGCCCCGGTACTGCAAGACCTGCTGCGCAAGGAACTGCGGGAGCTGGTGCGCAAGAAAGCCTCCGTCATCGACCGCTGGATTGCCCAGGGCCGCATGGCCCCCGTCGACAGCACACACCTGTTCTTCACCATCTGGTCTGCCACGCAAACCTATGCCGACTTCGACGCGCAGATCTGCGCCGTGCTGGGCGTTCGGCGCCAGGGCAAGGCCCAGTTCGAGCGCGCCACCAGGCACGTGACCACGCTGATTCTGCGCGGCTGCGGCCTCATCCCACAGGAGCCCCAACCATGAAAATTGCCGTGATGGGCGCAGGCGCCGTTGGCTGCTACTACGGTGGCATGCTGGCGCGCGCTGGCCATGAAGTAACCCTGGTTGGCCGCCCGGCCCACACCGAAGCCATGAAGGCCAAAGGCCTGCTGCTGGACACCCAGACCTTCCGCGAACACGTGCCCGTGCACGCCTGCACCGGTCCCGAGGGCGTGCAAGGCGCCGACTGGGTGCTGTTCTGCGTGAAGTCCACCGACACCGAGAGCGCGGGGCGAAGCATGCTCCCCTACCTGGGCGAACAGACACTGGTATTCAGCCTGCAGAACGGCGTGGACAACGCACCCCGGCTGGCACAGGTGCTGGGCCGTCCGGTGGTGCCGGCCGTGGTCTACGTGGCCACCGAAATGGCCGGACCAGGCCACGTCAAACACCACGGCCGGGGCGAACTGGTATTCGGCCCCTTCAGCGGCAGCGACGCCGCACTCGCCACCCTGGCCCAAGCTGGCGTGCCGGCGCAGGTATCCGACAACGTGGTGGGGGCGCTGTGGGCCAAGCTCATCCTCAACTGCGCGTACAACGCCCTGTCGGCCATCAGCCGCCTGCCCTACGGCCGGCTGGTCCAGGGGCAAGGTGTGCAAGACGTGATGCGCGACCTGGTGAACGAGTGCCTGACCGTGGCCCAGGCCGATGGCGTGCAGCTACCCGGTGACACATGGGCGGCGGTGGAACGCATCGCGCAGACCATGCCCTCGCAATACTCGTCCACCGCGCAGGACCTGATGCGCGGCAAGCCCAGCGAGATCGACCACCTCAACGGCTACGTGTTGCGCCGGGGCCAGGCACTGGGCGTGCCCACGCCCGCCAACCGCGTACTGCACACCCTGGTTCGCCTGCTGGAAGCCCCGCCCGCGTGACGCGAACCCGCCCCGGCAGCTGTCAGCTGGAACGGGGCGCGGCTTGCTATCATGGCGCTCAAGCAGACCCCATCACTAGGAGCAGGAGCCCCATGTCCGACAAATTCCGCCTGGTCACCCGCAGCGACTTCGACGGCCTCGTCTGTGCCGTGCTGCTCAAGGAACTCGACCTGATCGACGACATCCTGTTCGTCCACCCCAAGGACATGCAGGACGGCAAGATCGCCATCACCTCGCGCGACATCACCACCAACCTGCCCTACGTGCCCGGCGCCCATCTGGCGTTCGACCACCACGCCTCGGAAACGGTGCGCAACACCGGTGAACGTGCCAACCACATCATCGACGCCACGGCCCCGTCGGCGGCGCGTGTGGTGTACCGCCACTACGGCGGCAAGGCCACTTTCCCCCGTGTGAGCGACGAGATGATGGAGGCCGTGGACAAGGCCGACTCCGCGCAGTACAGCCGTGACGACATCCTCAACCCGAAAGGCTGGGTGCTGCTGAACTACCTGATGGACTCGCGCACCGGCCTGGGCCGCTTCCGTGACTTCCGCATCAGCAACTACGCGCTGATGATGGCGCTGATCGACTACTGCCGCGACCACACCATCGAGCAGATCCTGGCGCTGCCCGACGTTAAGGAGCGCGTGGAGCTGTACTTCGACCACGAGGCACGCGCCAAGGAACAGATCCAGCGCTGCGCCACGGTGCACGGCAACCTGGTGGTGCTGGACCTGCGCAACGAAGACACCATCTGGGCCACCAACCGCTTCACCATCTACGCGATGTACCCGCAGTGCAACATCTCCATCCACGTGATGTGGGGCGTGCAAAAGCAGAACACCGTGTTCGCCACCGGCAAGTCCATCCTGGACCGGGGTTCGCGCACCAACGTGGGCGAGCTGATGCTGGCCTATGGCGGCGGCGGCCACAACGCCGCCGGCACCTGCCAGGTGGACAATGACCGCGCGGCCGAAGTGCTGCAGCAGCTCGTGACCCGCATCAACGCCGATGGCTGAAGCGCTTAATTCAATTCATTTGAATTCAGGCGGCGAATAATTTCGATCCTCCTGAAGGCGGCAAAGCGAACAATCGGTGTCATCAAGTTCCCCACCACCACAGGAGATTGAAATGACACCTACCCCTTTGCAAAACCTGCTCACCCTGGCCGGCCGCCTGCTGCTCGCCCTGCTGTTCCTGCCTGCAGGCATCAGCAAGATCACGGGCTTTTCCGGGACAGCGGGCTACATCGCCTCGGTCGGCCTGCCACTGCCCGAAGTGGGTGCAGCTCTTGCCGTGGTCGTTGAAATCGGCGCCGGTCTGGCACTGATCGTTGGCTTCCAGACGCGCTGGGCTGCGCTGATTCTGGCGGCATTCACCCTGGCTGCGTCGGTGTTCTTCCACGGCTACTGGGCCATGCCTGCCGAGCAGCAGTTCATGCAGCAACTGCTGTTCTTCAAGAACATCGGCGTGGTTGGCGGTCTGCTGACGCTGGCAGCCTGGGGCGCCGGGGCCTGGAGCCTGGACGGCCGCAGCAAGGCCTGAACACTGGCCGGCACCGCACCCCGATCCGGTGCACACCCAGCGAAAGGGGCCCGCGAGGGGCCCCTTTCTTTTGCCTGCTCCGCACCGAACGGACAGAGCCTGCGGTTACTTGTTCACCGGCGATTTCGGGTCCAGCAACAGCGCCATCACGTGCTTCAGGTCCTGCTCGTTCAGGATGCCCTTGTGGCCCACGCGGGGCATCTGCGAGCAGGCGTTGTAGGCACGCGCATTCCACATCTTGCCCCAGGTGTACTCCACGATGGCTTTGCCTGCGGGGCTGTCGGGATCGGTCACACCGCGCAGCTTGCCGTAGTTGTACAGGCTGGGACCAATGGTGCCAAAGGAGATTTCCTCCTTGGAGATCTGGTGGCAGTTGTAACAGTTGCCGCCGTTGACGGTCTTGGCATCGTCGCTCCAGGTCAGGCCGCGGCCGCTCTGGGCAATCTTCTCGCCTTCTTTCCAGTCACCCAGGAACTTGCCGTCCGAAGGCCATTTGATGGTCTTCATCTCGGCTTCTTCAATGGCCTTGGCGGTCTTCTCGTCGATGGGCTTGCCAGCCACTTCGGCGGCGGCACATTCCTTGTTGGCCAGGTCCTGCTCCAGGCGGTCCAGCTTGGCAATGCCGCGCTCGGCGAACGACGCCTTGACGATCTCGGCGGTCATCTTGTCGTAGTCAGCCGACGAGGGGGAGGAACTGCAGGCGCCCAGTGCCAGGGCAGCTGCGGGGATCGCCAGTGCGATGAGGGATTTTTTCAGCATGTCGTTGTTCTCCTGATCAGCGCTTGATGGCGGGGACGATGGACTCGGCGCCCTTGGCGTTGACACCCATGTACACCCCCAGCGCGATGGTCACGTCGCTGGCGAACTTGGGCTCGGGGAAGCGCTGCTGGCGGTAGCAGTCGTTCAGGCGGTGCTGCATGCTCCACATCTGGCCGTTGGACACACGGTAGGCCGGCCAGGCCGCAAAGCCCACGCCGTCACCCGGGTTCTTGGTCAGGTTGGGCAGGTCCTGCAGACGGATGCGCTTGCCTTCCTCACCGTGGCAGGTGGCACAGGCGAAGTCGTGCGGGCCGCCGCGCATGAAGAACAGGCGCTTGCCCACTTCGTACATGTCACGCTCGGCCTGGTGGCCTTGCGACAGGTTGAAGCGCATGCCCATGGACTGTGCGCCAATCCAGGTGGCCAGCGCCACGACGTTGGCCGTTTCGCCCTTGCCAAAGCCGCGGGTGTTGACCTCTTTCTTGGCGTCGATGCCCTGCAGGGTTTCCATGCAGGTCATCAGGCGGCTTTCCAGGTCCTGCACGCGGCCGGTATCGGCAAAGTAGCGGGGCAGCTCAACAAAGGCGCCCTTGACGACACCGGGCCCCTTGCCCAGATCGCACTTTTCCAGGGAGGCGTTCTTGGGGCCGCGCTTCTGCTTCCACAGCTCCTCGCCCTTCATCTCGAACAGTTCAGCCGGGTTGCCGTCCTGCAGCATCTCGCGGTATTTGGCGATGCCTTCGGCTGTGGCATCCTGGGCGTGAGCGGCATGCATGCTGCCAAACGCAGCCAGCAGCGCCAGCGCACAGAGGTTCTTCTTCATCGGTATGTTCTCCTCGTTGCTATTGCAGGCCATGCCGGTACATGGCCCAGGGAAGGGAAGCCTCAGGAAATGGCGGCCTCGTCGGTGCGGGTGCCACCCTTGTTGTCGGTCCACTTGACCACCACCTTCTCACCCTTGGCCGCGCCCTTGAACTTGAACGACAG
>NZ_BAAGVK010000027.1:0-92275 GCF_054780915.1 Hydrogenophaga aquatica | reverse complement strand
CCGGCCAGTCCGTTCGCGCCAGCCATGCCGACATGACGCGAAGCGTTTCCACACAAAACGGCATAGAGCCCATTTTTACGGCCGCCTTTATGGTCAACCCGTCCTTCCCACAGACTGCGTTGACGTCCACAGCAAGAGGCGGATCACCTCTGGCCGCCCTCTCCATCCCGTCGGCCTCTCGCGCAATAGCATCCTCTTTATCCAACTCCCCGCAATGCCGGAGAAATCGAACCTCGGAAATGATTTGCTCGTTTCTTGTCGGTGGTTTTCTTCCAACACTTTTCAGCGTCTCTTCAGCAACCCAAAGTGCTGCCTCCAGTTCACCGATGTACCACTCTTGAGCACCTGCAATCATGGAATACCGGTTACGCTCCAGCTCCAGTTGTGTAGGTTCACCAGTTTGGGCGGCCTCATGCTCCTGTTGCTGCAGTAACTGCTCCAGAAGCTCACGCCGTTGACGCATTGCCTCGGTGAGGGCTGCCCACTGAGGCAGAAAATGCTCGGTCATCATGTATCCCATCTTCAAGACAGGCAACTCGCCACAGGCGAGATTACGCCTTCATGCCGTCTTCAACTCGATCACATCTGCACCTGCAGCCAGCTTGTCCAGGTAATCCGCCCACTGCTGCATCATGGCCTGTCGCTGTTTCAGGTAGGTGGTCCGGTTGTAGGCCCTGCCGTTGGCATCCCGCACCGCATGGGCAAGCTGAGCCTCGATGACCAGTGGATCACATTCCAACCTCTCGGCCAGCATGGTGCGGGCCGTTGCCCGGAAGCCATGCCAAGTCTGGACGTCCGGGGTGTACCCCATCGCAATCAAGGCTGAGCGAACTGAGTTCTCGGAAATCGGTTTGCTGCGCTGGCGCTCACCGGGAAAAACAAGGCCCGTGGACTCGGTATAGGGTTTCAGTCCCTTCAGTATCTTCACGGCTTGGGGTGGCAAAGGGACCAAGTGAGGGTCGCCGTTTTCTTTGCCATCCTTGCTGCGCTTCATCCGCGCCGCTGGTATGGTCCACAGCGCTGCCTCCAAGTCGATTTCGGCCCATGCCGCTCCACGCAGCTCTCCGGGGCGCTGGAACAGCAGTGGCGCCAACTGCAGAGCAGCTCGCACAACCGGTCCGCCCTTGTAGCCTCGGATTGCCCGGATCAGTTCGCCCAGCTTAATGGGGTCGGTAATAGCGGCGAAGTGCTTGCCGCGATACGGAGAGAGCGCCCCCTTCAAGTCGCCAGTAATGTCTCGTTTCACACGGCCCGTGGCCACGCCATACCGCCAGACTTGCCGCGCCAGCATCAGACCACGGTCGGCAGTCTCCACCGCACCACGCTCCTCGACCTTGCGAAGAGTCGCCAACAGTTCCACCGGCTCAATTTCTGCCAAGCGCCGCTCACCCAGCCAGGGAAATAGGTCACGCTCAAACTGGCGCTTTGCCCGCACCGCGTGGGCTTCGCTCCATTGGGGCTCCTGCTTTTCGTACCACTCCAAGGCCACCACCTTGAAGGTGTCACCAGCGGGGTTCACCGACTTGAGCTTTTCCACCTTCCGGGCCTGGGTGGGGTCGGTACCTTCTGCCCGCTGCAACTTGGCGGCATCCCGTGCACGCCGTGCTGCGTTCAGGCCCACAGCCGGGTAGCTGCCCAATGCCAGCCGGGAATCACTGTTGCCCTTACGGAACTTCCAGAACCAGCGCTTAGAGCCATTGGGCGCCACTTCCAGGTACAGCCCTCCTGAGTCCGTCACACGCAGCCGCTTCTTGTCAGGCGGACATGTCACGTTACGGCATTGGGTATCGGTCAGCATGTTGGGATTTCCGTCTCTGTTCCCCACACCGAAGGGGGCGATTTACCCCACAGCAGCAGGTCTTGTTCCCCACAAAACCCAGAGACACGGGGATGTTCCCCACATTGTTCCCCACGAATTTACTGGCTGTCAATGACAAACTTGTACGTCCCTGAACGGTAAATTCTTGATTTTTCAAAGAAAAAGGCCGCTAACTGTATGTCGTTAGCGGCCTTTGTTCATCAAGGTGGTGGAGCTGGGGGGATTTGAACCCCCGTCCGCAAGCCTTCTTCGCGCAGTTCTACATGTGTAGCCGTCTGTTTTGGGTCTTACCCGACACGCCGCGCAGCGGCACGCTGCATGTCAGGCCAGCAACCTTGAATCTCGCTGGCGGACAAGTTGCCCGTCCGTCAGCCAGCCGATATGAATTCCCTTGCAGCCTGGACAGTCTTGCGACCGCCCTTGCCCAGCCTATCGGCCTGCTGTTGCAAGGCTCACCGGATTAAGCGGCGAGTGCGAAACGTTCGTCGTTTGCAGTTACTTTTTTTCTGCGGTTTTACGAGGTGACAGAACCTCGACATGCCCTGCTGCGTGCCCGAACCCACGTCGAAACCAATGCAGCCCCAGTGCTGTCTTAGTTTAAGCCAATTCCAGAAAGTTCAAGAGCTCCAGCGGATTTTCTATTTCCGCGTCGGCGCCCCAGGCACTCACGTCATTGCGCAACCCCAGGTAACCGTAAAGGGCAGCCACGGTAGGCATGCCCGCCGCCTTGCCCGCCACGATGTCCCGCTCGTCGTCACCGACATACACACAGGCCTGTGGCGGCACCCCCAGGCGCTGTGCGGCCTCCAGCAATGGAGCCGGATGAGGCTTGGGGTATGGCGTGGTGTCGCCGCCAATCACGGTTCCCGCAGATGAAAACAGCGGCATGCCCGCGGTCAGGGGCAGCGCGAAACGTTCCGACTTGTTGGTCACCACGCCCCAGCTCAAGCCCATCGAGCAAAGCCCTTCCAGCATCGCGTCCACCCGCTCGAAAGGCTGTGTGCGCTGCGTCATGCAGGCCTGGTAGTTGTCGAAGAACTCGTCCCGGTAGCTGAAAAAATCGGGGTGATCGGGTGTGAGTCCGAACGCCACATGCAGCATTCCCCGGGCACCGGCGCCGGCCATGGGGCGGTAGGTTTCCAGGGGCAAAGACGGCAGGCCGCGGCGCACGCGCATCTGGTCTACCGCGTAGCCCAGATCCGGGGCACTGTCTATCAGGGTGCCGTCCAGGTCGAAAAGGACGGCTTGCACACCAGCAAAACGTTTCATGCCTCGGCCTTGCGGGTAGCGATCAGGTAGTTGACGCTCGTGTCGGCACTCAGCCAGTAGCGCCGGGTCAAGGGGTTGTACTCCATGCCCCGCGTGCCCTGCAGGTCCAGCCCCGCGCGGCGGCAGTAGCCCGCCAGTTCGCTCGGCCGGATGAACTTCGCGTACTCGTGGGTGCCCTTGGGCAGCAACTGCAGCACGTACTCCGCACCCACAATGGCAAACAGGAAAGACTTGGGGTTGCGGTTGATGGTGGAAAAGAAAACCCATCCACCGGGCTTCACAAGCGTTGCACACGCCTGCACCACCGAGGCGGGATCGGGCACGTGCTCCAGCATCTCCATGCAGGTAACCACGTCGAACGTCCCAGGCTGCTCGGCAGCCAGCTGCTCGGCGCTCACCTCGCGGTAAGTCACATTGGGGGTTGCGGCCTCCAGCGCGTGCAGCTGGGCCACCTTCAAGGCCTTGGCCGCCAGGTCGATACCCAGCACCTGCGCGCCCTTGCGGGCCATGGCGTCGGCCAAGATACCGCCGCCACATCCAACGTCCAGCACCTTCTTGCCAGCAAGCGCGGCTTGCCGGTCGATCCAGTCGAGACGCAAGGGATTGATCTGGTGAAGCGGGCGGAATTCGCTCTCGGGGTCCCACCAGCGGTGGGCCAGGTCGGAAAACTTGGCCAGTTCGGCCGGGTCGGCATTGACGGTCTTGTCCATGCAGGCATTATCGCCTCAGGCAACAAAAAACCGCGCCTGGGCGCGGTTTCCTGTGACGTCTGGAAAGACTCGAAATCAGTTGGCGCGAGTGCCGACCACTTCGATTTCCACGCGACGGTTCTTGGCGCGGCCTTCGCGGGTGCTGTTGTCAGCCACGGGCTGGGCTTCGCCCTTGCCTTCGGTGTACACGCGGTTGGCATCGATGCCCTTGCTCACCAGATAGGCCTTCACGGCTTCGGCGCGGCGCACGGACAGCTTCTGGTTGTAAGCGTCAGGACCGGTGGCGTCGGTGTGGCCCACGGCGATGATCACTTCCAGGTTGATGCCCTTGACCTTGTCAGCCAGGTCGTCCAGCTTGGCCTTGCCCTCGGGCTTCAGCACAGCCTTGTCGAAATCGAAGAAGGCGTCAGCAGCGTAGGTCACCTTGGAAGCGGCAGCGGCGGGTGCCGGAGCAGGTGCGGGTGCCGGAGCGGGGGCAGCAGCAGGAGCCGGAGCGGGGGCAGCGGCAGGTGCCGGAGCGGGTGCCGGAGCCTGGGGAACGATGGCGCCGTCGCAACCCTGGGCCGCCGTGGCGGGGGTCCAGTTGGCATTGCGCCAGCACAGTTCGTTGGTACCGTTCTTCCAAACCAGATCGCCGCTGCCATTGCGCCAGTTGTCAATGGTCTGGGCGCCTGCAGCGGTGGCCAGGGCGGCGGTTGCGAACAGCATGGCAACTTTGTTCAGTTTCTTCATCGGTTTCCTCTTGGTGTTGGCGCAGGTCAACCTGCAAACTTTTTTGAATGGCGTTTGAGCAACGCCATACCGAGTGGTTCCGCCATTCTGCCACAAGCATTCATGCGCACACATGTCGCGGGCTTGACTAGCGCTGTCGGCTGGCCTTCGAAATGGCAGTTGTTGCATCTCGACCACAACCGGCAGGCAACTCTGGCGCCTGGCGCAGCCAAGCCCGATTCGGAACGCCCGCCCGCTGCCATCTAAAATGGGCGGTTATCCCGATACTCGCAAGGCGCCTCATGACCTCTTTCGCCAAGGAAACCCTGCCCATCAGCCTCGAGGAGGAGATGCGGCGTAGCTACCTCGACTACGCGATGAGCGTGATCGTGGGGCGCGCCCTGCCCGATGCCAGGGACGGCTTGAAGCCCGTGCACCGCCGCGTGCTGTACGCGATGCACGAACTCAACAACGACTGGAACCGCCCTTACAAGAAGTCGGCGCGTATCGTCGGTGACGTCATCGGTAAATACCACCCGCACGGCGACTCTGCGGTGTACGACACCATCGTTCGCATGGCGCAGGACTTCTCGCTGCGCCACATGCTGGTGGACGGCCAGGGCAACTTCGGTTCGGTGGACGGCGACAACGCCGCCGCCATGCGATACACCGAAATCCGCCTGTCCAAGATCGCCCACGAGATGCTGGCCGACATCGACAAGGAAACGGTCGATTTCGGGCCCAACTACGACGGCAGTGAGAAGGAACCGCTGGTCCTGCCCACGCGCCTGCCCAATCTGCTGGTCAACGGCTCGGCCGGTATTGCGGTGGGCATGGCCACCAACATCCCGCCCCACAACCTCAACGAGGTGGTGGACGCCTGTCTGCACATGCTCAAGCACCCGGATGCCTCCATCGACGACCTGATGGAAATCATCCCTGCGCCCGACTTCCCCACCGCCGGCATCATCTACGGCATCAACGGCGTCAAGGACGGCTACCGCACCGGCCGTGGCCGTGTGGTCATGCGCGCCAAGTGCCATTTCGAAGACATTGACAAGGGCCAGCGCCAGGCCATCATCGTTGACGAGATTCCCTACCAGGTCAACAAGAAGTCCCTGCTGGAACGCATTGCAGAGCTGGTGCACGAGAAGAAGCTCGAAGGCATCAGCCACATCCAGGACGAGTCCGACAAGTCGGGCATGCGCGTGGTGATCGAACTCAAGCGCGGCGAGGTGCCCGAGGTCGTCCTCAACAACCTTTACAAGCAGACACAACTTCAGGACACCTTCGGCATCAACATGGTGGCGCTGGTGGACGGACAGCCCAAGCTGTGCAACCTGAAGGACCTGATCGACATCTTCCTGCAGCACCGGCGCGAAGTGGTGACCCGCCGCACGGTGTTCAACCTGCGCAAGGCGCGCGACCGCGGCCATGTGCTCGAAGGCCTGGCCGTGGCACTGGCCAACATCGACGAGTTCATCCGCATCATCCGCGAGTCCCCCACCCCGCCGGTGGCCAAGGCCGAGCTGATGACACGCAGCTGGGACAGCCAGCTGGTGCGCCAGATGCTGACGCGCGCCAAGGAAGACGGCTCGGTCGTCAACGCCGACGACTACCGCCCCGAAGGACTGGAGCGCGAATTCGGCATGCAGGCCGACGGCCTGTACCGCCTGAGCGAAACGCAGGCGCAGGAGATTCTGCAGATGCGCCTGCAGCGCCTGACTGGCCTGGAGCAGGACAAGATCGTGGCCGAGTACAAGGAAGTCATGGCAGAGATCGACGATCTGCTCGACATCCTGGCCAAGCCAGAGCGCGTGTCGGCCATCATCGGCGACGAGCTGGTGGCCATCAAGACCGAATTCGGCCAGACCAAGCTGGGCGCACGCCGCAGCCTGATCGAGCACAGCGCACAAGACCTGTCCACCGAAGACCTGATCACCCCCACCGACATGGTGGTGACGCTGAGCCACAGCGGCTACATCAAGAGTCAGCCCCTGAGCGAATACCGCGCGCAAAAGCGTGGCGGACGCGGCAAGCAGGCCACGGCCACCAAGGAAGACGACTGGATCGACCAGCTCTTCATTGCCAACACGCACGACTGGATACTGTGCTTCAGCAACCGGGGCCGCCTGTACTGGCTCAAGGTGTGGGAAGCGCCGTCCGGCTCGCGCGGCTCGCGCGGGCGTCCCATCGTCAACATGTTCCCGCTGCAGGAAGGCGAGAAGATCAACGTGGTGCTGCCGCTGACGGGCGAGTTCCGCAGCTTCCCAGAAGATCACTACGTCTTCATGGCCACCAGCATGGGCACGGTCAAGAAGACCTCGCTTGACCAGTTCAGCAACCCGCGCAAGGCCGGCATCATCGCGGTGGACCTGGACGAGGGCGACTACCTGATCGGCGCGGCACTCACCGACGGCCAGCACGACGTGATGCTGTTCAGCGACGGCGGCAAGGCTGTGCGGTTTGACGAAAACGACGTGCGCCCCATGGGCCGCAACGCACGCGGCGTCAAGGGCATGACGCTGGAAGACGGCCAGAGCGTGATTGCCATGCTGGTAGCCGAAGACGAAACGCAAAGCGTGCTCACCGCCACCGAGAACGGCTACGGCAAGCGCACGTCCATCGTGGAATACACCCGCCATGGCCGGGGCACCAAGGGCATGATCGCCATCCAGCAAAGCGAACGCAACGGCAAGGTGGTGGCCGCCACGCTGGTGCATGCCGACGACGAGATCATGCTCATTACCGACACCGGCGTGCTGGTGCGCACCCGTGTGAGCGAGATTCGCGAACTCGGCCGTGCCACGCAGGGCGTGACGCTGATCGCCCTGGACGAAGGCGCCACGCTCAGCGGTCTGCAGCGCATCGTGGAGAACGACGCCAATGCCGACATCAACGGAGACGAAGCTGGTGAAGAACCCGCCGCAAACTGACCTCATGACCCGCCCCTACAACTTTTCCGCCGGCCCTGCGGCCATGCCCGAGGACGTGCTGCGCAAGGCAGCCGCCGAAATGCTCGACTGGCATGGCAGCGGCATGAGCGTGATGGAGATGAGTCACCGCGGCAAGGAGTTCATCTCCATCTGCGAACAGGCAGAAGCCGACTTGCGCGAGTTGCTGGCCGTGCCGTCCAATTACCGCGTGCTGTTCATGCAGGGTGGCGGCCTGGCTGAAAATGCCATCGTGCCCATGAACCTGGCAGGCCTGCGGCCTTCACAGGCCATCGATTTCGTCGTCACGGGCAGCTGGAGCCAGAAGTCCGCCAAGGAAGGCCAGAAGTACGGCAACGCCCGTGTGGCGGCCAGCGGCGCAGACAGTGGCTTCACCGCGATTCCGGACGCCGCCACCTGGCAACTGCGCGAAGACGCCAGCTACGTGCACCTGTGCAGCAACGAAACCATCCACGGCGTGGAGTTTCAGGAACTGCCCGACCTGCGCGCACTGGGCTGCGACGTACCACTGGTCATCGACTTTTCTTCCCACGTGCTGTCGCGCGCGGTGGACTGGTCGCGCGTCGGCCTGGCCTTCGGTGGCGCCCAGAAGAACATCGGTCCGGCCGGTGTCACGCTTGTGGTGGTGCGCGAAGACCTGCTGGGCCATGCCCTGCAGATCTGCCCCAGCGCGTTCGACTACAAGACCGTGGCCGACAACCACTCCATGTACAACACGCCGCCCACGTACAGCATCTACATGGCGGGGCTCACGTTCCAGTGGCTCAAGGCCCAGCAAGAAGGCGCACTCACTGGCGTTGCGGCCATGGAGGCGCGCAACATCGCCAAGGCCAAGCTCCTGTACGACTTCATCGATGGCTCGCAGCTCTACGTCAACAAGGTGGACAAGGCCTGCCGCTCGCGCATGAACGTGCCCTTCCTGCTGCGTGACGAATCGCGCAACGACGCCTTCCTGGCGCAAGCCAAGGCGCGCGGCCTGCTGCAGCTCAAGGGCCACAAGTCGGTGGGCGGCATGCGCGCCAGCCTCTACAACGCCATGCCGCTGGCAGGCGTGCAGACACTGGTCGACTTCATGCGCGAATTCGAAAAAACACAGGCCTGACGGGCCCGCCGCAGCCACGGAGACATTCCCACATGACCGACCCGAAACCGGCCCCCACAGGCCCCGTGCAGAGCGAGGCGCTGGGCGCGCTGCGCGTGCAGATCGACGCCATCGACCAGCAACTGCTGAGCCTGCTGAACCAACGTGCCCTGGTGGCCGAAAAGGTCGGCGAAATCAAGCGTGCCGAAGGCTCGCCCTTCTTCCGCCCGGACCGCGTGGCCCAGGTCATCGAGAAGATCCAGACCAACAACCAGGGCCCTTTGCTCAACCAGCACGTGGCCTCCATCTGGCGCGAGATCATGTCTGCCTGCCTGGCGCTGGAAGCACCGCAGCGCGTGGCCGTGCTGGGCCCGCAAGGCACCTTCTGCGAGCAGGCTGCCATCGAGTTCTTCGGCAGCGCCGCCAACCTCATCTACTGCGCCAACTTCGACGAGGTGTTCCACGCCACAGCTGCGGGCACCGCACAGTACGGCGTGGTGGGCATGGAGAACTCCACCGAAGGCGTGGTGGCGCGGTCGCTCGACCTGTTCCTGCGCTCGCCAGTGCACGTGGTCGGCGAGGTAAGCCTGCTGGTGCGCCACAACCTGCTGCGTCAGGTGAATTCGCTGGACGGCATTGAGGTCGTCATGGCGCACCCACAAGCCCTGGCCCAGTGCCAGGGATGGCTGTCCACCCACCTGCCCAACGCCGAGCGGCGAGCGGTGTCCAGCAACGCCGAAGGGGCGCGGCTGGCGGCCACCAACCCAGCCTGGGCCGGCATCGCCAGTGAACGTGCAGCGGCCCAGTTCGGCCTGCACATCGTCTCGCACGCCATCCAGGACGAGGCCTACAACCGCACCCGCTTTGCCATCATCTGCCTGCCGCAGACCATGGCCATGCCGCCCGCATCCGGCAAGGACTGCACCAGCCTGGTCGTCTCGGTGCCCAACCGCCCGGGCGCGGTGCACGACCTGCTGGTGCCGCTCAAGAACCATGGCGTGTCCATGACGCGCTTCGAATCCCGCCCGGCCAAGTCCGGGCAGTGGGAGTACTACTTCTACATCGACATTGCGGGCCACCCGTCTCAGCCGCACGTGGCCACCGCGCTCAAGGAACTGCAAAGCCTGTGCGCCTACTACAAGATCCTGGGTGCCTACCCGGTGACCGACTGACCCCGGCACGGAGCACTGGCAGATGTTCGAACAACTCGGTCTGATCGGCTGCGGCCTGATGGGCGGCTCCTTCGCCCTGGCGCTCAAACAGGCCGGACTGGTCAAGCGCGTGGCGGGCTACAGCAAGTCGCCCAGCACCATGCAGCGCGCCCGCGAACTGGGCGTTATTGACGTGGAAGCGCCTTCCGCGCTGTTGGCTGTGTCCGGCGCCGACATCGTGCTGCTGGCCGTCCCTGTGGCGGCCACGGAAGACACTTTCAAGGCGATGCGGCACCTGGTTGGCCCGCAGACGCTGGTGATGGATGTGGGCTCCACCAAGACCGACGTGGTGGCCGCCGCGCGCCGGGCGTTGAAGGAACAGTTGGCCGGGTTCGTGCCCGCGCACCCCATCGCGGGCAAGGAGCGCGCCGGCGTCGATCACGCCGAAGCCACGTTGTACCGTGGGCGGCAGGTCATTCTCACGCCGCTGCCCGAAACCGCTGCCGAACAAGTGGAAAGGGCACGCCAGGTCTGGACGGCCCTGGGCAGCCAGGTGCGCCTGATGAGCCCCGAGGCCCATGACGCCGCCTACGCCACGGTCAGCCACCTGCCCCATTTGCTGGCTTTCGCTGCCATGAACGCCATCGAAGGGCAACCACAGGCCCGCGAGTTCCTGGAACTGGCAGGCCCCGGTTTCCGCGACTTCACCCGCATCGCCGCCAGCGACCCCAGCGTCTGGCGCGACATCCTGATGGCCAACCAGGCCGAAGTGCTGCGCCAGTCCGAGCACTTCCGCGCGGCGCTCGACGCACTGCAGGCCGCCATGCGCTCCGGCAACGCCGAGGCCTTGCGCTCACTGATCCAGCGCGCGAGCGACGCCCGCGCCCAATGGCAACTCCCTGGGGCCGCACCGGCCTGCCAGACACCGCCCGCCCTCTGAATTCCTCATGTACGCGATTCCCTTCCTCGACCTCCCCCCCCTGCGCAGCGCCGGTGGCACCGTCACCCTGCCGGGCTCCAAGAGCATTTCCAACCGCGTGCTTCTGCTGGCCGCGTTGAGCGAAGGTGAAACCACCATTCACGACCTGCTGGACTCGGACGACACCCGCGTCATGCTGGCCGCACTCGACACGCTGGGCTGCCAGGTGGAACGCCTGGGCGGCCAGAGCGTGAAGGTGCGTGGCCTGGGCGGCCAGTTGCCAGTGCGCAACGCCAAGCTGTTCCTGGGCAACGCGGGCACGGCCATGCGCCCGCTAACTGCAGCGTTGGCCCTGCTGGCCTCCACGCACGGCGGCGACTTTGAACTCAGCGGCATCGCGCGCATGCACGAGCGCCCCATCGGCGACTTGGTAGACGCCTTGCGCCAACTGGGCTGCCCGGTACAGTGCCTGGGCAACGAAGGCTACCCGCCCCTGCGCCTGGGCCACGGCAACCCAATGGCGCTGAAGCTCGGTGAAGCCATCCGCGTGCGCGGCGATGTCTCCAGCCAGTTCCTCACCGCACTGCTGCTGGCCTTGCCGCTCGTCGCGCAGAACGATGTCGTCATCGAAGTGGTGGGCGAACTCATCTCCAAACCCTACATCGAGATCACCCTGCAATTGCTGCAGCGCTTTGGCGTGACCGTGCAGCGCGATGGCTGGCAGCGCTTCACCATTCCCGCTGGCAGCCGCTACCGTTCGCCCGGCAGCATCCATGTGGAAGGCGACGCGTCCTCCGCCAGCTACTTCATCGCACTCGGCGCGCTGGCACCCGCCAGCGCCGGGCAAGACGGCATCACCATCCAAGGTGTGGGCCTGTCGTCCATCCAGGGCGACATCCGCTTCGTGGAAGCCGCGCAAGCGATGGGGGCCGTGGTCACAGGCAGCGCCAACCAGTTGCACATCCGCCGTGGGGCGTGGCCGCTCAAGGCCATCGATCTGGACTGCAACCACATACCCGACGCGGCCATGACCCTGGCCGTCATGGCGCTATATGCCGACGGCACCACCACCCTGCGCAACATTGCCAGCTGGCGCGTGAAGGAAACCGATCGCATTGCCGCCATGGCCTGCGAACTGCGCAAGCTGGGCGCCACGGTAGAGGAAGGGCCGGACTACATCCGCGTCTCCCCGCCGCAGGCCTGGAAAGCCGCCAGCATCCACACCTACGACGACCACCGCGTGGCCATGTGCTTCTCGCTGGCCACGTTCAACCCCGCGCGGGTGCCCGTGCGCATCGAAGACCCGAAGTGCGTCGCCAAGACCTTCCCGGACTACTTCGAAACGCTCTTCAGCGTCTGCCAGGCGGAGGCCAGCGACATCCCCGTCATCTGCATCGACGGCCCCACCGCGTCGGGCAAGGGGACGCTGGCCACTGAAGTGGCTGCCGCCCTCGGCTACGGCCTGCTCGACTCTGGCGTGCTGTACCGCTTGGTGGGCCTGGCCGCCGAGCGCGCAGGCATTGCCACCGACGCCGCGTCCCTTGCACAACCCCAAACCGCCAGCCGTCTGGGAGAACTCGCAGCCACGCTGCCCGTGAGCTTTGCTGCGGGCAAGGTGCTGCTGCAAGACGAAGACGTTAGCGACGCCGTTCGCACCGAAGCCGCAGGCATGGCGGCATCGCGCGTCTCTGCCCTGCCACAGGTGCGCCAGGCATTGCTTGACCTGCAGCACCGCTTCCGCGCCCTGCCCGGTCTGGTGGCTGACGGGCGCGACATGGGCACCGTCATCTTCCCCGGCGCACCGCTCAAGGTGTTCCTGACGGCCAGCGCCGAAAAGCGGGCCGACCGCCGCCATAAGCAGTTGATTTCCAAGGGAATCCCTGCTAAACTTGCAGACCTTTTGGCTGACCTCAAGGCACGCGACGAGCGCGACATGTCACGCAAGGACGCTCCCCTGAAGCCAGCCGAAGACGCCTTCCAGCTGGACAACTCCGAGCAAACCATCGAGCAATCGGTGCAGCAGGTGTTGGACTGGTGGCAGGCCAAGCGCCCCTTCCGGGGGGTGTGAACCAGAAACCTCCCGCAAGGGAGGCCGGCCCCGAAGGCCCCGCCGGGTGTTCTGTCACCCGCAGGCTCCAGGGTTCTCAACCTGCAACCCGCCTCGCCGCCAGGTGATGCGTCTTTGTACATGCCACGCGCTCTCAACCATTCAGCCGGGTGCGTGGCCTAGGAAACTACATGTCTGAATCTTTTGCCGCCCTGTTTGAAGAATCGCTGAAGCGCGCCGAAATGCGCCCGGGCGAGGTCATCACCGCCGAAGTCGTTCGCGTCGAGCACAACCACGTGGTGGTCAACGCCGGCCTGAAGTCCGAAGCCTACGTGCCCATCAGCGAATTCAAGAACGACCAGGGCGAACTCGAAGTCCAAGTGGGTGACTTCGTGTCCGTGGCCGTGGAAGCCGTGGAGAACGGCTACGGCGACACCATCCTGTCCCGCGACAAGGCCAAGCGCCTTGCATCCTGGATGGCCCTGGAAAAGGCCCTGGAATCCGGCGATTTCGTCACCGGCACCACCGGCGCCAAGGTCAAGGGCGGCCTCAAGGTCATGGTCAACGGCATCAGCGCGTTCCTGCCCGGTTCGCTGGTCGACAGCCGTCCCACCAAGGACCTCACGCCTTACGAGAACAAGACCCTGGAATTCAAGGTCATCAAGCTGGACCGCAAGCGCAACAACGTGGTGCTGAGCCGCCGCGCCGTGGTCGAAGCTTCCATGGGCGAAGAGCGCGCCAAGCTGCTGGAAACCCTGAAAGAAGGCGCCATCGTTACCGGCGTGGTCAAGAACATCACCGAATACGGTGCGTTCGTGGACCTGGGCGGCATCGACGGTCTGCTGCACATCACCGACATGGCATGGCGCCGTGTGCGTCACCCCTCCGAGGTGGTGCAGGCTGGCCAGGAAGTCACCGCCAAGGTCCTCAAGTTCGACGCCGAGAAGCAGCGCGTCAGCCTGGGCCTCAAGCAAATGGGTGACGATCCCTGGATGGGCGTGGCTCGCCGCTACCCCTCCGGCACCCGCATGTTCGGCAAGGTCACCAACATCGCCGACTACGGCGCGTTCGTGGAACTGGAACCCGGCATCGAAGGTCTGGTGCACGTGTCCGAAATGGACTGGACCAACAAGAACGTGGCCCCCAACAAGATCGTGTCGCTGGGCGACGAGGTCGAAGTCATGGTCCTGGAAATCGACGAAGACAAGCGTCGCATCTCCCTGGGCATGAAGCAGTGCAAGGCCAACCCGTGGCACGAGTTCGCCGAGCAGACCAAGCGCGGCGACAAGGTCAAGGGCCCCATCAAGTCCATCACCGACTTCGGCGTGTTCGTGGGTCTGGCTGCCGGTATCGACGGCCTGGTGCACCTGTCCGACCTGTCCTGGAACGAAACCGGCGAAGCCGCCGTTCGCAACTACAAGAAGGGCCAGGAAGTTGAAGCCGTGGTGCTGGGCGTGGACGTCGAGCGCGAGCGCATCAGCCTGGGCATCAAGCAGCTGGATTCCGACCCCTTCACCACCTTCGTGTCGATCAACGACAAGGGCGCCACCGTTACCGGCAAGGTCAAGACCGTCGACGCCAAGGGTGCCGAGATCGACCTGGGCGAAGACGTCATCGGCTACCTGCGCGCTTCGGAAATCTCCCGCGACCGCGTGGAAGACGCCCGCAACGTGCTGAAGGAAGGCGATGAAGTGACCGCCGTGGTGGTGAACGTGGATCGCAAGACCCGCAACATCCAGCTGTCGATCAAGGCCAAGGACGCCGCTGACCAGCAAGAAGCCATGGCTACCCTGAGCCAGTCTTCTGGCAACGCTGGCACCACCAGCCTGGGCGCCCTGCTGCGTGCCAAGCTGGACAACAGCAACAACGGTTAATTCTTAACCCTTGCACTGGGGCCCGGTGCTGTTCAAGCGTCGGGCCCTTTTCACGTTCCAAGCATTCAGCAACATGACACGCAGCGATCTCGTCGAAGCTCTCGCGGCCCAGTTCAGCCAACTGGGGCAGCGCGATGCCGAACTGGCCGTCAAGGCCATCCTGGAAGCCATGTCCGAAGCCTTGGTTCAGGGGCAGCGAATCGAGATACGCGGCTTCGGCAGCTTCTCGGTCAACCACCGCCCCGCGCGCATGGGACGCAATCCGCGCTCGGGCGAAAGTGTCGCCATTCCTGAAAAGCGCGTCCCGCACTTCAAACCAGGCAAAGCCCTGCGCGAGCAGGTGGACGCCCACACGCCACGGGCGCTGGGGCAAGGCGCCTGACACGCGGCCTTCGCCGCTACAATCCTTCCACCACCTGGGGGATTGTGTGAAGTACCTCTCGTGGCTGCTCAAGGCAGCCATTTTTTTTACCCTGTTCGCTTTCGCCCTGAACAACCAGGAGGCGGTACAGGTCAACCTGTTCTTCGGAGCACACTGGCAAGCGCCTTTGGTGCTGGTGCTTCTGATCGCCCTGGCGCTGGGTGTCTTCCTGGGCATCGCGGTGATGCTGCCCATCTGGCTACGTGCAAAGCGCGCTCATGCCCCATCCAGGCAGGCCAACCCAGCCGTGGCATCCACAGCCCCCAACGACGACACCCCTCCGCATGGAATTTGATTTTGCCTGGCTGCTCTGGGCATTGCCCGTGGCATTTGCCCTGGGCTGGGTAGCCTCCCGCTTCGACCTGCGCCAATGGCGCCTTGAAGGCCGACAGGCGCCCCGCGCCTATTTTCGCGGTCTGAACCACCTGCTCAACGAACAGCAGGACCAGGCGATCGACGCCTTCATTGAAGCCGTACAGAACGACCCCGACACGTCCGAATTGCACTTTGCCCTGGGCAACCTGTTTCGCAGGCGCGGCGACTACGACCGCGCCGTCAGGGTGCACGAGCACCTGCTCCAGCGAGGCGACCTTTCCGGCAAGGACCGAGACCGAGCGCAGCACGCGCTGGCGCAAGACTTCCTCAAGGCCGGGTTGCTGGACCGGGCCGAGAACGCCTTGCGCAAGCTGGAGGGCACAGCCTTTGAAGCAGAAGCCCGGCTGTCCTTGCTGGCCATCTACGAACGTTCGCGTGATTGGGAACAGGCGGCCAACACAGCGTCGCACCTTGAGGGCCAGGAGCATGGGTCCTTTGAACTCAGGCAGGCCCACTACCGCTGCGAACAAGCCGAGGCCTGGCGCCGCCAGGGCAAGACCGCCGAAGCGCTGACCCTGCTGGAGGCTCTGGTCACTCGCACCCCCTCTTCCGCCCGGGGATGGATCGCCCTGGCGGACATGCGTCAGTCCCTTGGCAATACCGAAGGGGCGCTGCAAGCCCTGGAGGAACTGTCCCGCAGGGTACCGTCACACCTGCCGCTCGTGGCACACAGCCTGACCCAATGGTCGCGCCTGTGCCACCAGACAGAACGGGCGCGCGCCATCCTTGAGGCGTATCGGGCGTCACACCCCATTTCGCTGGACATCACACAGGCGTTGGCCAGCTTGCAGGACGATGCCGCCCAAGGTCGGCAGCTCTACATCGAGCACCTTCGCAGCGAACCTTCCCTGGTGGCAGCATCCCTCTGGCTGGCCGGAGAGCATTTCGGCAACGCCGACCAGGAGCAACTGGTCAAGACAGCGCTCGAGCGCTCATCGGAGCCCCTCAAGCGCTACCGCTGCGCCGCGTGCGGTTTCGAAGCACGCCAGTACTTCTGGCACTGCCCGGGCTGCCAGAGCTGGGACAGCTACCCGCCCAAACGCGTCGAGGAGCTCTGACCCCACGCCATGCCCCGCAAAGCAATGCGCGGGGGAATAAAAAAACGCCTCGCAAGGAGGCGTTTTTCTTGGCTGAAGCCGGCAGCTTACGCGCCCAGCTTTTCCTTGATGCGGGCAGACTTGCCGCTGCGCTCACGCAGGTAGTACAGCTTGGCACGACGCACATCACCACGGCGCTTGACCTCGATCTTGGCGATCAGGGGGCTGTACAGGGGGAACGTACGCTCCACGCCTTCGCCGTTGGAGATCTTGCGCACGATGAAGCTGGAGTTCAGGCCACGGTTGCGCTTGGCAATCACCACGCCTTCGTAGGCCTGCACGCGCTTGCGGTTGCCTTCGATGACGTTCACGCTGACGATCACGGTATCGCCGGGCGCGAATGCGGGGATTTCCTTGTTCAGGCGAGCAATTTCTTCTTGCTCAAGGGTTTGGATCAGGTTCATGGTTTCCTTGAATCTCGATCATGGCTGCGCTGCACAAAAGGCCTGGATTTCAAGGCGCCAACCTGGGCGCACCCGATCAAGGCGGCCAGCCAGAGGATCGAAAGCCCGCCATTATAGCGCGCGGCCAGTCAACCCTTCAAGTGCTCGCGCAACCAGCGCTCGTCCTGCGGCGCAAGCCCGCCCGCCCGGCGCACTTCAGCCAGCACGTCAGGCCGCAACTTTGCCGTCGCCAGCAGCCGCTGCTGTCGCCGCCAGGCCTCGATATGGCCGTGGTGCCCCGACAGCAACACCGGCGGCACGCCTGCCTCACCCGCAGGGCCTTCCCATACCTCGGGTCGCGTGTAATGCGGGCAATCCAGCAAGCCGTCCAGCGCGGGGTTAAAGCTGTCCTGCTGGTGGCTGCCCTCGTCGTTCAGCACACCAGGCTGCAGGCGTGTCACGGCATCCAGCAAGGCCAGCGCCGCAATCTCTCCGCCAGACAGAACAAAGTCACCCAGGCTGATCTGCACGTCCACGCACGCGTCGATGAAGCGCTGATCCAGCCCCTCGTAGCGCCCGCACACCAGAATGGCCCCGGCAGCGTGGGCAAAGCGCTCCACCACGGGGTGCGCCAGACGCTCACCCAAGGGAGAAAACAGCACCGTTGGCGCCAGCTCGGTCTCAGCGCGATCGTCACGGATGGCTTGCCAGCAACGGAACAGCGGCTCGGCCATCATCACCATGCCAGGGCCGCCACCAAAAGGCCTGTCATCGACCCGGCGGTACATGCCCTGCGCGAAATCGCGCGGGTTCCACAGTTTCACCTGCACCTGCCCAGACTCGAAGGCGCGCCGCGTGACCCCCTGGGTCAGGAAAGGCCCGAACAGCTCGGGAAACAGGGTGATGACATCAAAACGCATGTGCGGCGCCCTCGTTCGCTTGGCGGGGCCCGGCGCTTCAATAGTCGGGCTGCCAGTCCACGGTGATGCGCTTGCCCGGCACATCCACGTGGTCCACGTAGACCGACACAAAGGGGATCATCCGCTCCAGCGTCTTGTCGCCTTCGGTGTATTCCAGGCACAGCACGGAATGCGGGCCCGTGGGCAGCAGGTCGCGCACTACACCCAGGTGCACACCTTCGCGGTTCACCACGTCCAGGCCGATCAGATCGACCCAGTAATATTCATCAGGGCCACTGGGGGCCGGAAAATCAGCGCGCGAAACAAAGATGCGTGCACCCTTGAGCGCTTCGGCGGCGTTGCGGTCAGCCACCGGCTCCAGCCGGGCAACCATGCCGTCGGCATGAGCCTTGACCTCTGCCGCGACCAAGGCCACGCTGCCCGTGAAGGCATCGAAACCACGGGCATAACGCCCTTGCGGCGGAGCAAGGTACCAGCGTTTGACTTGAAAGAGCACCTCGGGGTCGGCACTGTGCGAATGCACACGCACCCACCCCTTGATGCCCCAGGCTTCCTGCACCCGGCCCACCTCTACCGCGTCAAGCGGCAAAGGCGCTGGTTCCAGGCCGGGCACGGCAGCCATGCGAGCAGTCAGCCCGTTCAGGCAGCAGCCGGGGCAGCCTTGGCGGCCTGCTTGATCAGGCGATCAACGGTCTCGGAAGGCTGTGCACCCACGCCCATCCAGTAGGTCAGGCGGTCCTGGGCAATGCGCAGGGGCTCTTCACCACCCTTGGCCAGGGGGTTGTAGAAGCCGATGCGCTCGATGAAGCGGCCGTCGCGGCGGTTGCGCTTGTCTGCAACAACGATGTTGTAGAACGGACGGGCCTTGGCGCCGCCGCGGGAGAGTCGAATGACGACCATGATTTATCCTTCGGGTGGTACTACAAAGTTTCGCAACGCCTGAGACACACGACTGACCACCCGGCCAGCGAAACGTTGCAAAGCTTTTCATTATAACCAGACCACCCCCTTCCTGTCATGATCCTCATCCGCCCCAGTGCAGACGCCGACGTTGCGGCCATCACCAGCATCTACGCCCACCATGTGCTGCACGGCACCGGCACCTTTGAAACCGAACCTCCGTCCGAGGCCGACATGGCCGCCCGCCGTGCCGACGTCCTCTCCAAAGGGCTGCCCTACCTGGTGGCCGAGGAGCACGGGGCGGTGATCGGCTTCGCCTACGGCAACTGGTTCAAGCCACGCGCCGCCTACCGCTATTCGGTGGAGGACTCCATCTACCTGGCGCCCGGCCAGCAGGGCAAGGGGCTTGGGCGGGCGCTGCTGAGCGAGTTCCTGGCCCGCTGCGAAGCGGTGGGCGTGCGCAAGGTCATGGCTGTGATCGGCGACTCTGCCAACGCCGGATCGGTGGGCCTGCACCGTTCACTGGGCTTTCAGAATGTGGGCGTGGTCAAATCCTGCGGCTGGAAGTTCGGGCGCTGGCTGGACATCGTGCTGATGGACAAAAGCATCGGGCCGGGCGACAGCACCGAGCCGGGCGCGGAACTTTCCGGCGATTGAACACACTGCCACGCATGGACACCACCACCGCATTGCCGCGCACCCGCGCGAAGAACAAGACCATCGCCGCCTGGCTCGCCTTCCTGGGTGGACCCCTGGGGCTGCACCGCCTCTACCTTTACGGGCCAGGCGACCTGTGGGCCTGGCTGCACCCCATTCCAACGGCCATCGGCCTGTGGGGCATAGAGCGGGTAAACACCCTGGGGCAGGACGATCAACTGTCCTGGGTGCTGCTGCCCATCCTCGGTTTCTTCATCGCGTACACCTGCCTCACGGCCATCCTCTACGCGCTCACCGACAAGGAACGCTGGAACGCCCGCCACAACCCTGGTCTGGCGGCTGACGCCAAACCCGGCCACACCAACTGGTTCACCATCGGTGCCGTGGTGTTCGCCCTCATGTTCGGCGCCATCGCCCTGATGTCCGGCGTGGTGTTCAGCTTCCAGCGCTATTTCGAGTATCAGGTGCAGGAAGGGCTGAAGATCAGCCAGTGAAGCCGCTCAAGCCCCCAGCCAGGACATGATGACCATGAGCAGGCTGAGGGTGAACAGCGACATCACCGTGGACACCCCCATGGACGCGGTGGTCAGGTCCTGCACCACGTTGTAGCGCTGGGCAAACAGGAACACATTGGCCCCAATGGGCAGGCCAGCGGCCACCACCATCACCGTCAGCGGCAACCCAGTGATGCCAAAGGCCCAGGCGCTCAGCCCCACCAGCAAGGGCAACACCAGGTTCTTCGACAACGTCACCACCAGGGCAGGCCGCCAGTGCCCGGCCATGGGGGTGCGCGCCAGGCTCACCCCCACCAGCACGAGCGACAGCGGCCCGAAAGCGTTGCCCAGCAACTGCAGCGGCTTGTCCACCACCCCGGGCAGCGTCCAGCCCGACTGCGCAAAGAGCAGGCCACTCAAGATGGGCAACGGAATCGGGTGGATCAGCGACCCTTTGAACGCGGACCACGCCGTGGCCAGCACGTGGGGCGCCTCGCCGCCACTCGCTCGTGCCGCACGGGCAGCCGCAAGTTCCAGGACGATCGACCCCACCGTGAGCAGGATGAGGGCGTGCACCGACACCAGTGTCAGCAGGGTCACCACACCCGCCTGCCCGTAAGCCAGACCGATGAGGGTGATGCCGATCATCACCATGTTCGAGAACACGCCCGCCAGCCCCAGCACCACGCTGCGGCAGTTGAAGCCGCGCCAGACCATGGACGCCGCCAGCAGCGCCAGCGCCGCCAGGAAATAGGCTGCCAGCGGCCGCAGATCCAGCTGCTCCACGTGCACATTGCTCATGGTGCGGAACAGCAACGCGGGAATCAGCAGCAGGAAGACCAGGTTGGAGAGGTCCCTCACCGCGTCTGCGCGAATCCAATCGCGCCGCCCGGCAGCGAAGCCGACGGCAATCAGAAGGAACACCGGGGTCAGGGAAACGAATACGGGATGGCTGGCGAAGTTCACCCGCCGATCTTAGCGGCGAGTCCGTGCGTCACCGCACCCACTGCGTGAAGACCTTCTTCAGCTTCGCCACCTTGGGGGCGGCCACGGCCAGGCAGTAACCCTGGTAGGGATTCTTCTCGAAGTAGTCCTGGTGGTATTCCTCGGCGGGGTGGTAATTGCTCAGGGGCAGCACCTCGGTCACCAGCGGCGCGCCGTAGCCCCCATCGGCCTCCAGCTCCGCCATCACCTCCCTGGCCACAGCCTCCTGCGCCGGGTCTGTCCAGTAAATGCCGCTGCGGTACTGCGTTCCCACGTCGTGGCCCTGCCGGTTCAGGGTGGTGGGGTCGTGCACCGCAAAGAAAATCTGCAGCAGTTGCCGCAACCCGATCACCTCGGGGTCGTAGGTCAGCCGCACCACCTCCACGTGCCCCGTGGCGCCGGTGCACACGTCCTCATAACTGGGATTGGGGTGCTGGCCGTTGCAGTAGCCAGACTCCACATCCACCACGCCCTTGACCCGCACGAACACTGCCTCCGTGCACCAGAAACAGCCGCCACCCAGGCCCACCACTTGCATGCCATTCATCGTCAGACTCCAACGCTTTTGTGCTAGGTTCGGTACACGATGATGCCATCTCTAGACTTCATGGCCATTCCCCTTCTTACCGCCGCGGGATTGGTGTTGCTCAGCCTGCTGGCCGGCCTGTTTTCGGCGCGGCTGGGGTTTTCGTTCCTGCTCGTCTTCCTGTTTGCGGGCATGCTTCTGGGGCAGGATGGCCCCGGCGGTGTTGAGTTCAACGACTTCAGGCTGAGCTTCTGGGTAGGCAACGTGGCGCTGGCCGTCATCTTGCTCGATGGTGGCCTGCGCACACAGTTCACCACCTTTCGCACGGGACTCAAACCCGCACTGTGGCTGGCCACGCTAGGGGTTGTGCTGTGCGCAGGCGCCACGGGTGTAGCCGCGCACTGGCTGCTGGACCTCAGCTGGCCTCTGGCACTGCTGCTGGGTGCCATTGTTGGCTCCACCGATGCCGCGGCCGTGTTCGCCTTGCTCAAGTCCTCTGGCGTCAGGCTCAATGAACGGGTGGCCGCCACACTGGAAATTGAATCGGGCATGAACGACCCGATGGCCGTGTACCTCACGCTGGCGCTCATCGGCTGGGCGCTGGCCAGCACCACCACCTTGCCCGCCCCTACGTGGCAGGAAACGGTCATCAACCTCGCACTGCAGTTCGGCTGGGGCACGCTGCTTGGGGTTGGCTGTGGCGCCGGGTTTGCGGCACTGCTCCACAAGCTCACGCCGTGGCTCGACGCCGGGGGCGGTGCACGGGCGCTGCTCATCCTGTCTGCTGGCATGAGTGTTTTCGCGCTCACCACCTGGCTGGGTGGCTCGGGCTTCCTGGCGGTCTATGTGTTCGGCGTGGTCACGGGCAACCGCGCGTCGCAGAACGTGGCACCAGCCATGTCGGCCATGGACGGTTTTGCGTGGCTTTCACAGGCTGGCATGTTCCTGCTGCTGGGTCTGCTGGTCACGCCCACCGACGCTCTGCGCACGCTGTGGCCCGCGCTGGGCGTTGCCGCTGTGCTGATGCTGGTGGCGCGGCCCCTGACGGTCTGGCTCTGCCTCAAACCCTTGCGCTTCACCGGCAAGGAAATCACTTTCATTTCCTGGGTCGGCCTGCGGGGGGCTGTGCCCATTGTCCTGGCCGTTTTCCCGGTCATGGCGGGTGTTGATGGTGCCAAGACCTACTTCAACGTCGCCTTCGTGGTGGTGCTCGCCTCACTGCTGCTGCAGGGCTCCACCATCGCCTGGAGTGCACGCCGCACCCAGGTTGCGCTGCCCGATGCCGACGATGTGGCCAAGGCCCGGACCATCTTCGGGGATTTCGAAGTGCCGGGACACACGCCTCTGGCGGACCTGTGCGCCTTCTATGGGCTGCCCCTGGCCGACGGCACCAGCGGGCAGACCGTTGCCCAATGGCTGCAAGCCTGCCTGCTGCGCCCCGCCGTGGAAGGTGACCACGCCAGCCTGGGGCACGCGGAATTCAGTGTCCGGCAGGTAGACAACGGCCAAATTACCCGAGTGGGTATACGGTTAAGCCATTCGGAGTTACATTAATAACCCGCCGGTCATTAATTTACATGGAAACCCCCTCCCTCACCGCCAAACGCGCCCGACGCAAGGAAGCCCGCCCCGGCGAGTTGCTGGACGCCGCGCTCGACCTGTTCGTTGAAAAAGGCTACGCCGCCACCCGCGTGGAGGAGGTGGCGCGCCGCGCTGGCGTTTCCAAGGGCACGCTGTTCCTGTACTTCCCCAGCAAAGAGGAGTTGTTCAAGGCCGTGGTGCGCCAGAACCTTTCTGGTCTTTTCACGGAATGGCAGGCCGAATTCGAAGGATTCACCGGCACCACTGAAGAGATGGTGCGCTACTGCCTTCATCAATGGTGGCAACGGCTGGGGGCAACCCGGCTGTCGGGCATCACCAAACTGGTCATGACGGAGGCGGCGCACTTCCCGGAAATCGCCGCCTTCTACGAACAAGAGGTCATCCTCCCCGGCAACCTGCTGCTCAAGCGCATCCTGCAACGGGGCATCGCCCGGGGGGAATTCCGCCCCATCGACCTGGATTACGGCATCTACGCCCTCATCTCGCCAATGATGTTCCTGATGCTCTGGAAACACTCCATGGCCCCCTGCGTTGCCAGCACCCAGCCCATCGACCCCGAAACCTTCATTGAAACGCAGGCCCAGCTGGTTCTGGGTGGCCTGCTGCAGGCCGGCTCCGCGAATGCACTCCCCGCCGTTAAGTAAAATGATCAAGAATCGGCTAATATACCCACCGGAGTATTTATGAGCACTGGCACCCCCTCCTTCGACTTCGAGAAGGCCCGCTTCAACATGATTGAGCAGCAGATCCGCCCCTGGGAGGTGCTGGATCCTGACGTGCTTGCACTGCTGGGCGAACTCAAGCGCGAGCAGTTTGTGCCCGCCGCCTACGAGAGCATGGCCCTGGCCGACATGGAAATTCCCCTGGCGACCCCGGCCCGCGAAGGCCAGTGCATGCTCGCCCCCAAGGTGGAAGCACGTGCGCTGCAAGACCTGGCCCTGCAACCCACCGACAACGTGCTCGAAATCGGCACGGGCTCTGGCTACATGGCCGCGCTGATGTCCAAGCTGTGTGCCCGCGTGCTCACGATGGAAATCGACCCCGCGCTGGCACGCCAGGCACGCGACAACCTGCAACGTGCAGGCATTTCCAACGTGGACGTCCGGGAAGCCGACGCCGCCGCTCACCGCTTTGCAGCCTGCGCCAGTGCCGCGCCTTACGACGCCATCATCCTCAGCGGCTCGGTGGCCGAGGTGCCTGCCGACCTGCTGGAACTCCTCAAGACTGGCGGCCGCTTGTGGGCGGTGGTGGGCCAGGAGCCAGTCATGCGCGCCACCATCGTGCGCCGCGTTGGCCCCGCCACGTTCCATACCGAACAGCCCTGGGACACCGTGGCCGCCCGGCTGCAGAACGTGCCCGAGCCCACCCGCTTCCAGTTCTGAGCCTGGAGCCTGACGTGATTCAAAGCATCCGCCCCGCCCAACTGGCCGACTGGCTGCAACAGTGCAAGAGCGAAGGCGCTCAGGGCCTGCCTCTGGTGCTGGACGTGCGCGAGCCCTGGGAGGTGCAGACCGCTTGCGTGAAGGCGCAGGGCTTCGAGCTGGTGCACATGCCCATGAGCAGCATTCCCGCACGCCTGAACGAACTGCCCCGCGACCAGCACATTGCCTGCCTGTGTCACCACGGCGGCCGCAGTGCCCAGGTGGCCTACTTCCTCAAGAACCAGGGGTACGACAACGTGGTGAATATCCACGGCGGTATCGATGCCTGGTCGCATGAAGTGGACCCGTCTGTTCCGCGTTACTGACTCACTACTCTCACTCAGGCCCCACCATGACAAAACGCCACGCTTCCTATGCTCCCACGTTCCAGCGCCACGCCCTGGCCTTGGCTGCCGTGGCGTCATTCTTGGCAATGCCTGCTCAGGCACAGAACCTGCAAAGCCTGTACGAAGCTGCCAAAGCCTACGACGCCACCTACCTGTCGGCCCGCGCCCAGTACGAGGCCGACCAGGCCAAGGCTGAACAGGCGTATGCAGGTGTGCGCCCTAACGTGGCACTGACGGCCGGGGCCAACTGGTCCAGCATAGACAGCGACGTGGCAGGCTTTGACCGCACCCGCAATGCCCAAAGCGCGGCACTTGCGGCCAGCCAGCCGCTGTACCGTCCGGCCAACCGGCTGGCCGTGGAACAGGCCCAAAAGTCGCTGCAGGCGGCCGAGGCGCAGCTGCAAAACGCCGAACAGACCCTCATCGTGCGGCTGGCGGATGCCTACTTCAACGTGCTGGCTGCAGAAGACAACCTGACCTTCGTCAAGGCCCAGAAAGCGGCCGTGGAACAGCAATTGGCTGCCGCCAAGCGCAATTTCGAAGTGGGCACCAGCACCATCACCGACACGCGCGAAGCGCAGGCCCAGTTCGACCTGGTGATAGCCCGCGAAATTGCCGCCGAAAACGACCTGCGCGTGAAGAAGCTTGCTCTGGACCAGCTCGTAGGCCGTGGCGGCACCACCCCGTGGCGCCTGGTGCCAGGCAAGGAGCTGCCCGCGCTTCAACCGACCGATCTGGACGTGTGGACCCGCCGCGCAGAGACCGAACACCCGTTGGTACGCCAGGCCAGCACGGGACTGGAAATCGCCCAACTGGAAACCCGCAAAGCCGAGGCTGCCAAGGGCCCAACCGTAGACGCCACGGCCCAGTACCAGATGGCGCGCGGCGCAGGGTCGTCCCCCCCCTTCCCCTACGCCCGCAACAACACTGCCACGGTGGGGGTGCAGTTCAACCTGCCGCTGTACACGGGCGGCGCGGTGCAGAACCGCATTGCAGAAACCCTTGCCCTGCAGGAAAAGGCCCGCACCGATCTGGAAGCCGCCAAGCGCGGCACTGCGCAAGCCACGCGCACGGCCTATTTTGGCGTTGTGTCGGGCATGGGGCAGGTCAAGGCGCTGGAGGCAGCCGAGGCTTCCAGCCAAAGCGCCCTGGAAGCCAACCAAGTGGGCTACCAGGTGGGCGTGCGCATCAACATCGACGTGTTGAATGCCCAAAGCCAACTGTTCCAGACCAAAGCCAACCTGGCCAAAGCCCGGTACGACGTGCTGGTGGGCAACCTGCGGCTCAAACAGGCCAGCGGGGCGCTGGGGGCAGAAGACCTGAAGCCGATTGACGAGTTGTTGGCGCCTTGAGTTTGCATGCAGGGGCGTTCAGCCCCCCAGATTGACGGCTTTCGCCTCGGCTTCTTGCGCCAAGTAAACCCAGTCAACGATCTCGCCATTCGGCACATAACCGGCAACCAGCTGCTGCAGCATTTGCCGGATGACACCGATGTCGTTGACATTCAAGGCCATGTCCAGAGCCTGCAACCTTGGCTCCAGCTCTGCCCAGGGCAAGAGCTCCTCATGGGCCTTCATGATCCTTGAGTGATTGGTCGGCTTCGGATTGTCGCCAATCAGCAGTTCTTCGTAGAGCTTTTCGCCCGGACGCAAGCCGGTGATTTCAATCTCGATGTCGCCGTCCGGGTGATCTTCGTCGCGCACCGTCAACCCAGACAACTCCACCATGCGCCGCGCCAGGTCCATGATCCTGACCGATTCCCCCATGTCCAACACAAACACGTCGCCGCCTTTGGCCATCGCGCCCGCCTGAATCACCAACTGTGCAGCTTCGGGAATGGTCATGAAGTAGCGGGTGATTTCCGGATGGGTCAGTGTGATGGGGCCGCCATCACGGATCTGCTGTCGGAACCGGGGAACCACCGAGCCCGACGACCCAAGCACGTTTCCAAAGCGAACCATTGTGAATTTGGTGCCAGGCTCATTCGCAGCCAATGCTTGCAACACCATCTCTGCAAGCCGTTTGCTGGCTCCCATGATATTGGTCGGCCGAACCGCTTTGTCTGTGCTGATGAGCACAAAGTCGGTCACACCATTTTCCATGGCAGCACGGGCCGTGTTCAGCGTGCCCAGCACGTTGTTCTTCACACCCTCTGCCGGGTTATGTTCCACCAAAGGCACGTGCTTGTATGCGGCAGCGTGGTAAACCGTTTCGGGCCGCCAGGTGGACATGATTTCGTGCATCCGGTCGACGTCTTGTACCGACGCCAACAGCGGCACCAGCTTCACTGCGCCGCCTGCCAACTTTTCTTCCAACTCCTGGTGAATGCCATACAGCGCAAACTCGCTCTGCTCGATCAATAGCAAGGTTGAGGGGCCCACACTCAAAATCTGGCGGCACAGTTCACTGCCTATGGAGCCACCCGCGCCGGTAACCATGACGACCTTACCCAGAATGTTCCGGGCCAACAGAATGTGGTTCGGCGCCACGGGCTCACGGCCCAGCAGGTCGTCAATGTCCAGCTCCTGCAGGTCCGACACACTCACTCGCCCCTGCGCCAGGTCAGACAGACTGGGCAAGGTGCGCACCGTTGCCCGAGCACTGGTAATCTGGCTGAGGATTTCGTTGCGGCGCTTGCGACCAATACTGGGCATGGCCAACAGAATGGTACGTACGGCACATTCCAAACTCTCAAGCGCAGCAGCCCATCACGATACAGCAGACACACGGCCACCAGGGCTGACACGCAGATCGCCAGGGCGATAGCCAGAATCCGTCCATCGGCCCCCATTCGCCACACCACTACGGCGACCAGAGAAAGCACAACCGCAAGACCACTATGGGCCGTCTGCAGCACGGCATAACGCACCGCCTCGCCTTTGACCTGCCACTGACTTAGGCGAATCTGCACCAAAACCGTGGCAGTCGCCACAGCCACCGCCACAACGGCCCAACGCAGATCGAGCCCAAGCCATTCGTCGATCAAACCCTGCAATACCACCACGCCGAGCAGGGCCAGCAGGCTGCTGACCAAGGTGATCTGGAGACAGACGCCGATGAAATCGCGCAACTGGTGTGTACTGGAATCCAAGTCGTAGTACTTGCGAGCAATCGAGCCGACCACGCCGAAACCGACCACCGCCCCCAGACCGGCCACCAGTGCCTGGAACATCGCCACCATACCGTACTCCGTCGGACCAAGAAAGCGCGTCAGTACCGGCAGCAGCGCAAATGGCATGGAAGCACTGGCGAGGTTTGCCAGGAGGTAGATCGCCGAACTGGAGAACAAAGACTTGATGGACATGGACGAACGGCACCGGCATTTACACTGGACCGAATCAAAAAGGGGCTAGCTCTTCGCCACTGCGACTTGAAGCGCAGCCACGATCCGCTCCTGGTCGCGCCGCGCGAGCACTGGGTGCATGGGCAGACTAAGGACAACCCGGGATAACTCGTCACCAACAGGTAGCCGCACGGACGCGTCGGCAACCGCAGGCTGTTTGTTCAGGGGAATGGGGTAGTGGACCGCCGTGGGAATCCCCGCCTCGGCCAGATGCTTCTGTACCGCCTCGCGGGTCGGTACGCGCACGGTGTACTGCGCCCAGGCGCTGACGTTGTGCGGCTCGACCACCGGCATCGTCTTCAGTCCGATGCTGCCTAGCAGGCTGGCGTAACCCGCAGCGACCTCCTGGCGTTGCGCCAGCTCCTCGTCCAACACAGCAAGCTTGGGCAACAGGATTGCGGCCTGCAGCGTGTCAAGCCGGCTGTTCACCCCCACGCGCACATGGTGGTAGCGCCGGTCCTGCCCGTGGCGCGCGATCTGGCGCATGACCTTGGCCAACTCGTCATCACTCGTGAAGACGGCACCACCATCACCGTAACAGCCGAGAGGCTTGCTCGGGAAAAAGCTGGTGCAGGCAATGGTGCTGAGATTGCAGCTCTTGCGCCCCTTGTAGCTGGCACCAAAACTCTGCGCGGCGTCCTCGATCACGGGAATACCGTGGCGCGCCGCGATGGCGTTGATGGCGTCAAAGTCGGCGCACTGCCCGTACAGGCTAACCGGGATGATGGCTCGGGTAGCGGGTGTGATGGCCGCTTCCAGCAGGGCCGGATCGAGGTTGTAGGTACGAGCATCGATGTCCACGTAGACTGGCTTGGCGCCCAACAAGGCCACGGTCTCGGCCGTGGCGATGTAGGTGAAGCCTGGGGTGATGACTTCATCTCCCGGCCCCACGCCCAAGGCCATCAGCGCAATCTGCAATGCGTCGGTTCCGTTGGCCACGCTGATGCAGTGCTTGGCGCCAGTGTAGGCCGCCAGCCTCTCTTCCAGCTCGGCCACTTCAGGCCCGAGGATGTACTGGCCGTGCTCCAGTACGCGCTGGATCGCCGCATCTATCTGGGGTTTGAGCCGTTGGTATTGGCTCTTGAGGTCGATGAATTCCATGGGCTCTCTGTCTTTGTTCTTCACTCTGCCAGGCGGCAGCGGCCATCGCGCAGTTCGTAGCGCCGCCCCGTCTGCGGGCAGACAGCTTCGGCGTCGCCGCTCAAGGGCAGATCAAGGCGCTCGCCATGTTGGCTCATCCAGCCGATCTGGCGTGCAGGCACGCCCACCATCAAGGCGTAATCAGGCACGTCGTGGTTGACCACCGCTCCTGCGCCAACGAAAGCATACTGGCCCACCGTGACACCGCAGACGATGGTGGAATTGGCCCCCAGGGTCGCGCCGCGCTTGACCAGCGTTCGCCGGTATTCGTCCTTGCGAACAACGGCGCTGCGCGGGTTGTAGACATTGGTGAACACCATGCTAGGGCCGCAGAAGACATCGTCTTCCAAGGTCACCGCGTCATAGACGCTGACATTGTTCTGGACCTTGACGTTGTTGCCGATGACGACGTCGTTGCCCACAAAGACGTTTTGGCCGAAGGAGCAGCCCCGGCCAATGCTCGCGCCGGAACAAATGTGCACCCAATGCCAGACACGGCTGCCCTCGCCGATCTGCGCGCCTTCGTCGACGATGGCCGAGGGGTGAATGGTGCAGTTCGCGCTCATCACAGCTCCAGCGGCAGGCCCACGCGCACACCGTCGCGTGCCGAGCGGTAGGCGGCGATCAGGACCTCCAGAGACTTGAGCCCCTCACGGCCGTCGACATCGGGCTCGGCCTCGCCGCGCAGCGTCTTGATAACGTTGTCGTAGTACAAGGGGTGCCCAAAGCCATAGACGCTGGTGGTCTCGTAGCTGGCCACCTTGATCTGCTCGTCGTCGGGGCGGCTGTCGGCGAACTGCCATTCCTGGATTTCGTTGACAGCAACACCACCCACACGCACCGTGCCCTTCTCGCCCAGAATGGTGATGGAGCCTTCGAGGTTCTTGGGGTAGGTCAGCATGGTGCAGTTGAGCGAGCCCAGTGCGCCGTTGCGCCAGCGCACGCTGAGCACGCCGGTGTCTTCTGCCTCGATGTCGCGCGCCAGGGTGGCCGTGTAAGCATGCAGGGAGTCGATGGGGCCGATCAGCCACTCCAGTAGGTCCACGTAGTGGCTGGCCTGGTTCATGAAGGCCCCGCCATCCAGTTCCCAAGTACCGCGCCACTTGGCCTGGTCGTAGTAACCCACCTGCGGCCGCTGCCAGAAAACGTTCAGCGTCACCATGTAGATCTGGCCAAAGCGCTTCTGGCTCACCGCCTGTTTTAGCAGTTGCAGTGTGGCGTTCTTGCGGTTTTGCTTGACAACGAACAGGCGCACATCCGACTCTTCACAGGCACGCACCATACGCAGGCCATCCTCCCATTTGGTGGCCATGGGCTTTTCGCTGAGCACGTGCCGCCCGGTGCGGGCCACTTCCACCGCCTGCTGCGGATGGATGCCGCTGGGCGTGGTAAGGATGACGCAGTCAGCCGTGGTCTTTTGCAGCATGGCCGTCAGACTGGCGTGGCCTGCAGCCCCCGTAGCCTGAACGGCCTTTTGCAAAGCAGCCGGATCGATGTCACAGACATCGACCAGCTCGGCATGGTCGCCATGCTGCCGGATGGAATCAAAATGGTTCTTGGAGATGCGCCCGCAACCCACCAGGGCGAAGCGGATCTTGCGATCGGTGATCGGTTTATTGTTCATAGCGTCAATCAAAGGCGGAACACTGTGAAGCCGCAGTCTGAGGCAGCATGCCGGTCAAACAGGCTCTTCACGTCAGACAGCACGGGTTTGCTGCCCCGGCACAGCTCACGCAGCTCTGGCAGCTGCGCGTGCCTGTATTCGTTGTGCCCCACAGCCACCACCAACGCGTCCACCGGATGCGCGGCGTCGATCACGCCGAGCTTGAGGCCGTATTCGTGCTGCACATCCTCGTCACTGGCCCAGGGGTCAGCCACGACAACGTCAACCCCCCATGACTCGAATTCACGCACCATGTCCACCACCTTGCTGTTGCGGATGTCAGGGCAGTTCTCTTTGAAAGTGATACCCAGAACACCAACGCGGCAGCGCGGCACGTCCATGCCATTTTGAAGCATGAGCTTGATGGTGTTACGCGCAACATAGCGCGCCATATTGTCGTTGATGCGGCGCCCCGCGAGGATGACCTGCGGGTGGTAACCCACCTCTTCAGCCTTGTGCGTCAGGTAGTACGGATCGACGCCGATGCAGTGCCCGCCGACCAGGCCCGGGCGAAACGGCAGGAAGTTCCATTTGCTGCCAGCGGCTTCCAACACGTCCAGCGTGTCAATGCCTAGGCGCGCAAAAATGACAGACAGTTCGTTGATAAGCGCAATGTTCAGATCGCGCTGAGTGTTTTCGATGACCTTGGCAGCTTCCGCTACCTTGATGCTGCTGGCCTTGTGGGTGCCCGCCGTAATGATGCTGCGGTAAAGCTCGTCAACCGCGTCCGCTACTTCGGGCGTACTGCCGCTAGTAATTTTCTTGATCTTGGTCAGCGTATTGACCTTGTCACCGGGGTTGATGCGCTCCGGGCTGTAACCACAGAAAAAGTCCCGGTTGAACTTCAGTCCAGAAAACTTTTCCAGCACAGGCACGCAGACTTCCTCTGTTGCGCCTGGGTACACTGTGGACTCGTAGATGACCACCGCCCCTCGGGACATCGCCCTCCCAACCGTTTCGCTGGCCTTGACCAGCGGAGTCATGTCAGGACGATTGGCCTGATCCACCGGCGTAGGCACCGTGACGATGAACACCTCGCAGCTCTTCAAATCATCCAGCTGATCTGAAAACGTCAACCATTCGGCTGCGATCAACTGCTGCGGCGACACCTCCAATGTGCTGTCACGGCCAGCCCGCAGCTCTACGATGCGGTACGGATTGATGTCAAAACCAAGCACCGGACGGCATCGGCCAAACTCCGCCGCCAACGGCAACCCTACGTACCCCAGCCCAACAACGGCCAGACGCTTGTCATCTAAATTCATGGTTTTCTCTTTGGAAAGCATGCTGCTGTGCCGTCCCTTGACCAGCATCCGCGCATGCGAATTCTCCCACAACCGAATCGAACCGACTGCTAAACTGCCGCCGCGCTTACGCTTATATGTGATGAAACTGAACTCGCTTTGCATTAGCCCGTTGGACGCTTGGCTAACCGCCCTGGTAGCTATGCTGTTTTTCGCCTTCCCCACCGCCCTTGGTGTGGCCAACTTGGCAACGCTTATGCTCATAGCGACTGGCGTCCTCATGCTACGACATGCAGAAACGCGGTTGAAGTTGACGTGCAATCGCATGGTGTGGATGCTTGCTGGCTTGTATACAGTGGTGCTGGTGGGAGTGCTTTACACCCCAGCAGATTGGAGTTGGGTAGGACTGCACTTAGGCAAGTACGCCAAGTTGCTATACGCGGCGTTGATCATTGCCCTACTGTCCGGCGAAGAAACTCGCCAAAAGGTGGCGCTGAACGCCTTTGTCGCAGCCATGCTGGTGACCCTGGCATCCACTTGGCTGAATGTGTGGTTCCTGCTGCCTTGGTCCGCCTCACAAGAGACGGGCTGGGGCAAAAGCCACCATGTCTTTGGCGACTACATCACGCAGAACGTGATGATGAGTTTTTTCTGTGCATTGACCTTGCACAGAACCCTGAATGACCCCGACGGTGCTCGTCGCGTTGGCTGGGCTGTCATTACGCTAGCTGCGGCACTGAGCATCACCCATCTGTCAAACGGACGAACAGGCTACCTGTTGGTCCTCACTAGCCTACTCACGTACGCATTGGTGGCCTCGCGCGGCCGTCGGCTGGTAGTTTCTATAGCAGGCATGGTTGTAGCCGGTGTTTTGGCGGTGTCCGCCTCAGACATCCTTCAGAGCCGCTTGGTCGAAGCTCTGGAAGAAGCACGCGCACGCGACGTAAACAACGAATCGTCGATTGGCCACCGGCTTTACAACTACAAGACAACGCCTAAGTTGATTGCCGAGGCCCCACTTTTTGGCCACGGCACGGGCGCATACCACGAAGAAATATGCCGATTTGTGGAGCGCGCTGAACAGTGCCAGGTGTTCGCCTGGCATCCGCACAACCAATTCCTGTTCCTGGCGGCTGACCATGGCCTGTTGGGCGCTGCGCTTTACCTTGCGCTGATCATTAGCATGTTCGTGATGGCTATGCGAAGCAAAGACAAAACTGCCGGGGCCCTGCTGGCAGTGCTTGCCGCAGTAATGTTGGTGGACAGCATGATCAATTCCCCGCTTTGGAGTGCGCGGGAAAGCCACTTCTTCATGTACATGCTGGCCCTGCTGGTGGCCATGTGCCAAACCCCCGAAAAGAAAGCCATGGCATGAGCAAGACGATTGCCTTCCACTCCAACCAGCTGTCGATACGCGGCACTGAAGTGGCTCTGTACGACTACGCCCACTACAACGAAGAGTTGCTGAACAACAGAAGCTTTGTGGTGTACGACGCGTCCAGCCCCTTCAACCAACCCGATGCACTGCCGAAGTTCCAGGAGCGATTTGAGGTGGTGGCGTACCGGGACCGTTCGGAGCTTGACGGCCTGCTCAAGAGTCGCAACGCCGATTTGCTCTACGCCATCAAAGCGGGCAAGCGCGATGGCCTGGTGTCGGGCGTGGTACCAACCATGGTGCATGCGGTGTTTCCTTGCAGCCCGGCGCAGGCACATGGTTCGTCTTACGCTTACATATCAGAATGGCTGAGCCAGCATTGCAGCAATGGCAAGATTCCCTGCGTTCCGCACATCGTTCACCTGCCAGATGTTCAAGGCGACCTGCGTGCAACATTGGGCATTCCCGACGACGCTCTGGTCCTGGGCTGCCACGGCGGCCAGAAAAGTTTTGATGTGCCTTGCGCCATTGAGGGGCTGAAGGCAGCCTTGGACACCCGGGCCGACCTGTACGCGGTCTTCCTGAACATTGAACCCTTCGTGCAACACCCCAGGGCCGTCTTCTTGCCTGGCACGCCAGACATGGCCTACAAGGTGCGCTTCATCAACACGTGTGACGCCATGCTGCACGCCCGGCTGCAAGGCGAGTCCTTTGGCTTGGCCTGTGGCGAATTCTCCATACGCAACAAACCGGTCATCACTTACCTTCATGGCAAGCATGGCCACCATATCGACGTGCTGGGCGACAAAGGCTTTTACTACCAAGACCAAAGCTCTTTGTTGGCCATCATTCGTGACATGGACAGAGCACAACTGGCCCGCGAGAACTGGGATTGCTACACCGCACGTTACAACCCTGCAACGGTGATGGAAAGCTTTGAACGGCACCTGGTACAGCCGGCCTTGGCCAACAAAAACCGAACGCCAGACTGGCACATCAACTGGCTGGACAGACTGGCCTACCTGCGGTTGAAGCTGCAAATGCGTTTGAACGGAAAAGCCGCATGAACCACCCCCTGTTGACCATCGTCATCGTCCACTTCAACACGGCGAAACTGACCGGTGACTGCGTGGATTCTTTGCTGCACGTGCTAATGGCCACGACGCTGCGCCAGCAGTTTGAGGTGGTGATTGTTGACAACCGCTCCCGTGTTGACGAGTTCCGGCAGTTGCAAGAGCGCTTGGCAAAGCACGCTGAAGCCCCCGTGCAGCTGGTGCGCAACTGCATGAACTCGGGTTTTGGCTTGGGGTGCATGCTTGGGCTGAACCATTCGGCCGGCAGATATGTGGCATTCGTCAACAGCGACACTGCTTTCGACGACGATTGCTTTACGCCGCTGATCAAGTTCTTGGACGAGCGGGCCGACGCTGGCGTGGTAACCCCGCAGCACTTGGATATGGAGGGTCGCAGGACACCTTCTTTCCGCCGCTTTGACTCTTTCCTGCAGCGGTTTGCCGGTGATGGCCTGGCCCGGATCTTCTACCGGGGAACGGGCGCAGACCCGAAAGGCACCTACACGGAGCCCGTTGCGGTGGATTTTGTGCTGGGCAGCTTCATGCTGTTTCGGCGGGAGGCACTGGCAACCATCGGTGGTTTCGACCCAAACCTGTTCCTCTACTATGAGGAAATGGACACCTGCCTGCGCCTGCAGAAAGCTGGCTACAAGGCCTACTACCACCCGGGCTCAAGCTTCCGGCACGTGGGGGGCGGCAGTGCCGCGCCATCTCTGGAATTGCGCATGGAGACCTTGATTTCCATGCTTTACATCATCCGCAAGAACAAGGGTGCGCTGTACTACGCGGCGTTCCATGCGCTGCTGGTGCTGCAATACCTGCTGAAAGCACCGTTCAAACAGCGCAATCGCAAACTGCTATGGGGGCTGCTCACCTTGGGTGTACCACAGGCCTGCTCCATGCGCACCCGGCAGGAGTGCAACTTTGACATCGTCAACACCCGCCAGACGGGCGTGCATTAACGCTTGACGAGGGCAGCGTCGATGAGGTTGCGGTCGTAACGCAAGGCCGCGTAGCGGAAGAAGCACTCCAGCGCGATAAAGAAGCAGAACAGGAAGCCTTGCGGACCGCAGAGGACGCCAAGCCTGAACACATAGAGCCGAAGGAATATGGCCAGGCCGGAAAGAAAACCACGGAAGATACCGCCGCGTTTACCGGCCCTGGCCCGCTTGATGGCACCCAATTGAACGTACTGGGCCAGCTTTTGCAGACAGCCGTAGACGCTTTCACGCGAATAGTGCAACAAGCGGTTGCGAAACCTGTATACCCGCGCATCAGCCCGGGTAAGAATGGGATGTTCGTGCACCACGCCATCAAACCCCTGCAAGGCACTGGCGCGGAAGAAGCGTGACACCCCGCCAGCGGAACGCAGGTGCGTCAACGTTCTGCCGAAAGCAACCTCGCACCAACCGACACGCCCGACGTCATGGCGGCCGTCTGCCATGACGCCCTGCAATTCCTGCCGCAACTCGGGCGTGATGACCTCATCCGCATCCAGAAAGAACACGTAGTCGGCCTTGACGTGAGCCAGCAACCGGGTGCGCTGCACGGCGAAACCTTGCCACTCCGGATAGACCACCACCTCCGCCCCCATCTCGGCAGCAATGTCGCGCGTGCGGTCTGAACTGCCGCTGTCGATGACCACGACTTGATCGGCAAAGCTGGCGCTTTGCAGGCACTGGGCAATGCGGCGTTCTTCGTTGAGGGTAAGAACGCCTATGCAAAGCGTGGGGCGCGTGGCTTCAGGCATGGAACTTCCAATTCAACAACCCCACCCACCGCCCCCACATGCGGGCGACGAGCTTGGGCGAAAACAACACAACGCGCAGCGGAATGGCCACGCTGGTGAGCAGCAGCAACTTGCGCCGCTGGGCCTGTGCGGCTTGCAGCGACTGGTGCTTGCTGGCAAAGATGAGCTTGGACTGGGCGTGATGGTAGCCGCGCCAGTACTCCCCGCGCCAGGGTGAGCGGCCTTTGACGGAGCCACGCGAGCGGTGCAAGGCTGCCACCTGCGGTAACACCACCATGGGCAGACGCGCCTGGAACAGGCGCAGACAGAGGTCGTCGTCCTCGTAATAGAGAAAGAAACGCTCGTCGAAGAAACCCACATCGACGAACCGTTCAAGCCGCAGCAGCATGGCGGCACCGCAGACAAAGCCCACGCACACGGCGCCCTCGGCACCTGGGCCACGTGACGCCCATAGTGTGTGCGGCCAGCGGTAGTTGACCTCGGGCCTGCCACGGGCATCTTGCAGTTGGGGGGCGAGCACTGCTGCGTCCGGCATGTCGGTGGCAGCCTTCAACAAGGCCTCCAGGCCATCAACCGGCAACTCACAGTCGGGGTTGAGCAACAACGCAAAAGGTGTGGTCACCTGGGCCAAAGCGCGGTTGTTGGCTGCGCCAAAGCCCAGATTGCGACCATGCGCCAGCACCTTTGCATGTGGCCACAGCTCGCTGGCGGCACGAGGGGTGTCATCGCCGCTGCCGTTGTCGGAAACGATGACGTGTGCGCACTGACTCAAGAGCGGCGCCAAGCGGTCCAGGCAATGGGCGCTGTTGTAGGTGACGACGATGATGGTCACGCCATTGAGCGCGGGGGCAAAGCCAGTGTTCATTGAGTTGCTCCTGCGGTGTGGCGGTATGCGTTCAACAGGAATGCTGCATAGCGTTGCGCGGCCCCCTGCCCTTGCTGCTGCAACACGCCACATGCCTGGCGGGCGCCGGCCAGGGCCTGCACATCGCCCAACAAACGCTGGGTTTGAACCATGGCGCCCTGCATGTCTGCCACGCGAATGGCTGCGCCCACCTGGGCGGCTTGCTCCGCAGCGTCCGCAAAATTGAAGGTGTGCGGCCCCATGACGACGGGGCAGCCGCAAGCCGCCGCCTCGATGAGGTTCTGCCCCCCCAGGGGCAGGAAGCTGCCGCCCAGCCAGGCCACGTCGGCCATGGCGTAGTAGGCGTGCATTTCGCCCAGCGAATCACCCAACCAGACGTTGGCGGTAGCTGCTGAGGCTTGATCGTGATCTTGCCATGCGCTGCGGCGGAACACCGTTAGCCCAGCCTGCTGCACGAGCGCAGCCACTTCGGCAAAACGCTGCGGGTGACGTGGTACCACAAGCCACAGCACCTGCTGTGCCCAAGGCTGGTTGCGCAGTGCCTGTAGCCAAAGGGCCTCTTCCCCTTCGCGGCTGCTGGCCAGCATGACCACAGGCCGCCCGCCTGCCGCCAGCTTCCAGCGCTGCCCCTGCGCAATTTGCGCGGGGTTGGGCTCCACATCGAACTTGAGGTTGCCGAACACACCTTGTACAGGTGCCCGCAGCTGCGCGAACCGTTCGGCATCGGCCTGCGTCTGCGCGAGCACGGCTTCGAGCCCGGCATAGGCGGGCCGCGCCAGCCAGGCCACGCGCTGCGCCTGGTGCAGCGACTTGGCACTCAGGCGGCCGTTGACCAGGCACAGGGGAATGCCCCTGGCTTGGCAGGCATGCACCCAATTCGGCCAGACCTCGGTTTCCATCAACACCCCCAGCGCGGGGTTGAAGTGGTTCAGAAACCGCTCCACCGCGCCCGGGGTATCCCACGGTTGCCACACCTGCAGGTCACCCGGTGCCAGCAGCTTGGCCCCCTCGGCCCGGCCGGTGGCTGTACCGTGGGTGAGCAGCACCCGCAGGCCCGGCATCTGCGCTCGCAGCGCGTTCAACAGCAAGCCTGCCGCACGCGTTTCGCCCAGAGAGACTGCGTGCACCCACAACCAGCCCGCAGAGGACGGTATGCCCGGGTAATGCCCCAGGCGCTGTTCAACGTGCGCCAGGTAGCCCGGCTCCACTTGGCCACGGCGCTGCAGCTTGCGCCGCAGCAGTGGCACCAACAACCACATGGCAAGGCCATAGCCCCACAGGGCCAACCGCTCGATGGTTGAAAGGCCACGGGCCTCAAGCGGCATCGAACAGCCCTTGGTAAACACGGCCAATGCCTGCAGCCTCCTGCGCCAGCGAAAACGCCGACGTGACCCTTGCCTGCGCCGCTTGCCCCATGCGCAGCGCCGCCTCGGGGTCTTGCATGACCTTTTGCACGGCCTGCGCCAAGCCTACGGCGTCGCCCGTGTCGACCAGATAGCCGTTCACACCGGGTTGCACCAGTTCTTCGAACGCGCCCGTGCGCGAACACACCAGCGCGCAGCCCGTGGCGGCAGCCTCGAAAGGTGTGAGACCAAAGGGCTCGTAACGCGGGCAAGCCACGCAGAGCAGGCAGCGCTGGTACCAGCGGTGTACCTCGCCCGCAGGCACCTCACCCAGAAAGACGATCCGATCTGCCAGCCCCGCTGCCGCGATCTTGTCTTTCAAGGCCTGCTGGTAGGCCTGGTGCTGGGGCTGGGCCAGGCCGGCAATGACAGCCGTGGCGTCTGGCAAATGCGGCAGCGCCTCGATCATGGCGTCCACAAAAACGTCGCTGCCCTTGTCGGGCCGGACGCGCCCGAACACGCCGATACCGTACTTGCCCGGCAGGCCGGAGTCGGCCCAGGCGTTGAGTTTGTCGGCTGGCGGGGAAAAGCGGCTCAGGTCGATGCCGTGCGGCACCACCGCCGTGGTGTTGGGCACGAAGCTGGCGGCCTTGGGCGTGGTGGAGATGACAGCGTCCATGCGCGAGATGAGCCAACGCGGAAACCAGCCGTGCAGGTGCTGCGCGGCCGAGGTGAACACCAGCTTGATGGGCAGGCGCAGCACATCGCGCGCCCAGAGGCCTGCGGCCATTTCGTGGTCGCGGCGCACATGCCAGATGCGGAAGTTGCGTCCTGCTGGCGGCTTGCGCGACAGGCGAATGGCTTCCTTGAGCGTCATGCCAGGCACGCCGTTGGACAGCGGCGTACCGCAGTAGGCCAGCTGCCACTGGTTCAACTGCAGCGGCACCAGTGCGTTCACCGTGGCGGACACGCCGGTGTAGCGCTTCTTGAGGTTGAAGACGATGACTTCGGGATCGTTGCTGGGCGTGGCCATGGGTGTCCTCAATGTGCGGCCTGCCCGATGTGGGCGTCGGGTTTGACGCGACGCAACAGCGCCAGCATCTCGGTTTCAATGCGCTGCAACGCTTCGGGCGTTTGCCCCTCGAAGCGCAGCACCAGCACGGGCGTGGTATTGGACGCACGGATGAGGCCAAAGCCATCGGGCCAGTCCACGCGCAGGCCGTCGATGGTGTTGGCCTCGGCCGGTGCCCGGAATTGCGCCAGGGCCTGCAATTCGGCCACCAGACGGTGCGGCTCGCCATCAGCGCAGGCCACATTCAGTTCGGGGGTGGAATGGCTGGTGGGCAGGGCCTCCAGCACCGCACCAGGATTGGCCTCACGGCTCAGAATTTCAAGCAAGCGCGCGCCAGCGTAGGTGCCGTCATCAAACCCGTACCACCGTTCCTTGAAGAAGATGTGGCCACTCATCTCGCCGCCCAACGGGGAATCAACTTCCTTCATCTTGGCCTTGATGAGCGAATGCCCGGTTTTGTACATGAGCGGCACGCCACCAGCGGCACGAATCGCCGGGGCAAGGCGCTGGCTGCATTTCACGTCGAACACGATGGCGCCACCCGGCACGCGCGACAGCACGTCCTGCGCAAAGAGCAGCATCTGCCGGTCCGGGAAGATGTTCTGGCCACTGGGCGTGACGATGCCCAGTCGGTCACCGTCGCCGTCAAAGGCCAGGCCCAGATCGGCACCCGTGCTTTGCAAGGCCGCGATGAGGTCACGCAGGTTCTCGGGCTTGGAGGGATCAGGGTGGTGGTTGGGAAAATTGCCATCCACCTCGCTGAACAGTTCGATCACCTCGCAGCCAAGGGCGCGGAACAGCTGCGGCGCGGACGCCCCGGCCACGCCATTGCCACAATCCACCACCACCTTCAGCGGGCGCGCCAGCTTCACATCACCCACGATGCGCTGGACGTAGTCGTTCAACACGTTGACCTCGCGCAGCGCGCCGCGTGGCTCGGCCTGAGCAGCGGCTGGGGCTTCGGCTTCGATTGCCTGCCGCAGCGCCTGGACCTCTTCACCATAGATGGCCCGGCCGGCCATCACCATCTTGAAGCCGTTGTGGTGTTTGGGGTTGTGGCTGCCGGTGACCTGGATGCCGCTGCGACACAGCGTGTGCGCCGCAAAGTACAGCATGGGCGTGGTGACCATGCCCACGTCGATCACGTCTACCCCGGCCTGCCGCAGGCCGTGGATCAAGGCGCTGGCAAGCGCGGGGCTGCTGAGCCGCCCGTCGCGCCCGACGGCAACCACCGCCTCCCCTTCGGCCAGGGCACGCGCACCAAAAGCGCGCCCCAAGGCCTGTGCCATGTCCGGGTGCAGCGCGTCTGGCACCACGCCGCGAATGTCGTAGGCCTTGAAGATGTGGGGAGATACTTGCATGCGTACTGATATGGGTGTTTGTGCAGGAGTATGATTTTCGCATTGTCGGCCACCCCCATGACCCACCCCCCATCCACCGTATCCTGCCAATGGCAAAGCCCCGTGGGCCCGCTGCTGCTGGCCGCCAGCGAAACTGCCCTGCGTGGCATATGGTTCGTGGACCAGACGGGCATTCCGCCGTGGGCTACGCGCGCTCCGCAAGTGCATGGCCACCCCATCCTGGACGAAACGCTGACGCAACTGCAAAGCTACTTTGCCGGGCAGCGCCGCGATTTTGACCTGCCGCTGGACTTGTCCTGTGGCACCGAATTCCAGCAAACCGTGTGGCGCCAGCTGCAGCACATACCCTACGGTGAATCCTGCAGCTACAGCGACGTGGCCCAGGCCGTTGGCCGCCCCAGGGCCGTGCGCGCAGTGGGTGGCGCGGTGGGCCGCAACCCGCTGGGCATCGTGCTGCCTTGCCACCGCGTGCTGGGCCAGCAAGGCCAGCTCACCGGCTACACGGGCGGTCTGGCACGCAAGGCGGCGCTGCTGTGGCTCGAAACCTCCTGACGCTCTGACACCATGAAAAAACAACTGGCAGCCGAGTTCGTGCTGCTCGCCGCCCTTTGGGGCTCGTCCTTCCTGTTCATGCGCTTTGGTGCCGCTGAATTTGGCGCCTGGGCCACTGCAGGGGCGCGGGTGGCCGTGGCCAGCGTGGCGCTGCTGCCCGTGCTGCTCATCAGCGGCCAGTGGAATGCGTTTCGCGCCAACGCAGGGCGCATTCTTTTTGTGGGCGTGTTGAATTCTGGCCTGCCATTCGCGCTGTACGCGTACGCGCTGCTGTCCATCACCACGGGGCTGTCAGCCATTCTCAACGCCACGGTGCCGCTGTTCGGGGCCCTGGTGGCCTGGCTGTGGCTGAAGGAACGGCCCGGGCGTTGGCGGGCGGTGGGCCTGGCCATCGGCTTTGTGGGTGTGGCGCTGCTTTCCTGGAACAAGGCCAGCTTCAAGCCCGGCGGCACCGGCTGGGCAGTGGTGGCCTGTCTGGGAGCCACGCTCTGCTATGGCATTGCCGCCAGCTACACCAAGAAGTTCCTGACCGGCGTGCACCCACTGGCCACGGCCACGGGCAGCCAGTTCGGCGCCACACTGGGCCTGGCTATTCCCGCCTTGTGGTTCTGGCCTGAACACAACCCCAGTGCCGGGGCGTGGTGGTCCGTCATCGCGGTGGGGGTGCTGTGCACGGCCGTCGCTTACATCCTGTATTTCCGCCTGATCGAAAAGGCAGGCCCCAGCAAGACCCTGACGGTGACTTTCCTGATCCCGGTGTTTGCCTTGGTCTACGGCGCACTGCTGTTGAGCGAACCGATCACGCTCTGGATGGTGGTGGGGGGCGCCATCATTCTGTGCGGGGTGGCGTTGGCCACCGGCCTGGTGGCACCAGGCAGCGGGGCGCGCCGCACGGCCAGGGCATGAAAAAGGGCCCTTGCGGGCCCTGTGTGTTCAAGCAGCGGCGGTATCGCCGCCCGTTTGCACCGAGTCCTTGAGCTTGGGGCTGGCGTGGAAGGTCACCACACGCCGGGCCTCGATGGCCACGGGCTCGCCAGTGCGCGGATTGCGGCCGGGACGGGCCGCCTTGGTGCGGATCTGGAAATTCCCGAAGCCGGAAATCTTCACGTCCTGACCATCCACCAGGCTCTGGCTGATGAGTTCAAAGAACGCATCAACCATGTCCTTGGATTCGCGCTTGTTCAGACCGATCTGCTCGAACAGCAGCTCGGCCATCTGGGCTTTGGTCAACGCGTTCGACTCGGCTTCTGTCGGCTTTTCTGCCATGTGTTGTTCTCCTCCGTGTCAGGTTTTCAGGCACGCAGACGGGCTTGCACACGCTGTGCCAGCTCGGCCAGCACGGCCTGCACGACTCCCTCGATTTCCTCGTCCGTGAGCGTGGCGTCGCCGCGCTCCAGCGTCAGACGCACGGCCAGGCTCTTTTCATCAGCGGCCAGGCCCCCTGCCTGTTCCGCGCCTTTCTTGGGCCGGTACACGTCAAACAGCACGGCTTGCTTGAGCCAGCCGTTGGTGGCCGCGGCATGCACAGCGCCCATCAGCGCCGCGTGAGTGACACCTTCCTTCACCACCACGGCGATGTCACGCTCCACCGGCTGGTGGCGCGTGACGGGCTGCGCCACGGGCACCTGGCGTTCCAGCACCGCGGGCAGGTCCAGCTCGAACATCACGGGAGCCTGCTGCCAGCCTTCCAGCTGGCGCCAGCGCGGGTGCAGTTCGCCCACATAGCCCACAGGCTGGCCGTCGAGCAGCACGCGGGCGCAGCGGCCCGGGTGCATGGCGGGGTGAGTTGCAGGTTCGAAGGTTGGCACGCGCGGCGCCAGCAAGGCTTCGACATCGCCTTTGACATCGAAGAAGTCCACGGCACGCGCAGGCATGCCCCACTGCAGGCTGGCATCATCGCCGTAGGCCACACCCGCCACACGCATGGGCTGGGCAAAACCGGCCACGGTGGTGTCGCTGTCGGCCACCGATGCATCTTTGCTGAACACCCGGCCCAGCTCGAACACACGCACACGGTGCGCCTTGCGGTCGGTGTTGAACTTGAGCACAGCCAGCAGGCTGCCCAGCAGCGAAGAACGCATCACGTTCATCTGGCTGGCGATGGGGTTGAGCAAGCGGATGGGGGCCGCATTGCCCGCGTAATCGCGCTCCCAGCGCTCTTCCACAAAGCTGTAGTTGATGGTTTCCTGGTACCCCAGCTGCGCCAGTTGGCGACGCAACTGGAAGGGTGCGCGGCGGCTCTCGGGGCGGATCTTGGCCGTCACGGGCGCGAGCGGCGGGGTGTGCGGCAGGTGGTCGTAGCCGATGACGCGCGCCACCTCTTCGATCAGGTCTTCCTCGATCTGCAGATCGAAACGGAAGGACGGCGGCGTGACGGTGACCGTACCCTCGCCTTCACTCACGGGCAGACTGAGGCGGCGCAGTGCGTCAGCGCATTGCTGCTGCGTGACCGGCATGCCGATGACCTTGGCTGCGCGTGCCACGCGCAGCGTCACCGGCTGGGCTTGCGGCATGTTGACGATATGGTCGTCGATGGGGCCGGCCTGGCCGCCACAGACCTGCAGGATGAGGTCGGTGATGCGCTCGACGTGTTCCACGGTGAGCTGGGGGTCGACCCCGCGCTCGAAGCGGTGGCCCGCGTCAGTGCTGAAGTTGTAGCGGCGTGAACGGCCTGCAATGGCCTTGGGCCACCAGAAGGCAGCCTCCACGAAAACGTTACGTGTCTCGTCACCCACGGCCGTGGCATCGCCGCCCATGATGCCGGCGAGCGATTCCACCTCTTTGTCGTCGGCAATGACGCCCACGGTCTCGTCCACCGTGACGGTATTGCCATTGAGCAGCTTGAGCTGTTCACCGGCCTTGCCCCAGCGCACCTGCAGGCCACCGTGGATCTTGTCCAGGTCGAAGATGTGCGAAGGACGGCCCAGCTCGAACATCACGTAGTTGGAGATGTCCACCAATGCAGACACGCTGCGCTGGCCGCAACGGGCCAGGCGCTCCACCATCCAGGCGGGCGTTTGCGCCTGCGGGTTGATGCCGCGCACGATGCGCCCGGTGAAGCGGCCGCACAGATCGGGCGACAGCACTTTGACGGGCAGCTTGTCGGCGTGCGCGGCCTCCAGCGTAGGGTAGACGGGTGTATTGAGGGGCGAGCCGGTGAGCGCCGCCACCTCCCGTGCGATGCCGTACACACTCAGGCAGTGCGCCAAATTGGGCGTGAGCTTGAGGGTGAACAGGCGGTCGTCGAGCTTGAGGTGCTCGCGGATGTCCCGCCCCACCGCGGCGTCACCAGCCAGCTCCAGCAGCCCGCCGTGGTCCTCGGACAGGCCCAGTTCGCGGGCAGAGCACAGCATGCCGTAGCTTTCCACACCGCGCAGCTTGCCCACCTTGATCTGGAAGGGCTTGCCATCCTCACCCGGCGGCAGCTCTGCACCCACCAGGGCACAAGGAACCTTGATACCCACACGGGCGTTCGGCGCGCCGCAGACGATCTGTAGCAGTTCACCAGTGCCTGCATCCACCTTGCACACGCGCAGGCGGTCGGCGTTGGGGTGCTGTTCGGCTTCGACTATTGAGCCAACCACGATCTTGGAAAACGGCGGCGCCACAGGCACGCACTCCTCCACCTCCAGACCGGCCATGGTAAGGGTGTCGGCCAATTGCTGGCTCGTCAGGGGCGGGTTGCAGAATTCACGCAGCCAGGACTCGGGGAATTGCATGTTTCAGACTCTCGGAATGCGTTGGCAGATCAGCGGAACTGGCTCAGGAAGCGGATGTCACCGTCGAAGAACAGGCGCAGGTCGTTGACGCCATAGCGCAGCATGGTCAGGCGGTCCGGCCCCATGCCGAAGGCAAAGCCGATGTATTTCTCGGGGTCCAGCCCCATGTTGCGCACCACGTTCGGGTGCACCTGGCCGCTGCCCGCCACCTCCAGCCAACGGCCCGCCAGGGGTCCGGTCTGGAACTGGATGTCGATCTCGGCGCTGGGCTCGGTGAAGGGAAAGAAGCTGGGGCGGAAACGCAGCACCAGATCGTCCGACTCGAAGAAGGTGCGGCAGAAATCGGTGAACACGAACTTCAGGTCCTTGAAGCTCACGTTCTCGCCGATCCACAGGCCTTCACACTGGTGGAACATGGGCGAGTGGGTGGCGTCGCTATCCACCCGGTAGGTGCGGCCCGGCGCGATGACGCGGATCTCGGGCATGTCGCCACCGAAGAGCCCGTCTGCCGGGGCCCCGGCCAGCGCCTTGTGGCGCTTGACGTGCTGCACCGCGTGGCGGATCTGCATGGGGCTGGTGTGCGTGCGCAGCAGGTTGGGGGCCTTGTCGGAGCCGCCTTCGACGTAGAAGGTGTCGTGCATGGAACGCGCCGGATGGTCTTCGGGCGTGTTCAATGCGGTGAAGTTGAACCAATCGGATTCGATCTCGGGACCGTCGGCCACTTCAAAGCCCATGGAGCCGAAGATCGCCTCGATGCGTTCCATCGTCAGGCTCACGGGGTGCAGACCGCCGGTGCCACGCTGGCGACCGGGCAGGGTCACGTCGAGTGCCTCGGCATGCAGCTGCCGCTGCAGCTCGGCCTCGGCCAGGGCCTGCCGACGCTCGTTCAATGCCGCCTCGATCGCCTGCTTGGCCACGTTGATGGCCGCGCCACGAGTCTTCTTCTCTTCCACGCTGAGCGCCGCCATGCCTTTCATCAGCTCGGTCATGCGGCCACTCTTGCCCAGGTACTGGGCCTTGGCGTTTTCCAGGTCGGCGGGGGTGGCGGCCTGCGCGAACAGCTCGCGTGCCGACTGCACCAGGGAATCGAGGTCGTTCATCTCAACGGTCCACGGCTTGCCCTCAAAGGGCGGAATCCAAATGAAAAAGGGCCAGAACTTTGCAGCCCTGGCCCCCAATTGCCGGTCGATTGGCGGCTTTTCTGTTCAGAAAAACCAATCGTCCATCAGGCAGCCAACTTGGCCTTGACCTGCTCGACGATGCTGCTGAAAGCAGCCTTGTCGTTCACGGCCAGATCGGCCAGCATCTTGCGGTCGATCTCGATGGCGGCTTTCTTCAGGCCGTTGGCGAACTGGCTGTAGGTCAGGCCCAATTCGCGCACGCCGGCGTTGATACGGGCGATCCACAGCTGGCGGAACACGCGCTTCTTGGTACGACGGTCACGGTAGGCGTACTGACCGGCCTTCATCACCGCCTGTTTGGCGATGCGGAAGACGTTACCGCGACGGCCGCGGAAACCTTTGGCCAGGGCCAGGACTTTCTTGTGACGGGCACGTGCGGTGACACCACGTTTGACGCGAGGCATAGCTTACTCCTTGTTCGTCGTTGAATTACAGGCCAGCAAAGGGCAGCATCTGCGCCATGTGACCCATGTTGGTCTCATGCACATTCACCGCACCACGCAGATGGCGCTTGTTCTTGGTGGTCTTCTTGGTCAGGATGTGACGCTTGAAGGCTTGACCGCGCTTGACGGTGCCACCCGGACGAACGCGAAAACGCTTTTTCGCACTGCTCTTGGTCTTCATTTTGGGCATGTTGATGCTCCTTATGGTTTGTGCTCGTGAGGCGCCGCGAACCAGATCGCGGTCTTGTTGGCCCCGAGCCACTTGGGTTGTGCGGCTGGTTCAAGGAACCGCCGCTTGGAAAGGCACCCTGTGGAGTGCGCTTCCCGGACCCGCCGCAGGCGACCAACCCGCCACGGACCCGTTTCTTGCACCGGCGGATTACTCTGCCGGGGTGGCCACCGGAGCAGCTTCCTGCGCCGGTTTGCCTGCACCGCCCGCCTTCTTGCGGCCGGGTGCGATCATCATGATCATCTGGCGGCCTTCGAGCTTGGGGAACTGCTCCACCACGATCGAATCGCCGAGTTCATCGCGAATGCGGTTCAACAGCGCCAGACCCAGTTCCTGGTGCGTGATCTCGCGACCACGGAAACGCAGGGTGATCTTGCACTTGTCGCCGTCTTCCAGGAAGCGGCGCACGTTGCGCATCTTGATGTTGTAGTCACCTTCGTCGGTACCGGGGCGGAACTTGATTTCCTTGACCTCGATGACCTTCTGCTTGGCTTTCGCCTCCGCTGCCTTCTTCTGCTCCGCGTACTTGAACTTGCCGTAATCGATGAGGCGGCAGACCGGCGGCTTCGCCATCGCGGCAATTTCCACCAGATCCACGTCCAGGTCACCCGCCATGCGCAGCGCTTCCTGGAGACTCACGACACCAATGGCTTCGCCTTCGGGCCCCGTAAGGCGAACCTCGGGAGCGTTGATTTCGCGGTTCAGGCGGTGGGCGCGTTCCTCGCGTTGACGGCGGTCGCGGAAGTTGGGGTTGGTAGCGATGGTGAAATCCTTTGTTCAAAAAGCTGCAGGGCAGCAAAATCGCTGCCCACTGCCTGACACCCGAGGCACCACAGAACAGGAAACCCAGGCCTCAGGCCTTGGCTTCGATGTCGGAGCGGATGCGTTGGGCGAACTCCTCCAGGGACAAAACCCCCAGGTCCTTGTTGCCGCGCGCGCGCACGGCAACCGCCCCGGCGGCCTTTTCTTTGTCACCTACCACGAGGATGTAAGGCAGCTTCTGCAGCGAGTGCTCCCGTATTTTATACGTTATTTTCTCGTTGCGCAGATCAAGCGCCACCCTAAGCCCTTGATTCTCCAGTGTTTTGGCAATTTCACGACAGTAATCTGCCTGCGCGTCGGTGATGTTGAGCACCGCCACCTGCACCGGGGCCAGCCACGTGGGCAGGGCGCCAGCATGCTGCTCGATCAAAATGCCGATGAAACGCTCCAGGCTGCCGACGATGGCGCGGTGCAACAGGACGGGGCGGTGGCGCATGCCATCCTCCCCCACGAACTCGGCGTCCAGGCGCTCCGGCAGGTTCGGGTCCACCTGGATGGTGCCGCATTGCCACTGGCGGCCCAGCGCGTCCTTGAGCGTGTATTCGATCTTGGGACCGTAGAAAGCCCCCTCGCCCGGCAGGTACTCGAAGTCGCAGCCAGCGGCCTTCAGGCCCTCGGCCAGAGCCGCCTCGGCCTTGTCCCAGCTTTCCTCGGTGCCAATGCGCTTTTCAGGGCGCGTGGACAGCTTGTAGAGGATGTCGGTGAACCCAAAGTCCTTGTAGACCTTCTTGAGCAGCGCAGTGAAGGCCGCCACTTCAACCTGGATCATGTCTTCCGTGCAGAAGATGTGGCCGTCGTCCTGCGTGAAGCCCCGCACACGCATGATGCCGTGCAAACCTCCCGTGGGCTCGTTGCGATGGCACTGGCCGAACTCGCCGTAGCGCAGCGGCAGGTCACGGTAGCTCTTCACACCCTGCTTGAAGATCAGGATATGGCCCGGGCAGTTCATCGGCTTGAGCGCGTAGTCGCGCTTTTCCGACTCGGTGGTGAACATGTTGTCCCGGTACTTGTCCCAGTGGCCGGTTTTCTCCCACAGGGTCTTGTCCAGGATCTGCGGGCCCTTGACCTCCAGGTAGCCGTTGTCGCGGTACACGCGGCGCATGTACTGCTCCACTTCCTGCCACACCGTCCAGCCCTTGGGGTGCCAGAACACCGTGCCGGGCGAATGCTCATCGATGTGGAACAGGTCCAGCTCCCGGCCCAGCTTTCGGTGGTCGCGCTTCTCGGCTTCCTCCAACAGGGTCAGGTACTGCTGCAGCTCGTCCTTGGAGGTCCATGCCGTGCCGTAGATGCGTTGCAGCATCTCGTTGCGGTGGTCACCGCGCCAGTAGGCTCCCGCCACCTTCATGAGCTTGAAGTGCTTGAGTTTGCCGGTGCTGGGCACGTGCGGGCCGCGGCACAGGTCTTCAAAGCTGCCCTCGCGGTAGAGGCTCACCTCTTCGTTCGTGGGTATGCTGGCAATGATCTCGGCCTTGTAGTGCTCACCCAGTCCCTTGAAGTAAGCAACAGCCTCATCGCGCGGCAGCACGCGGCGCACCACCGGCTCGTCCTTGTTGGCCAGCTCGGTCATCTTCTTTTCGATGGCGGCCAGGTCTTCGGGGGTGAAGGGGCGCTTGTACGAAAAGTCGTAGTAGAAGCCGTTGTCGATCACCGGACCGATGGTTACCTGGGCCTCGGGGAACAGCTCCTTGACAGCATAGGCCAGCAGGTGCGCGGTGGAGTGGCGGATCACCTCCAGCCCGTCGGCGTCCTTGGCGGTAACGATGGCGAGGGCGGCATCGGCTTCGATGCGGAAGGACGTATCGACCAGCCTGCCGTCCACCTTGCCTGCCAGCGCGGCCTTGGCCAGGCCGGAACCAATGGAAGCAGCCACCTCGGCCACCGTGACCGGGCCTGGAAACTGACGTTGCGAGCCGTCTGGGAGCGTGATGTTCAGCATGGGAAGTCCAGAAAACAAAAACGCGGCTCGGGGCCGCGCTGTGAGAGTGAAAAGATACCGTGCAGGCGCGAACTGCCGCCCATCAATGGGCAGTGACAACCTCCGGGGTAGTTCGCGGTGTCATAACCGGTGTGCCTTTCTCGCTCTTGTTGATCAGAAAGTGGGCATTTTCCCACAAAAAAAGCCCGGGGATCGCCCGGGCTCTCGTCTCCTCGCCCCCGTTGAGGGGCTTGCGGATCAGTGGAACTGCTCTTCTTCGGTGGAGCCGGTCAGGGCTTTCACGCTGGAAGAACCGCCTTGGATAACCGTGGTCACGTCGTCGAAGTAACCCGCGCCCACTTCCTGCTGGTGCGACACGAAGGTGTAGCCCTTCTCACGCGCTGCGAACTCGGGCTCTTGCACCATGTTCACATAGTGCTTCATGCCTTCGCCGCGAGCGTAAGCGTGAGCAAACTGGAAGGTGTTGAACCAGTTGATGTGGATACCGGCCAGCGTGATGAACTGGTACTTGTAGCCCAGCGCAGACAGCTCTTCCTGGAAGGAAGCGATCTGGCTGTCGTTGAGGTTCTTCTTCCAGTTGAAGGACGGCGAGCAGTTGTAGGACAGCAGCTTGCCCGGGCAAGCGGCGTGCACGGCCTGGGCGAACTCACGGGCGAAGCCGATGTCAGGCACGCCGGTTTCGCACCACACCAGGTCGGCGTAGGGCGCGTAGGCCACGCCACGGCTGATGGCCTGCTCCAGACCGTTCTTCACACGGTAGAAGCCTTCTTGCGTGCGCTCGCCAGTCAGGAAAGGCTTGTCGTTGGCGTCGTGGTCAGACGTGATCAGGTTGGCTGCCTCGGCGTCGGTACGAGCCAGGATGATGGTGGGCACACCCATGGTGTCGGCAGCGAAACGAGCGGCGATCAGCTTCTCGATGGCTTCCTGGGTGGGCACCAGCACCTTGCCGCCCATGTGACCGCACTTCTTCACGGCAGCCAGCTGGTCTTCGAAGTGCACGCCTGCCGCGCCGGCAGCAATCATGTTCTTCATCAGTTCGAAGGCGTTGAGCACGCCGCCGAAACCGGCTTCTGCATCAGCCACGATGGGCAGGAAGTAGTCGATGAACTCGGGAGAGCCCGGCTCGATGCCACGGCCCCACTGGATTTCGTCGGCGCGTTTGAAGGTGTTGTTGATGCGGCGAACCATGGTAGGCACCGAGTCGTAGGCGTACAGCGACTGGTCGGGGTACATGGTTTCGGAGGTGTTGCCGTCGGCAGCCACCTGCCAGCCGGAGAGGTAAACAGCTTCCAGACCAGCCTTGGCCTGCTGCATGGCCTGGCCAGCGCTGATGGCGCCGAAGGCGTTCACATAGCCCTTCTTGGCACCGCCGTTGATCTTGTCCCACAGCTTTTCGGCACCGCGCTGGGCCAGGGTGTACTCGGGCTGCAGACTGCCGCGCAGACGAACCACGTCTGCGGCGGTGTAACCGCGCTTGATGCCTTTCCAGCGGGGATTGTTGGCCCAGTCTTTTTCCAGGGCTTCGATCTGTTGCTGACGGCTCAGTTGCTGGGTGATGGATTGAGGCATGGAAACACTCCTTGGCTTAGGTTGAGACACCGGGTGGCAGTTGCCTTGTTGATTACATGCAAGTGCAGTGCCGTTGGAGAAAGTTTAAGTCTTCTATAAGACTTGATGTGAATCTTATGTCTTATAGAAGACATTTATTTTTTTATTAAAAATCAATTACTTAACAAACTGTTTTTTCAATGTGAAAACTCATTCTTCATATTGAGAAATTTTGCGGCGGCGCAACATCCTTTGATTTCATAATACAAAAATGTTTGCGTCTGTATGAAAATGCGCCCTCGCCATCAGGCATGCACCTGATAGGTGACACCTCTCGCCCTTGGTGCATGATCGGGGGCCACACCACCGCTGTCACACGTTCCTCACCATGTTGCACCCCACCCCCTGGCTGGCCTACGCATGCCTTGCCCTGAGCATGTCACTCGTTGGAAGCTATGTCGCACTGTCCAAGCCGCTGGTCGCCGTGCTGCCGGTGTTCCTGCTCGCCTGGCTGCGCTTTGGCATTGGTGCCCTGGCCATGGCCACATGGGTGGTGAAGCCGGCCGATGAGCCTCCCCTGTCGGCACGCACCCGAGGACTCCTGTTCCTGGAGTCCTTCCTGGGCAACTTCCTGTTTTCCATCTGCATGCTGTACGGTGTGAGCCTGACCACTGCCACCGCCGCAGGCGTGGTCATGTCGTCGATTCCTGCGGTGGTCGCCGTGTTGAGCTGGCTGTTCCTGCGCGAACGGCTCAGCGGCCGCAACCTGGCCGCCATTGGCCTTGCCGCATTGGGCATCGGCCTGTTCTCCATGGAAAAGTCCAGCACGACAACAGGCACCACCGGCAGCTTCCTGGGCATGCCCCTTGCCCTGTGGGGCAATCTGCTGGTGTTTGCGGCCGTGGTGTGCGAGGCCTCATACGTGGTGATTGGCAAGAAGCTCACCCAGGGCCTGGGTCCCAGACGCATCTCTGCCATCATCAACCTGTGGGGGTTGGCCCTTGTCACCCCGCTGGGCCTGTGGACCGCATGGTCCTACGATTTCAGCCAGATGACGCTCTCACTGTGGACACTGCTGGCGTTCTATGCCCTGGCAGCCAGTGTCTGGACAGTGTGGCTGTGGATGACCGGGCTCAAACGCGTGAGCGCCAGCCAGGCAGGGGTTTTCACGGTGATGCTGCCGGTGAGCGCCGCGGCCATCGGCGTGCTGTTCATGGGGGAACGGCTCACACCCATGCAACTGACGGCATTTGCCATTGCCCTGGCTGGCCTGTTGATCGCTACCCTGCCCTCGCGTACCGGCTCGGCGCACCACTGATCTGCCGCCGGACCATCCCAAGGCGACGAGACGTCAGGCGCACCAGAGCCCGGTGGGCTGCGTGATACCCATCCACAAGGCCCAACCCGACGTCAAGGCCAGGGCGAGCCCGGCAAGCCGTATGCCCCAACCGCCCGAGCGGGCGTTCTTGACGCGGAGCAGCAGCCACGGGCCAGCCACCAGCGACACCATGGTCCCCGAGGCGAAGGCGGCCATGATCAAGGCGCCGTCGAACGCAGAGGCCGACAGCGAAGCCACCAGCAAAGCCGAATAGAGCAGCCCGCAAGGCATGAGCGCCCATCCCACGCCCAGCACGACAGGCGCCTTGCCCCCCAGGCCTGCCATCACCGGCCTGGCCTTGCGCCAGAGCCGCTGCCCCCAGTCGTCGATGAAAGCGGGTTGACGGGCCTGCCACAGCAGAACCAGCCCGAGAAGGAGAGCCGCCACGTGCATCATGGTCCACAACGGGCGCAGCACTGCGGTCTGCTGGCCCATCCAGCCCAGGCCCTGCACGGTTCCACCCGCCAACGCCCCCATCAGGCTGTAGCCCAGCAACCGCGAGAACTGGAACTTCCACAGGGCCAGGGTGCCGCGCGGCTCGGCAGCGCGTGCAATGCCTGCGCAGGCCGCCCCGCACATGGCCACGCAGTGCGGGCCGCCGACCAGGCCCATCATGAGGGCCGACACTGTCATGGAACTGAGCATGCGGGAACTGTAGCAGCGCGGCCGGACCTGCGTTCAGATGATCTTGGAAAACCTCGCGCGGTCCTGATCCACCTGCAGGTATTTGTCGAACACCATCGCAATGGCACGCACCAGGTACCAGCCCGCTGCCGTCACCTCGATGCTGTCGGCGTTGATCTGGACCAGACCCCATTCCTGCATGGGCTGCAGGCGCTCCAGCTCGCGGGCAAAGTAGGTTCGAAAATCGACCAGATGGCCCAGGTTGATGGACTCGAAGTCGACCGCCCCCTGGCACATGATGGCCATGATGACACTGCGGCGCAGCGCATCGTCACGGTTGAGCGCCAGACCGCGCACGATGGGCAGGCGGCCCTGATCGAGCGCGTCGTAATACTCCTCCAGCGTCTTGGCATTCTGGCTGTAGGTGGCGCCGATGCGGCCGATGGCCGAGACGCCCAGCGCGATCAGGTCGCAGTCAGGCTGCGTGCTGTACCCTTGAAAATTGCGGTGCAGGCGCCCCTGACGTTTGGCCACGGCCAGGGCATCGTCCGGCAGGGCAAAATGGTCCATACCCACGTACACGTACCCGGCCTCGCTGAACATGTCCAACGAGATGGACAGCATGGACAGCTTCTCGGCCGGGCTCGGCAGCTCCGCCGTCAGGATGCGGCGCTGAGGTTTGAAACGCGCAGGCAGGTGGGCATATGCGTAGAGCGCAATGCGCTCGGGCCGCAACGCCTTGACCTGCTCCAGCGTGTGCCGGAACGACTCCGGCGTCTGCAGGGGCAGGCCGTAGATCAGATCGACGTTGACGGATTCAAAACCGATGAGGCGCGCTGCCTCGACCAGCGCGAACACCTGCTCTGCCGGCTGCACCCGGTGAACGGCTTTCTGCACCGTGGGATCGAAATCCTGCACACCGAAGCTGAGGCGGTTGAAGCCCAGGCGGTGCAGGTGCTCCAGGCGCTGCACGGTCACCGTCCGGGGGTCCACCTCGACCGAGTACTCACCGCCGGGCACGAGATTGAAATGTCTGCGAACCATGGCCAGCAGGTCAGACAGTTCGTCGTCGCTGAGGAACGTTGGGGTACCGCCGCCCAGGTGCAACTGCGACACGCTGTGTCCCCGGCCGAAGTGCTCAACCTGCAACTCCAGCTCGCGCGAAAGGTAGCGCAGGTACTCCGCCGCCTTGCTGTGATGCTTGGTGATCACCTTGTTGCAGGCGCAGTAATAGCAGAGAGACTCGCAAAAAGGAATGTGGACGTACAGTGACAGAGGCAGAGCCAGAGAACCGGCGCGGCGCTGCTCCAGCGCCTGCACATAGTCTTTCTCGGTGAACGCCTCCACGAAGCGGTCGGCCGTCGGGTACGAGGTGTAACGCGGCCCCGGCACGTCAAACCGTTGCAGCAGTTGCTCGTCGATCACATGGTTCACAGGCAATATCTCCAGATTTTGTTGAACTGTGCCGCATGGGCTGAGTCTTGCCATTGACGTGAGTCAAAGATTCCCCACAGGGCGGGCAGAATTTCGCACCTGTGAGAGCTATGGGTTAAGCTCACGCCTGCACCAGCCTTTACTTATGGATATCCAAAGCATCAAAGTCGCCTGTTCCAGCTGCAACCTTCGGGAGTTGTGCCTGCCCATGGGACTGAACGCCAGCGAGATGGACAAGCTCGACACCGTCATCTCGACCCGGCGCCGCGTCAAGCGGGGCTCGTCGCTCTTCAACGTGGGCGACAGCTTCACATCGCTTTACGCCGTGCGGTCTGGCTTCTTCAAGACCAGCATCACCACCGCGGACGGCCGTGACCAGGTGACGGGCTTCCAGATGACGGGCGAGATCATCGGGCTCGACGGCATCGTCAACGACAAGCATTCCTGCGACGCGATTGCCCTGGAGGATGCCGAGGTCTGTGTCCTGCCGTTCGACAAGCTCGAACAATTGTCCCGGGAGTTCAGCACCTTGCAGCACCATGTGCACAAGATCATGAGCCGCGAGATCGTGCGGGATCATGGCGTGATGCTGCTGCTGGGCAGCATGCGCGCAGAGGAACGGCTGGCCGCGTTCCTGCTCAACCTTGTTCAGCGCCTCCATGCCAGGGGGTTCTCTCAGTCCGAGCTGATCCTGCGGATGACCCGCGAGGAGATCGGGAGCTATCTGGGCATGAAGCTGGAAACGGTGAGCCGGACGTTCTCGAAATTCATGGACGAAGGCATCATCGAGGTGAAACAGCGCTACGTCCACATCAAGGACACGCAGGCGCTGAGCAGCATCGTCAACGCCCAGCAGCAACAGGAAATCTGAGGCTCAGCAGCAGTTCCTGGCGCAATCCTTGGGCCGTTCGTCTGGTTCAACCGGGCAGCGGTTGACCTCGAAGGGCGACTGCGACAGCAAGGTGGTGAGGGCGCTGGACGCAAAGGTCATGGCCCAGAAGAAAAAGAAGGCAACGGTATAGGTTGCCTGGCGTGATAGCTCGAGCGGCTGTCCGCCCCAATGCAGCTCACTGGGATCGACCAGTGCAAAGACCACCATCTCGATCACCCCTGCCACCAGGAAGGCAGGCCACGCGATCCACATCAATCGTTGAGCAAGCATCATCGGTCTCCTCTTGTGTGCCTGTCCAACGTCGGCAGGCATTATTCGTCTTTGGGTAGTGTAGGCGAAACCACGTGGTTTCGAGCCTTGCCCGCGGGCATCACGCTGAGCTCGGCCGCGGTACGTTCCTCTGGCGAGAGCCGCTGCAGGGCGGCTTCGTCAACCTGAACTTGCGGCTTGCGCTGCAGCACCGGATCGGGATGCCGCACGGCGAGCACGACCGTGTAAATGCCCGCCACAACGACCAGCAAGGGCCCACCCAGCACCATCCAGACGTAAGGCTCCTTGTACCAGGGGCGGCCCGAACGGGCTGGCGCGGGAGATGCCGTGGGGGCGGGGGCTGCGGTACTCATGACACGGGGCTTTCAGGCGTATGTGCGGTTAGCGAGGGATCAGGAAAACCGATTTTTCCTTGACCTGGATGGCGCTGTCACCAGCGGCCTTGATCTCGAACTGGATAGGGTGTGAACCGGGCTCCGAGCTGTTAGGCGGCACCTGTACACGCACTGCAACAGAACGGACTTCGGTGGGCAACACTTCAACAGAAGGTTCGGACGCGATGGTTATCCCGGGCAAACCCGAGACCGAGATGTCGTAATGCTGCTTTGCCTCGGTGGCGTTCATCACCTGCAGGCGGAAAACGTTTTCGATGCGGCCCTGCTCGACCATGCGCGCCAGAGCTCCCCGGTCACGGATCACGTCCACCTTGAGCGGGGTGCGCAGGAACAGGCTGACACCCAGGGCGACGCAGATGGCAAGCAGGATGCCCGAATACACCAGCACGCGGGGCCGCAGGCCACGCCTGATCATCTGGGCACGGGACCAGTTGTTCGTCATGCCGTTCTGGGTCGAGTACTTGATCAGACCGCGGGGATAGGACATCTTGTCCATGACGTCGTCGCAGACGTCGATGCAGGCGCCGCAGCCGATGCACTCGTACTGCAGGCCCTTGCGGATGTCGATGCCCGTGGGGCACACCTGCACGCAAAGTGTGCAGTCGACACACGCACCCAAGCCCAGCGAGGCTGGGTCAGCCTTCTTGGAGCGCGCGCCACGAGGCTCACCACGTTTCTCGTCGTAGGTGACGATCATGGTGTCCTTGTCGAACATGGCGCTCTGGAAGCGTGCGTAAGGGCACATGTACTTGCAGACCTGCTCGCGCATGAAGCCCGCGTTGCCGTACGTGGCAAAGCCGTAGAAGAAGATCCAGAACGTCTGCCAGGGGCCAAGGTCCCAGGACATCACCGCAGCGCCCAGTTCGCGGATAGGTGTGAAGTAACCGACGAAAGTGAGGCCCGTCCACAGGCCAAACGCGACCCACAGGAAGTGCTTCAACCACTTCTTGCCAAATTTTTCAAGGGAGAGCGAAGACTGATCAAGCCGCATGCGGGCAGACCGGTCGCCCTCCACCTTCTTTTCGATCCAGAGGTAGATTTCCGTATAGACGGTCTGGGGACAGGCGTAACCGCACCAGAGCCGGCCGGCCACGGCGGTAAACAGGAACAGCGCCAGGGCGGAAATGACCAGAAGCCCGGTCAGGTAGATGAAGTCCTGCGGATAGAGAACCAGGCCGAAGATATAGAAACGGCGCGCCTCAAGGTCAAAGAGAACGCCCTGGCGGGCGTTCCACTCCAGCCAGGGCAGTCCGTAGAAGATCAGCTGCGTGAACCAGACAAGCACCCACCGCCACTTGCTGAACAAGCCCGAGACAGAACGGGGATAGATTTTCTGTCGCGACGCGTACAGCGAGACTTCGATTTCATCGGTGCCTGCCTCGGCGGCAGGCACGGTTCTGGGCTCTTGCGAATGGGAACTCACAGCGGATCTTCAGTAAACGTACTCAGTTCTGCGGCTTGTTGGACAGGCCCCAGACATAGGCAGTCAGGACATGGATCTGCTGTTCGGTCAACTTGGCGTTCTGGGCCGGCATGACGTTGGTCTTGCCTTCGTTGATCATCTTCACCACAGCGTCCACACCCCAGCCATGCAGCCAGACGTCATCGGTCAGGTTGGGCGCACCCATGACCGTGTTGCCCTTGCCATCCATGCCGTGACAGGCGGCACAGGCACCGAACTTGGACTTGCCAAGCGTGGCCTTGACGCTGTCGTGCGGGCTGCCGGACAGGCTGAGCACGTAGTGCGCAACGTTCGTGACGTCGTCCGGCGTGCCCACGGCGGCGGCCATGGGAGGCATCATGCCCTGACGTCCATGGGTGATCGTGGTCTTGATGGCCTCGGGGTCGCCGCCCCACAGCCAGTCGCCGTCGGCGAGGTTGGGGAAGCTCTTGCTGCCTCGTGCATCGGAACCATGGCACTGCGCGCAGTTGTTCATGAACAGGCGCTCGCCAATGGCCATCGCAGCGGCGTCGGCCGCAAGCTTCTGGGGCTCCATGTCATTGAACTTGGCGTAGATCGGTGCAATGGCGTCCTCGCTCTTCTTCACCTCGGCGGCATGCTGGCCGGTGGACGACCAGCCCAGTTGGCCCTGGATGTTGCCGAACATGGGGTACAGCGCACCATACGCCAGACCGAAGATGACGGTGATGATGAAGAGATAGACCCACCACTTGGGCAGCGGGTTGTTCATCTCACGCAGGTCTTCGTCCCAGACGTGACCGGTGGTGTTGTCGTCATGCGCCTTGACCTTGGTGGTGCCGCTGATCCACAGCAGGATCAGGCAGGCAATGATGCTGACGAAGGTCAGTCCCGCCACATAAAGGTGCCAGAAATCGCTTGTAAAGTCGCTCATGATGATTCTCTTTTCTTGTTGGCTCTTTATTCATCCTTGAAGGGCAGTTGTGCTGCCTCTTCAAAGCGGGACTGGTTGCGCTTCGACCACGCCCACCAGACGATGCCCAGAAAAGTCACCAGGCTGATCACGGTGACGATGCTTCGCAGGTCGTTGATGTCCATCTCAGAGCCCTCCGGTTACTTGACGGCCGTGCCCAGACTCTGCAGGTAGGCGATCAGCGCCTGCATTTCGGTCTTGCCCTTGACCTCTTCGACAGAAGCGGCGATCTCCTGGTCGGTGTAAGGTGCGCCCAGCGTGCGCAGCGCCTTCATGCGGGAAGGCAGCGCTGCAGCATCGACTTCCTTGCGCTCCAGCCAGGGGTAGGCGGGCATGTTGGACTCGGGCACCAGGTCACGCGGGTTGACCAGGTGGATGCGGTGCCATTCGTCAGAGTAGCGGCCACCCACGCGAGCCAGATCCGGACCGGTACGCTTGGAACCCCACTGGAACGGGCGGTCGTAGACGAACTCACCGGCCAGGGAGTAGTGGCCATAGCGCATGGTCTCGGCGTGGAAGGGACGGATCATCTGGGAGTGGCAGCCGTAGCAACCCTCTTTCACGTAGACGTCACGACCTGCCACTTGCAGCGCCGTGTAAGGCTTGAGGCCCTCGACCGGCTGCGTGGTGGACTTCTGGAAGAAGAGAGGAACGATTTCGACCAGACCGCCAACGGCGATCACCAGGACGATCAGAACGATCATCAGGAAGTTGTTGGTCTCGATCCGCTCGTGGGTAAAACCCTTGGGCGCTTCGTTGTGTTGTGCCATTTTGTTGTCCTCCTCAGGCGTGAGCGGTGGCAGCGGGAATCTTGACCTGGGGCACTGCGCCTGCCTTGAGGCCTTGGCGAGCGGTCATCCAGACGTTCCAGGCCATGACGCACATGCCGCCCAGGTACAGCAGACCACCCAGCAGACGGATCACGTAGAACGGGAAGGTGGCCTTCACGGATTCGACGAAGGTGTAGGTCAGCGAACCATCGGGGTTCACGGCACGCCACATCAGGCCCTGCATGACACCGGCGATCCACATGGCGGCGATGTACAGCACGATGCCGATGGTGGCCACCCAGAAGTGCAGCTCGATGGCCGACTTGGAATACATCTGCTTCTGGCCGAACAGGCGCGGCACCAGGTAGTACAGCGAACCCATGGAAACCAGACCCACCCAGCCCAGGGCACCGGAGTGCACGTGGCCGACGGTCCAGTCGGTGTAGTGAGACAGCGCGTTGACGGTCTTGATGGACATCATCGGGCCTTCGAACGTGGACATGCCGTAGAACGACAGGGACACGATCAGGAAGCGCAGGATGGGGTCGTCACGCAGCTTGTGCCATGCACCCGACAGGGTCATGATGCCGTTGATCATGCCGCCCCAGGACGGTGCCAGCAGGATGAGCGAGAACACCATGCCGACGGACTGGGTCCAGTCAGGCAGCGCGGTGTAGTGCAGGTGGTGGGGACCCGCCCACATGTAGGTGAAGATCAGCGCCCAGAAGTGGACGATGGACAGGCGGTAGGAGTAGACAGGGCGCTCAGCCTGCTTGGGGATGAAGTAGTACATCATGCCCAGGAAGCCTGCCGTGAGGAAGAAGCCCACGGCGTTGTGGCCGTACCACCACTGCACCATGGCGTCCTGCACGCCAGCGTAGGCGGAGTAGGAGTGGAGCAGACCGGTGGGCAGAGCCGCGCTGTTGACGATGTGCAACAGGGCCACGGCGAGGATGAAGGCGCCGAAGAACCAGTTGGCCACGTAGATGTGGCGGACTTTGCGGGTGCCGACGGTGCCGAAGAAGACGATGGCATAGGCCACCCAGACGGCGGCGATCAGCACGTCGATCGGCCAGATGAGTTCGGCGTACTCCTTGCCCTGGGTGTAGCCCAGCGGCAGGGAGATGGCGGCGGCGACGATGACCAGCTGCCAGCCCCAGAAGGTGAAGGCAGCCAGGGGCCCGAGGAACAGGCGCGTCTGGCAGGTGCGCTGCACCACGTAGTAGCTCGTGGCGAAGAGCGCACAACCACCAAAGGCGAAGATGACCGCATTGGTGTGCAACGGGCGCAGACGGCCATAGGTCAGCCATTCAATGCCCAGGTTGAGCTCGGGCCAGGTCAACTGGGCCGCGATGATGACGCCAACCAGCATGCCCACCACGCCCCATACCACGGCCATGATGGAGAACTGTCTGACGACCTTGTCGTTATAGACCCCCTCCAGGGAGCCCGCTGTTGTTACGGACATACCAAACTCCTCGTAAATGTCACCACGATGCAGTATCCGACGCCATTCGGCAAATCGGCTTGACTTAGATCAATCGCCCCGAAGAATGCGTTCACCTTCGCGTTCGATGTTGTCGAACTGCCCCGATTGCAGGGCCCACCAGAACAGCCCGATGATGCCGAGCACCAGCACCACGGACAGCGGAATCAACAGGTACAGGACTTCCATTGGGAGGACCTCCTTTTCATGATTGCGGGAAAACAGGGGGCGCAGGCCAGGCGCGCGTCAGGCGCATGGCGTTGCCGATGACCAGAAGGGAACTGGCGGCCATGCCAAGGCCCGCCAGCCATGGCGGCATGAGCCCGACCAGCGCCAGCGGCACGCAGACCGCGTTGTAGGCAGCCGCCCACCACAGATTCTGCCGGACGATGGCCATGGTTCTGCGCGCCAGCAGCAGGGTCTCGACAACCTCCAGCAGCCGCCCGCTCTGGACGACGAAATCCGATTGGGCCTGCGTGAGCGGCGCGCCATGCCCCAGGGCGAAAGAGCTGTCGGCCCGCGCCAGCACCGGGCCGTCGTTGAGGCCGTCGCCAACCATGACCAAGCGGGCGCCCTGCTCCTGGAGCGCGACCACCTCGGCCAGCTTGCGCTCGGGGCTCGCCTCCGCCACGACGTCCGGTATCCCGAGTTGACGCGCGACACGCTCTGCCGCCTGACGCCGGTCACCGGAGAGCAGCCGCGTGCGCAGGCCCTCTGCCTGGAGACGGCGCACGGCCTCCAGGGCATCTTCGCGTATGCCTTCGTCCAGCACGAAAGTGGCGAGCCAGCCGTCCTCATCGGCCAGATAGGCGCAAGGCGTGCCCGGTTCGCTGCGACCCAGTTCGAGCAGGTTCGCCTCGTCGAGCCCGCAAAAGGCCGCGGACCCCAGGCGCATCCAGCCGCCCCCCGGCAAAGCAAAAGCCATCCCCTGCCCTGGCACATCCTGGACTTCCTGGAAATGGCCTGCATGGGGCCTGTCACCGGCCTCTTCCGCTGCCCGGGCAATCGCTCGTGAGACCGGGTGCAGCGACACACTGGCCAGCGGCCACGCTGCGAGCAGCGCATCCCGGGGCGCCAACCCGTCTCGAACACGGACTTCACGCAGGACCACACGGTCCCGCGTGAGGGTACCGGTCTTGTCGAACACCACCGTGTCCACGTCTGCCAGGACTTCAAAGGCCTGCAGGCGGCGCACCAATATGCCACGCTGCGCCAGCACACCGGCCGATGCGAGCATGGCCGCGGGCGTGGCCAGCGAAAGCGCGCACGGGCAGGTCACGATGAGCACCGCCACGGCCACCGCCAAGGCGCGGGTGTGGTCCAGCTGCCACCAGTAGAAAGCCGCCACGGCGGCAGCCAGCAGCACCAGCACCAGGAAAGGCGCCGCAATGCGGTCGGCCAACCTGGCCAGACGCGGTTTTTCAATGGAGGCCTGCTCCATGAGGTTGACGATCTGGGCAAACCGCGTGTCACGGCCGAGCTTGTCGATGCGGATCAGCGCCGGGCCTGACAGGTTGTAGCTGCCTGCCACAACGGACTCACCCTTGTGGCGAGTGACGGGGTGAGACTCGCCCGTGAGCAGGGCCTCATCGACCGTCGCGCCGTCGCTGAGGACGGTGCCGTCCCCCGGGAAGGCCTGGCCCGCATGCACGCGCACAACGTCACCCACCAGCAGGCGCTTGAGGGAGACCGGCGTGAAACTGCCATCGGTGCCCTGGCGGTCACAGCGCTCGGGCAGACGGTTCATCAGGGCGTCCAGCGCGCCAGCCGTGCGGTCACGCGCCTTGAACTCCAGGTAGCGCCCGCCCAGCAGGAAGAACACGAACATGGTGAGCGAGTCGAACCAGACCTCGCTGCCCCAGGGACCGGACGGATCAAAAGTGGCAGCGCTGCTGACCAGGAAAGTGACCAGGATGCCGATGGAGACAGGCGTGTCCATGCCGATGCGGCCTTTTCGCAGGTCGCGCCACGCGCTTTCGAAGAAAGGGCCGCTGGCAAAAAGCACCACAGGCAGGCTAAGCACCCAACTCGCCCAACGCAACAGCTGGGAAATGTCCGCAGGAATCTCGCCCGGCTCCGTGACGTAGTCTGGCCATGCGTACATCATGACCTGCATCATGCAAAAACCTGCCACGAACAAGCGCCACAGCGCCTTGCGGGTTTCGGCCAGCCTGGCACTGACGCTGAGCGCCTGCCGCATGGGCAGGAGGCGGTAACCGGTATCGCCCACCGCGCGGGCCAGATCGGACACCCGCGTGAGCGCCGGGTCCCAGCGCACGGTCAGGCGGCGCGTGGCAGCATGAACCTGCGCAGACACAACACCTCGCCGTCCCTCCAGCGAAGACTCGACGGCATCGGCACAGGCAGCGCAATACATGCCCTGCACCATCAGCACCGACTCGCACAGCGCAGGACCGTCACCGCCACAAGGCTGCGTGAACTCTTGCTGCTCCACCGGATCGTCGAGAACCGAGAAATCGTCCTCGACGGTCAACGGCCCGCGATGGGCATCGCCCGGCCACGGCACCTGCCGGGAAGCCGAAGGCGCAGCACCGCCCTCATCGACTGAACGAACCGCCGTGGAATCTGACATTGAGCGAGCCTAACCGAGGAGAACTGCGAGACGGTTGACATAGGTCAAGGCTGCCAACGTCAACCCCATTTGCACTGGGGCCATTTCTGGCCACAATAACCCGTACCGCACACAAGCAAAAGAGGAGATTCTGCATGTACAAGCGCATCCTGGTGGCCACCGATGGCTCGAAACTTTCCAACATGGCCGTGGAACATGCTCTGGGGCTGGCCGACATCACAGGCGCTGAAGTGGTGGCCTTGAAGGTGGTGCCCCGGTATCCCCAGACGTATTTCGAAGGCGGCGTGGCCCTGGCGGCAGAAGAGGTCAAACGCATCGAGAAGCAGTGGCAGGAAGAAGCCCTGGAAGTGGTGAACGCCGTGAAGGCGCAAGGACAGAAGCAGGCCGTGAAGGTCAAGACCGCCACAGTGAAATCCGACCTGATCGCCGAAGCGATCATCGCCGCGGCCAAGCGCCACAAGGCCGACCTGATCGTGATGGCGTCACACGGACGCCGAGGCCTCAAGCGCCTGCTGCTGGGCAGCGAAACCCAGCAGGTGCTGACGCACTCGCACATTCCGGTGCTCGTGCTGCGCTGACCGCCATCAGGCGCGCGCCTGGAACGTCTCCTGGTACTGGGCGCGCAGCAGGTTCTTCTGGACCTTGCCCATGGTGTTGCGGGGCAGGTCGGCGACCACCACGCAGCGCTTGGGCACCTTGAAATTGGCCAGCTGGCCCTTGAGGGTGGACAGTATGTCGTCCGCCGCCACGGCGGCCCCCGCCCGCGGCACGATGACCGCCACCCCCACCTCGCCAAAATCGGGGTGTGGCACACCGACCACGGCGCTTTCAGCCACGCCGGGCAGTTCGTTGATGTAGCCCTCTACCTCGGCCGGGTAGACGTTGTAGCCGCCGCTGATGATGAGGTCCTTGCTGCGGCCGACGATGGTGACGTAGCCTTGCTCGTCCTGCCGCCCCACATCACCGGTCTTGAACCAGCCGTCTGGCGTGAATTCCTCGCGTGTTTTTTCGGGCATGCGCCAGTAGCCCTTGAATACGTTGGGCCCGCGCACTTGAATGCCGCCGATCTCGCCCACCGGCACGGGGGCGTTGTCGTCGTCCACGATGCGTACACCGACGCCCGGCAACGGGAAGCCCACCGTGCCGCCACGCCGCTCCGACTGCCCCCCATGACGCCCATCGGCCCGGTAGGGGTTGGAGGTGAGCATGATGGTCTCGCTCATGCCATAGCGTTCCAGGATGGTGTGCCCCGTACGCACCTGCCATGCCTTGAAGGTTTCGATGAGCAGGGGCGCCGAGCCGGAGATGAACAGCCGCATGTGCCGGGCCGCCTCGGGCGTGAGCGCGGGCTCGGCCAGCATGCGCACGTAAAGTGTGGGCACGCCCATGAACACCGTGGCCCTCGGGAACCAGCCGATGGCGATCCTCGGGTCGAACTTCGCCATCCACAGCATGGGGCTGCCGTTGATGAGCGCGCCGTGTATGGCCACGAACAGGCCGTGCACGTGGAAGATGGGCAGAGCGTGGATCAGCACGTCATCGGGCTGCCAGCCCCAGTAATCGCGCAGCATCTGTGCGTTGCTCAGCAGGTTGCCGTGCGTGAGCATGGCTCCCTTGCTGCGGCCGGTGGTACCGCTGGTGTACAGAATGGCAGCCAGATCATCGGCCTGGCGCAGCACGGGCTCGTGCACGTCGGCGTGGTGCGCGGCACGCTCCAGCAGGCTGCCGGTGCGGTCGTCGTTCAGCGTGAACACGTGCGCCGTGCCCGCCTTGAAGGCGATCTTGCTGACCCAGCCGAAGTTCGCGCCCGTGCAGACCACGACAGCGGGCTCGGCATCACCGATGAAATATGCGATTTCGGCCTTCTGGTAGGCGGTGTTCAAGGGCAGGAACACCAGACCGGCGCGCAGGGTGGCCAGGTAAAGCACCATGGCCTCGACGGATTTTTCCACCTGCACCGCCACGCGCGCGCCTTCTGGCAAGTCAAGCGACTCCAGCAGGTTGGCCACCATGGCGCTGGCGCGGTCCAGGTCGCGCCAGGAATAGAGCAGGCCCTGGTCGGTCTCGACGGCCCAGGTGTCCAGGTCTTCCGGGAAAGCGGCCCGCAAGGCCGAAAAGACGTTTTGGTTCATGTCGGCTTCCACAGAATGCTCAGGAGACAACCTCAGGCTGCGCGGCGAGCGGACCAAACCCAGAGCGCCACACCCGCCAGCACCATGGGCAGGCTGAGCCACTGGCCCATGCTCAGACCCATGCCCAGGAGGCCCAGGTGCGCGTCGGGCTCACGGAAGAATTCGGCCAAGAAGCGGAACGAGCCGTAGCCCACGAGGAAGGCGGCGGACACCACGCCCGTGGGGCGAGGCTTGCGTGCGAACAGCCACAGCAGCACGAACAGCAGCAACCCCTCGAGCAGGAACTGGTACAGCTGCGAAGGGTGGCGGGGTGCGTCACCCGCGCCGCGGAACACCATGCCCCAGGGCAACGACGGGTCCGCCACCCTGCCCCAGAGTTCGCCATTGATGAAATTGCCGATGCGCCCGGCAGCCAGGCCGGTGGGCACGCAAGGCGCCACGAAGTCCATCACCTGCAGCCAGGAGCGCTGCCGCGTGCGCGCGAACCAGACCATGGCCAGGAGCACACCGATGAGCCCGCCGTGAAAGCTCATGCCGCCTTCCCAGACGGCAAAGATGCCCAAGGGATTCGCCAGATAGTCCAGCGGCTTGTAGAACAGCACGTAGCCCAGGCGGCCGCCCAGGATGACACCCATCACACCCAGGAAAAGGATGTCCTCGACATCGCGCTTTTCCCAGCCCAGCGCGTTGTAGGGCGGGTGCGACAGCCGCAGGCGACCCAGCCACAGGAACAGCCCGAAAGCCGCCAGGTAGGTCAGGCCGTACCAATGCACGGCCAGAGGCCCGATCTGCAAGGCGACCGGGTCGATCTGGGGATGCTGCAGCATGTGCGGGCGTCAGTCGTCGAGCAGGGACAGGTCGCGCACGGCCCCCTTGTCGGCCGACATGGCCAGCAAAGCGTAGGCCTTGAGCGCGGCGGAGACCTTGCGCGGGCGCGGCTGCGCGGGCTTCCAGCCCTTGGCGTCCTGCTCGGCGCGGCGGCGCGCCAGTTCCTCGTCGCTCACCAGCACGTCGATGGTGCGGTTGGGGATGTCGATGCGGATGCGGTCACCGTGGCGAACCAGACCGATGGCGCCGCCAGCGGCTGCCTCGGGCGAGACGTGGCCGATGGACAGACCGGACGTGCCGCCGGAGAAGCGGCCGTCGGTGAGCAGCGCACAGGCCTTGCCCAGCCCCTTGGACTTGATGTAGGACGTGGGGTAGAGCATTTCCTGCATGCCGGGGCCTCCCTTGGGACCCTCGTAGCGCACCACAACCACGTCACCAGCCTTGACCTTGTCGTCCAGGATGTTGGCCACGGCTTCGTCTTGCGACTCGACCACGTGGGCCGGGCCTTCGAACACCAGCAGCTCATCGTCCACGCCAGCCGTCTTGACCACGCAGCCGTTGAGGGCGATGTTGCCATGCAGAACGGCCAGGCCGCCCTCCTTGGAGAAGGCGTGGTCGTACGAGCGGATGCAGCCTTCGGCGCGATCGGCGTCAAGGCTGGGCCAGCGTGTGTTCTGGCTGAATGCCACCTGGGTGGGGATGCCGGCAGGCCCCGCCATGTAGAACGTCTTCACCTCGTCCGAAGGATTGCGCATGATGTCCCACTGGTCCAGCGCGTCTTTCAGCGTCTTGCTGTGCACCGTAGGCACATCGGTGTGCAGCTTGCCTGCACGGTCCAGCTCACCCAGGATGGCCATGATGCCACCGGCACGGTGCACGTCCTCGATGTGGTACTTGTTGGTGTTGGGCGCGACCTTGCACAGCTGGGGCACTTCGCGCGAGAGGCGGTCGATGTCCTTCATGGTGAAGTCGATACCGGCCTCCTGGGCGATGGCGAGCAGGTGCAGGATGGTGTTGGTGGAGCCGCCCATGGCGATGTCCAGCGTCATGGCGTTCTCGAAAGCCTTGAAGCCGACAGAACGGGGCAGGACGGTTTCGTCTTCCTGCTCGTAGTAGCGCTGGCACAGTTCCACGGCCAGGCGGCCCGCGCGCTTGAAGAGCTGCTCGCGGTCGGCGTGGGTGGCAAGCACGGTGCCGTTGCCCGGCAGGGAGAGGCCCAGGGCTTCCGTCAGGCAGTTCATGGAGTTGGCGGTGAACATGCCGGAGCAGGAACCGCAGGTCGGGCAGGCAGAGCGCTCGACTTCGGCGATCTCGGCGTCGGAAACCTTGCTGTCGGCAGCCATGACCATGGCGTCCACCAGATCGAGCTTCTTGATCTGCACGGTCTGCGTGCCGGGCACGGCCAGGCGCACCTTGCCGGCCTCCATCGGGCCGCCAGAAACGAACACCACGGGGATGTTCAGGCGCATGGCGGCCATGAGCATGCCGGGGGTGATCTTGTCGCAGTTGGAGATGCACACCAGCGCGTCGGCGCAGTGGGCGTTGACCATGTACTCCACGCTGTCGGCGATGATGTCGCGGCTAGGCAGCGAATACAGCATGCCGTCGTGACCCATGGCTATGCCGTCGTCCACGGCGATGGTGTTGAACTCCTTGGCCACGCCGCCAGCGGCCTCGATCTCGCGGGCGACCAGCTGCCCCAGGTCCTTCAAGTGGACGTGACCGGGCACGAACTGGGTGAACGAGTTGGCGATGGCGATGATGGGCTTGCTGAAGTCACCATCCTTCATGCCAGTGGCGCGCCACAGGGCGCGGGCACCCGCCATGTTGCGGCCGGCGGTGGAGGTCTTGGAACGGTATGCGGGCATGGGAGGGAAACCTTCGTGACGTGGATACGCGCACCGCAATCGGTGCAGAGGAAATTATCTCGCAGCCTTGGATTGCGCGGGGCGGCCAAGGCCTTCCAGGGACAGGGGGTAAACGGTTATTTGCGCTTGATGGGAGGCAGCCCCAGGCGCTTGCGCCCGGTATTGATGCGCTCTTCCTTGCGCTGATCTTCCCTTGCCATGGCCTTGCGGCGGGTGTACCCGGAAAAGTCAGCCCACCACCACCAGACGACGGCCATGGCGAAGGGAGACAGCACCCACCACCACTCCCAGGAAGAGACAGGGTCGACTTCCAGGTACTTGAGGATCAGCAACGCCACTCCCAGAACCAGCAGGTACATGTTGTACTCCTGTAACGCTTAACCGTATCGATTGCAACAACTCGTAATGGCCAAGACGGTATTTCAGCGAGGCCCGATAGAATTCATACCGTCACTGTATCTCCAAAATTCTCTCCCAAGGAATACTCCATGAAACGCGCATTGCTGATACTCGCTGCATCCACCGTGGTGGCACTGCCGGCCATGGCTGACGAAGCCCTGGCCAAGTCCAAGAACTGCATGGCTTGCCATGCCGCCGACAAGAAACTGGTCGGCCCCGCCTACAAGGACGTGGCCAAGAAGTACGCTGGCGACGCCACAGCCGCCGACAAGCTGGCCGCTAAGATCGTCAAGGGTGGCTCCGGCGTGTGGGGTGCCATCCCCATGCCCGCCAACCCCCAGGTCAGCGACGCTGATGCCAAGAAGCTGGCATCCTGGATCCTCGGCATGAAGTGATTCAGACAGCGTTCTGAACAAAAAACCCCGCTTTTTCAAGCGGGGTTTTTTTATGCCTGCCGCAAGCGCGGCAGGATGGCACGGCATGGCTCAGTTGGTCTTGGCCAGCTGCTCCAGGATGTGCGGGTTCTCCAGCGTGGAGGTGTCCTGCGTCACAGCCTCGCCTTTGGCGAGCGAACGCAGCAGGCGCCGCATGATCTTGCCGGAACGGGTCTTGGGCAGGTTTTCGCCGAAGCGGATTTCCTTGGGCTTGGCGATGGGGCCGATTTCCTTGCCCACCCAGTTGCGCAGTTCATTGGCAATGGCCTTGGCCTCGTCGCCCGTGGGCACCGGGCGCTTGAGCACCACGAAGGCCACGATGGCCTCGCCGGTGAGGTCGTCGGGACGGCCCACCACGGCGGCTTCGGCCACCAGGTCGGTCTTGCCCACCAGGGCGGATTCGATTTCCATCGTACCCATGCGGTGACCCGAGACGTTCAGCACGTCATCGATGCGGCCGGTGATGCGGAAGTAGCCCCGGTCAGCGCTGCGCACGGCTCCGTCGCCCGCCAGGTAGTAGCCCTTGAGCTCCTCGGGGAAGTAGCTCTTCTTGAAGCGCTCGGGATCGCCCCAGATGGTGCGGATCATGGACGGCCACGGGCGCTTGACCACCAGGATGCCACCAGAACCGTTGGGCATGTCGTTGCCGGTTTCATCGACGATGGAAGCCATGATGCCCGGCAGCGGCAGCGTGCAGGAGCCAGGCACCAGCGGCGTGGCACCCGGCAGCGGGGTGATCATGTGGCCGCCGGTTTCGGTCTGCCAGAAGGTGTCGACGATAGGGCAGCGCTCGCCGCCCACGTGCTTGTAGTACCACATCCAGGCTTCGGGGTTGATCGGCTCGCCGACGGAACCCAGGATGCGCAGGCTGGACAGATCCCAGTTCTTCGGGTGCACCTTCTCGTCGGTGTCGGACGCCTTGATCAGCGAACGGATGGCGGTGGGCGCGGTGTAGAAGATGGTGCACTTGTGCTTCTCGATCATCTGCCAGAAGCGGCCGGCGTTCGGGTAGGTTGGCACGCCTTCGAAGACGATCTGGGTCGCGCCTGCGGCCAGCGGGCCGTAGGCCACGTAGCTGTGGCCGGTGATCCAGCCGATGTCGGCCGTGCACCAGAAAACGTCGCTGTCCTTCAGGTCGAAGGTCCACTGCATGGTGAGCGCAGCCCACAGCAGGTAGCCGCCGGTGCTGTGCTGCACGCCCTTGGGCTTGCCGGTGGAGCCGGACGTGTAGAGCACGAACAGCGGGTGCTCGGCGCCCACCATTTCGGCCGGGCAGTCGGTGGACTGGGCAGCCATGACGTCGTGCATGAAGGTATCGCGGCCAGCGACCATGTTGACGGCCGTCTGGGTGCGCTGGAACACCACCACGTTCTTGATGGTTTCGCAGCCGCCCATGGCGATGGCTTCGTCCACGATGGACTTGAGGGGCAGCTCCTTGCCGCCGCGCATCTGGTAGTTGGCGGTGACCACGGCCACGGCGCCGGCGTCCTGGATGCGCTCCTGCAGTGCCTTGGCGGAGAAGCCGCCGAACACCACGCTGTGGGTCGCGCCGATGCGCGCACAGGCCTGCATGGCCACCACGCCTTCGACGGTCATGGGCATGTAGATGACCACACGGTCACCCTTCTTGACACCCATGCCCTTGAGCGCGTTGGCGAACTGGGAAACCTTGCCCAGCAGTTCCTTGTAGGTGACCTTGGTGACGGCGCCGTCGTCGGCTTCAAAGATGATCGCGGTCTTGTTTTCGACCGGGGTACCCATGTGGCGGTCCAGGCAGTTGTAGGAGGCGTTGAGCTCGCCGTCCTGGAACCACTTGTAGAAAGGCGCGTTGGACTCGTCCAGCACCTGGGTGAAGGGCTTGTTCCAGGTCAGCACCTCGCGGGCACGCTGGGCCCAGAAGCCTTCCAGATCACGCTCGGCCTCGGCACACAGGGCCTGGTAAGCCTCCATGCCTGCAATGCGGGCGGCCTTGACGGTGGCCTCGCTGGGCTCGAACACCCGGTTTTCCACCAAGGTGGACTGGATGGCGGACGACGGTGCGGACATGTTGGGTCTCCTCTGGTACGGACAATTGAACGACGTGAAATGTGCGCAAGGGCTCTTACGAGGCTCTTACACCAATCGTCAGACACTGTAAAGCACACATCCTACAATTGCCGGGCTAAGTCAATGCCTGCGTACTTCATGGCCAACCCCATTCGCCCCATCGCCCCCCTGCCGAAACTGATCTTTGCCAGCCGCTGGCTCCAGTTGCCCCTGTACATCGGACTCATCGCCGCACAGGCCATCTACGTTTACCATTTCTGGGTTGAACTGGTCCACCTGATCGAGGCTGCCTTCGGCAACCAGCAGGCGCTGGCCGCGCTGGTCACCAGCATCGGCTACAACACCGATGTGCAGATCACCTCGCTCAACGAGACCATCATCATGCTGGTGGTGCTGGCGTTGATCGACGTGGTGATGATCTCGAACCTGCTGATCATGGTGATCGTCGGGGGCTACGAAACCTTTGTGAGCCGCATGAACCTCGAAGGCCACCCCGACCAGCCCGAGTGGCTCAGCCACGTCAACGCGTCGGTGCTGAAGGTGAAGCTGGCCACGGCCATCATCGGCATCAGCTCGATCCACCTGCTCAAGACCTTCATCAACGCCGCCAACTACACCGACAAGGTGCTGATGTGGCAGACCCTCATCCACATCACCTTCCTGCTCAGCGCCATGGCCATCGCCTTCACGGACAAGCTCCTGCACCAGGCCGGCGCCGATGACCACTGATTCCCGGCCCATCACGTAGAGAAAGACTCCCACCATGACCGCCATCCGCCAAGAAGACCTGATCCAGTCCATCGCCGACGCGTTTCAGTACATCAGCTTCTATCACCCGCTCGACTACATCAAGGCGCTGGGTGAAGCCTACGAGCGCGAGCAAAGCCCCGCCGCCAAGGACGCGATCGCGCAGATCCTGACCAACTCCCGCATGGCGGCCGAGGGCCACCGCCCGATCTGCCAGGACACGGGCATTGCCGTGGTGTTCCTGAAAGTGGGCATGAACGTGACCTGGGCCGACGCCACCATGAGCGTGCAGGACATGATCAACGAGGGCGTGCGCCGCGCCTACCTGAACCCCGAGAACCCGCTGCGCGCTTCGGTGCTGGCCGACCCGGCCGGTGCCCGCAAGAACACCAAAGACAACACGCCTGCGGTGGTGCACTACGAAATCGTGCCGGGCGACCACGTGGAGGTGATCTGCGCGGCCAAGGGCGGCGGCTCGGAAAACAAGTCGAAGTTCTACGCACTCAACCCGTCGGACTCCATCGTGGACTGGGTGCTGAAGACCGTGCCCACCATGGGTGCTGGCTGGTGCCCGCCCGGCATCCTGGGCATCGGCATTGGCGGCACGCCCGAGAAGGCGCTGCTGCTGGCCAAGGAATCGCTGATGGCGCCGGTGGACATCCACGAGCTGATCGACAAGAAGAAGTCTGGCGCCACGCTGACCCGCGTGGAGGAACTGCGCCTGGAGCTGTACGAAAAGGTGAACGCCCTGGGCATTGGCGCACAAGGCCTGGGCGGCCTGACGACCGTGGTGGACGTGAAGATCATGGACTACCCGACCCACGCGGCATCGCTGCCTGTGGCCATGATCCCGAACTGCGCGGCCACCCGCCACGTGCACTTCCACCTGGATGGCACGGGCCCGGCCAAGCTGGAGCCGCCCAAGCTGGAAGACTGGCCTGCCGTGACCTGGACCGCCGACACCAAGAGCGCCACCCGCGTGAACCTGGACACGCTGACCAAGGAAGAGGTTGCCAGCTGGAAAGTCGGGCAGAAGCTGCTGCTCAACGGCAAGATGCTGACCGGGCGCGATGCCGCTCACAAGCGCATTGCCGACATGCTGGCCAAGGGTGAGAAGCTGCCGGTGGACTTCACCAACCGCGTGATCTACTACGTGGGCCCGGTGGACCCGGTGCGTGACGAAGTGGTGGGCCCGGCCGGCCCGACCACCGCCACTCGCATGGACAAGTTCACCCGCATGATGCTGGAAAAGACCGGGCTGATCTCGATGATCGGCAAGTCCGAGCGCGGGCCGGTGGCGATCGAGGCCATCAAGGACAACCAGAGCGCCTACCTGATGGCCGTGGGCGGTTCCGCCTACCTGGTGGCCAAGGCCATCCAGGCCGCCAAGGTGGTGGGCTTCGAGGACCTGGGCATGGAGGCCATCTATGAGTTCGACGTGCGGGACATGCCCGTGACCGTGGCCGTGGATTCCACCGGCAACAACGTGCACGAGAGCGGCCCTGCGGAATGGGGCAAACGCATTGCCAGCGGCGAGTTCAAGGGCATTGCCGTGACGGCGAACTGAGCCAGTTGAGAAGCGCCCCTCCTCGCGGGGGACGCCTCAGCAAAAAGCCCCTGGTGGATGCCAGGGGCTTTTTGTTTCCCCGATCGGGGATCAGTGCAGGTGGCGAGGCTTGCGCGGACCGCCATGGCCGCCCGCAGGGCCGGAGCCACGGGGGGGCTTGCCCAGCTGCATGGAGCTGACCAGGGCATCGAAGCGGTTGGTGAACAGGCGGTCGATGGCCACCACCACCTCGCCCAGCTCGGAAGCGTCGAAATGGCGCTCCATCAAGTGCACCACGTCCTGCACCAGCATGTCGCGCTGCACCTGCATGATGGCTGCAGGCGTGGGCCCGACGAAGCACATGACGAAATCGTCACGGGCCTCGGCGTCGGGCGATGCATCTTCCTCATCGAACTCCAGGTCGTAGAAGGAGACCTCGATGGGAGCACCGGCTGCGGCAATGTCGTTCAGGCTCATACAGGCTTCGTCAACCGCCAGGCGGAAGTCTTCGTCACCCTCGACCGTCCAGCACAGTTGCAGCAGGTGTTCCTTGGGGTCGAAGCGGATGCCAGGCTCGTCCTCGTAGGCACTGGGGGCAGCGTCCACCAGGGAGCGGGCACCGGTGTACTGCCACAGGGGCTTGAGGGCCTCCTGGATCTGGGCGTAGTCCACATCGTCGCGCAAACGGACGTCACCGTGGACGTGGATCTCAAAAGGCGGGTTGAAGTGGCTCATGGTGTTGCTTTCGGGTGTGCGCCGCAGGCGCGGTCCTGCCCTTCTTGACAGGGTGTGATTGTAGTTCCTGCCGCCCAGCATGGGTCGGTACAATGCCAGCCCTGGCCCGCGCGGGTGACGGAACAGGTAGACGTAGCGGACTTAAAATCCGCCGCCGCAAGGCGTACGGGTTCGAGTCCCGTCCCGCGCACCAGTCACCGGGCTCAACGCCCGGCAACCAGGGCTTCGTAGGCCTGCCGCGTCTGCGGCGAGACGGACTCCAGCACCTGCTGATACGAGGTCTTGTGCCGCCCGAGCAAACGCGCCGACGCCACCGTGCGTGATTTGCAGAACCAGTGGCAGGTGTGCTGCATCAGGTACAGCTCGGCCGACAGCATGTAGGCCTTGGCCTTGGGCGCGAGCCCATCGCGATTGGCCACCACCCCGGCAATGCCCCGGGCGTGCAGGGCCAGCATTTCGCGCAGGTCGATGGTGGAGCGTGGCAGCCAGCGGTCGATGTAGGGCACCGCCAGCTTGCACACCCTGGCCTGCTCTGGCGCGACACGGGCAAAGCCCTGCGCAAAGCGGCCGAACTGGTCGCTCAAAGAGGTCTCTGTGCTTTCCAGCAGCTGCCAGATCTGCTCGCGGCGGGCAGGGTCTTTTTCGTCGAGAGCACGCATGTAGCCCTGCGCCAGGTGGGCCATGAGCTTCTCGATCTGGAAGTGCCCCAGGTGGCTGCCCAGCAGGGCCATGCGGCGCTTTTCGTCACGCACCTTGAGGGTGAAAGCCCCCAGGGCCACGAGCATCGCCAGAAAAAAAGTATCCATCCCAACAGAACCGGAACAAGGGTTGCGCAAGCTCGCAGTGTATTCACCCGCGGCGCCTGTTGCTTGGTAGACGGAACAATCACGCCCCGGCTTTCTGTTTATACTGTAAATAAATACAGTATTTAAGATTTGCCATGTCCAGCCGTCATACATCCGCCCGCCTGGCCGACCCTGTCTGGCCGGGTGTCTGGCGTGGCGACCAGTTGGAAAACACCACAGGCACGGTCACGTCCAGCGGACACCCTGCGCTGGACGCCGCGCTGCCGGGTGGCGGCTGGCCGCAGGGGGCGCTGGTCGAACTGCTGCACAGCGGAGCCTGCCTGCCCGAATGGCGCCTGCTGCTGCCCACCCTGCGTGCAGTGGCTGCTGGGCGCCCGGTGCTGCTGGTGGCGCCACCGCACCGCCCCCACCTGAGTGCGCTGGCCGCACAAGGCCTGCCCGCCCACCGTCTGTGGCTGGCTGAAGCCCGCACGCCTGCCCTGGCACTGTGGTCTGCCGAACAGGCGCTGCGCTGCCCCGACCTTGGTGCCCTGCTGGTGTGGTTGCCACAGGCGCAACCCGAGCAGTTGCGCAGGCTGCACCTGGCCGCCCAAGCCACGGGCACACCCTTGTGCTTCGCCTGGCGCCCGCTGGAGGCTTCGTCATCGGCCTCACCGGCACCGCTGCGCCTGGCGGTACGCAGCCTGGGCTCCGATGGCCTGAGGCTGGACATGCTCAAACGCCGGGGTCCGCCACTGGAACGCCCCATCATGCTGCCCGCCAGCCTGCCCGTGCAACGCCTGCTGCCGGCCGTGCCCCTGCCTGCAGACATGGCAGCCAACGTGTACCCGATCGGCGGCCACAACCGCCCGACGCCCCATGTGGTGGATCGCTTTCGCCCCCGAACCGGCACCGGTTGGCGTACCTGCGCCTGAGGCACTGCTGCCCGCCTGCTGGTGGGCACTGCGCTTCACCCCACGGGTGTGCATGGCCGACGACCTGCTGTTGCTGGAAGCCGAAGCCAGCCTGCGCCTGTTTGGCGGAGAAGACGCCTTGCTGGAACGCTTGCGCCAAGAAGCTGCGGCATGGCAGTTGACGGCCATGGCCTGCGCCCCCACGGGACAGGCTGCCCTGGCCCTGCTGCATGCCCGGCAAGACACAGGGCACGGCGCCCTCCCCGGCACCAGCCCTCTGCCTCTGCTGCGTTGCCTGCCGCCACGGTTGAACCAGACGCTCGACCGGCTCCCTTTGCACAGCCTGGCCGCCACGCGCGAACACGCCCCTACCCTGCACCGCCTTGGCTGCCGCACCCTGGGCGACTTGCGGCGACTGCCGCGCGCCAGCATTGCCAGACGCTTCGGTGCCGCTGTGCTGCTGTGCCTGGACCAGGCCTATGGCCAGGCGGTGGAAACCCATGCGTGGCTGCAGGTGCCCGAACGCTTTGACCTGCGGCTGGAGCTGCCGGGGCGCATCGACCACGCCCCTGGCCTGCTGTTCGGCGCGCGCCGCCTGCTGCAGGCTTTGCAAGCCTGGCTGCAGATGCGCCAGCAAGGTGTGACCGAATTGCTGCTGCGCTGGGAGCATGACCGCTGGCGGCGAGGCGATGCGGCCGAAGGGCAGTTGCGGCTGCGCACCGCCGAGGCCACGCGCGACACAACCCACCTGGGCAGGCTGCTGGGCGAACACCTGGCCCGCACCACCTTGCAAGCGCCTGCCCTGGCCCTGCGGCTGGAAGCCACCGAGACCGCAGCGCTGCCCACCCGCAGCAACAGCCTGCTGCCCGACCCAGCCGAACACAGCGGTGAACGCTGGCCCCAGCTGCTCGAAAGACTCACCGCCCGGCTGGGCGCAGAACACCTGCTGCAGGGCGAGCCCCTGGCCGACCACCGGCCTGGACACATGCAGATTTGGCGGAGCGCGGCCGCACAGGCTGAACCACCCGCCAGCGCACCCCGAACGCGGCGGCCAGACGAGGCGCATGCCGCCTGGCAACCCCACTGGCTGGTGGACCCGCCCCAAGCGCTGCCCACACACAACGGCCACCCTTGCCATGCGGGCGCTGCGCTGACCCTGCTGGCTGGCCCCCTGCGGCTGGAAGGCCACTGGTGGGATGCCCAGCCCGCCGTGCGCGATCACTTCGTCGCGCAAAGCCCGCAGGGCGGTCTGCTGTGGGTTTTCCGGGAGCACGGCACCAGCGGATCGCCCGCCTGGTTCCTGCAAGGCTTCTATGGCTGAAGCTGCCACCCCGCCCGGCTACGCTGAATTGCATGCCCTGAGCAACTTCAGCTTCCAGCGTGGCGCCTCCCACCCCGAGGAACTGGTGGAACGCGCCCATGCGCTGGGCTACAGTGCCCTGGCACTGACCGACGCCTGCTCCATCGCGGGCGTGGTGCGCGCCCACGTGCGGGCCCGCGAACTGAAACTGCACCTCATCATCGGTGCGGAATTTCGCGTGCAAGCGCCGGCCCTGGGGTTGCAAGGTTTCACCCTGGTGCTGCTGGCCAAGAACCGCAGCGGGCATGCCCAGCTCTGCGAATTCATCACCCACGCCCGACGCCGCGATGCGCCACATGCACGCGAGCAGGGGCCAGGGCTGGAGCGCCTGCCGGTGCACCTGGATTGGCAAGACAACTGGCCCCCACTGCCCATGCACGACCTGCTGGCCTTGCTGGCCCCCTGGCGCGACGCCTGCCCAACGCTGCCCGAGGCCACCCTGACCCACGACCTTGACGCCCTGGGGCAATGGCTGCACCACCGCTTCCCGCAACGCGGGTGGCTGGCCGCCGAACTGCACGGGCAGCTGGACGATGCCCACTGGGCCCGGCAACTGGCGCAGGCGGCCCAACGGCAGCACCTGAAAGTGGTGACCTGCGGCAACGTGCACATGCACCAGCGTGCCCGCAAGCCTCTGCAGGATGTGCTCACCGCCGTGCGCCTGGGCCTGCCCCTGCAGGCCTGCGGCCTGACCTTGCAGCCCAACGCCGAGCGGCACCTGCGCCACCGCCAGCGCCTGGCCCAGATCCACCCGCCCGGCTGGCTGGCCGAAAGCCTGCACATTGCCCAACAGTGCACCTTCAACCTGGACGAGCTGCGCTACGAATACCCCGAAGAGGTGGTCCCCAAAGGCGAAACCCCGGCCAGCCACCTGCGCCAGCTCACCCTGGCCGGGGCACGCGATCGCTACCCGCAAGGGCTGCCCGGTGAAATCACTGCGCTGATCGAAAAAGAACTGGCCCTGATCGGCGAGCTGGGTTACGAAAAATACTTTCTCACGGTACACGACGTGGTCAAAGTCGCCCGCCAGCGCGGCATCTTGTGCCAGGGGCGGGGCTCGGCGGCCAACTCGGTGGTGTGCTACTGCCTGGGCATCACCGAGGTGGACCCGGAGCGCGGCAACCTGCTGTTCGAGCGCTTCATCAGCCGCGAGCGCAACGAACCGCCCGACATCGACGTGGACTTCGAGCACCACCGGCGCGAGGAGATCATCCAGTACCTCTACCTCAAGTACGGCCGTGACCGTGCCGCGCTCACGGCCACCGTCATCACCTACCGGGAGCGCAGCGCGCTGCGCGACGTGGCGCGCGCCTTCGGGCTCGACCCGGCCACGCTCACCGCCGAACACCCGCGCTGGGCACAGATCCAGGCCCTGGTGGATACGCTCAAGGGTTTTCCGCGCCACTTGTCGCAGCACACCGGCGGTTTCGTGCTCACTGGCGACCGGCTCACCTCCACCGTGCCCGTGGTGCCCGCCGCGATGGCCGGGCGCACCACCATCGAATGGGACAAGGACGACATCGACGCCCTGGGCCTGCTCAAGGTGGACGTGCTGGCGCTCGGCATGCTCAGCGCCTTGCAGCAGACGCTGCAGATGGTGGGCCAACGGCACGGGCGAACCCTGACACTGGCCGACATTCCCCCGGAAGACCCGGCCACCTACGACATGATCTGCGCCGCCGACACGGTAGGGGTGTTCCAGATCGAAAGCCGCGCCCAGATGAGCATGCTGCCGCGCCTGCGCCCCCGCAACTACTACGACCTGGTGGTGGAGGTGGCCATCGTGCGCCCCGGGCCTATCCAGGGCGGCATGGTCCACCCTTACCTGAAAGCCCGCGAACGCCAGCGCCAGGGCTTGCCGCTGGAATTGCCCAACGAAGCCTTGCGCCCGGCCCTGAAGCGCACACTGGGCGTGCCCATCTTCCAGGAGCAGGTGATGCAGATCGCCATGATCGCCGCCGACTTCACCCCAGGCGAGGCCGACGCCCTGCGGCGCTCCATGGCCGCCTGGCGGCGCAAGGGGGGGGTGGACCGCTTCCACGACCGGCTGATTGGCGGCATGCTGGCCAAGGGCTACCCGCAAGACTTCGCCGAGGCGATCTTCCGCCAGATTGAAGGTTTTGGGGAATACGGCTTCCCCGAAAGCCACGCCGCCAGTTTTGCGCTGCTGGTGTATGCCAGTGCCTGGCTCAAGCGCCACGAACCCGCCTGCTTTCTGGTGGCGCTGCTCAACGCCCAGCCCATGGGGTTCTACGCCCCGGCCCAACTGGTGCAGGACGCCCGCCGCCATGGCGTGACCGTGCACCCGGTGGACGTGCTGCACAGCGGCTGGCACAGCGGGCTGGAGGCAGGCACGGCACACAGCCCCCAACCCCAGGTACGGCTTGGCTTGCACCTGGTCAAAGGCATGTCAAAAGGCTGTGCCGGGCGGATCGCGCAAGCCCGCTCAAGCCATGTCCCGGCCAGCGTGGACGAACTGGCGCGGCTGGCCAGCCTTACCCCCCAGGAGCTTCGCCTGCTGGCCGAAGCCGACGCCCTGCGCAGCCTGGGTGGGCACCGCCGCCAGCAGGTCTGGCAAGCCAGTGCGTTGAACACGCCCGCCCCGCCCCTGTTGCGCGAGGCCCCGGTGCATGAGGAGGCCTGCCCCCTGCCGCCCCCGCCCGAAGGCGAGGACGTGCTCTTCGACTACACCAGCCTGGGCCTGACCCTGCGCAGCCACCCGCTGGCCCTGCTGCGCCCACGCCTGGAACGCCAGCGCCTGCAAACCGCGCAGGCCTTGCAGGCCCTGCCGCACGGGCGGCTGGTGCGCGCCTGCGGCCTGGTCACCGCGCGGCAACGGCCTGGCACCGCCAAGGGCGTGGTCTTTGTCACACTGGAAGACGAGACCGGCACCGTGCAGGTGATCGTCTGGCCCCGGCTGCGCGAACGCCTGGGGCGTGTGCTGGTGGAGTCGCGCCTGCTGGCGGTGCATGGGCAGTGGCAGCGCGAAGGCGAAGTCTGCCATCTGGTGGCGGGCCATCTGGCCGACCTGACCCCGCTGCTGGGCGACCTGCCCACGCGCAGCCGGGACTTCCGCTGAACCGGATCAAAAGTTCAGACGCCGCCCAGCGTGGGCCGAACCAGCCCCACCACCACGCCCTCGATTTCCAGCGCATCGCCGGGGCCAACCTCAATGTCGGCAAAGGCGGGATTGGCTGCTTCCAGAACAACGCCCCGGGGCGTGCGGCGCAGGCGCTTGACCGTCACGTCGTCCCCCAGGCGCGCCACCACCGTCTGGCCGTCGCGCGCCTCGCGGGTGGCGTGAACGGCCAGCAGATCGCCTTCCAGGATGCCTGCGTCGCGCATGGACAGGCCGCGCACCCGCAGCAGGTAGTCGGGGCGGCGCTCGAACAGCCTTGGGTCCACCGGGTAGGACGCCTCCACATGCGCCTGCGCCAGGATGGGCGAACCCGCTGCCACCCGGCCGATCAGCGGCAGCGTCAACTGTGCCAGACCGGGCATGGGTAGCTCCACCTGGCGCAGGGCGCCACCGCGCAGGCGGATGCCACGCGACGTACCCCCCACCAGTTCGATCGCCCCTTTGCGTGCCAGGGCGCGCAAGTGTTCTTCCGCCGCGTTGGGCGACTTGAAGCCAAAGGCCTGGGCGATCTCCACGCGCGTGGGCGGTGCGCCATGCTCACGCACAGCCTTTTCGATGAAGGAGAGGATGTCGCGCTGGCGCGAGGTGAGCGGGGTGGTATCGGTCATGGCGGGCCCTTTGTTCCAACTGTATCAAAAAACAGTATTTCAAGCCCCGCAAAGGATGCCCATTTTTTCGGCAGGGCAATCGCCTCCAAGGCAAATCAAGCACTTGTCACGCCCATACCGACATGCCCAGAACTTATTCACAAGGTTGTCCCGGGAAAACCGGGACAACCCAACCCTGCGGCAAGTTGTGCACAGGCGCTCAGTGGCGGGCACCGCCCCGGCGCTCTGCCTGACGGGCCTTGCGCTCGGCAGCCAGCTCGGCCTCCACCTTCAGCGCCGCCTTGAGCCACACGGCATACTCGTCCGGCGTCTCCAGCGTGATTCGCCCCAGCGTGCCGCTGCGGAAGTCGGTCAGCAGAATCTCTGCCGCCTTCTGCGCGTTGAGCCGCCCGCCAGGCAACAGGGCGCCGCGTTTGCGCCCGATGGCGGCCAGCAGCTCGTCGTCCTTCATGCCTGCCACCTGCTCGGGCGACAGCCCCCACTTGTAGCGCGCCTCCAGCAAGGCTCCATAGGGCTTCTGCAGAACTTTCAGCAGCTCCAGCGCCACCTCTTCCTCGTCATACGCGTTGCGCCCGACAGCGCCGCTGGCTGCCAGGTGGTAGCCGCTTTGCGGCACGATGATCTTGGGCCACAGCATGCCCGGCGTGTCGTAAAGGTAGAAGTCGTCAGCCAGCACGATGCGCTGTTCCTGCTTGGTCACGCCTGCTTCGTCACCCGTCTTGGCAGCGCGCTTGCCCACCAGCGTGTTGATGAGCGTGGACTTGCCCACGTTGGGAATGCCGCCGATGAGCACCCGCAAAGGCTTGACCATGCCGCCACGGTTCGGCGCCAGTTCACGGCAGGCGGCGATGATGGCGCGCGCGGGCGCCGTCATGCCCGCGTCCAGCCCAATGGCCCGCGTGCCCGGCTGTGCGTTGTAGTGCGCCAGCCAGGCCTCGGTGCGTACCGGGTCTGCCAAGTCCTGCTTGTTGAGCACCTTCAGCGTCGCCTTGCCTTCGGTGATGGCGGCCAGCATGGGGTTCGCACTAGACCCGGGCAGGCGGGCGTCGAGCATCTCGATGATGACGTCAATGCCTTTGATGCGTTCAAGAATGGCCTTCTTGGTCGCATGCATGTGACCTGGGAACCACTGTACCGACATGTCTGTTTCCGTTTCTGTATGACTGGTGCGATTGTGCACGTCACGCCCACCCAGCGTGCACCACAATACCCGCATGAGCACCTGGTACGAGCGTCACGTCCTGCCCTACCTCATCGACTGGGGATGCGGCCTGCCACTGGCCACGCGCCAGCGCAGGGCCCTGGTGCCGCGTGCACATGGGCGGGTGCTGGAAGTGGGCGTGGGCACGGGGCTGAACCTGCGCCACTACGACCGCCAGCAGGTGCAAAGCCTCACCGTTCTGGACCCGGCCGAAAGCCTGCACCGCCTGGCGCGCCAGCGGGCCGAACGCGCCGGGTTGCCTGTGGAACTGCTGGGCCTGTCTGCCGAGCGCATTCCCCTGCCCGACCACAGCTTCGACACCGTGGTGATGACCTGGACGCTGTGCTCCATTCCCGAGCCGCTGACCGCGCTGCGCGAAATGCGCCGCGTGCTGGCGCCACAAGGGCAGCTGCTGTTCTGCGAGCACGGATTGTCGCCGGAACCCGCCGTGCAACGCTGGCAGCGCCGCCTGGAACCCTGGTGGAGCCCCTGCACTGGCGGCTGCCATCTGACGCGCGACGTGCCCCAACTGTTGCGCGACGCGGGTTTTGCCCTGCCGGAACTGGAACAGCGCTACCTGATGCGGCCCCACACCCTGGGCTACCACTACTGGGGCCGCGCCACCGGCTGACCGCCCTTTTTCAGGCGTTGCCGCGCAGCCAGTCGTGCAATTCAGCCACCGAATGGGCCACGAAGCGCGGTTGGTACTCCGCAAACCCGTCGGGGTCGTGGGCGCCGTAGCTCACCCCCACGCTGGCGCAACCGGCGTTCACTGCCATCTGCAGGTCGTGCGTGGTGTCACCGATCATCAACGTGCGTTCCGGGTCCACCCCGAATTCGCGCATCAGTTCATTGAGCATCAAGGGACTGGGCTTGCCTGCGGTCTCGTCCGCCGTGCGGGAGCCATCGAACAAACCGTGCAGATCGACGTGGCGCAATGCCTCGTCCAGGCCACGCCGGCTCTTGCCGGTGGCCACGGTCAGCCAATGGTTGCGCGCCTTCAGGTCGTGCAACAAGGGCAGCACCCCCTGGAACAGCGAAATGTCGTGCTGGCTGGCGAAATAATGGTGGCGGTAACGCTCGCCCAGCAGCGGGTACCGCTCGGGCGGCACATCGGGCGCGGCATGTGCCAGCGCCTGCATCAGCCCCATGCCGATCACGTAGGACGCAGCCTCGTCGCTCGGCACCTGCCCGCCCACGTCGCGCACCGCCGCCTGTATGCAGCGGACGATGATGGCGGTGGAATCAAACAGGGTGCCGTCCCAGTCGAAGGCGATCAGGTCGAATTGGCGGGGGCGCATGGCAGACATCGTGGAAACCAAAAAAGCAAAGGGCGCATTGTGCGCCCTTTTGATTCACCCTGTTGCGGGCGAGTTCAGATGCGGTAGTCCTCAATGCTCTTGCCAGAAGCCAGCACCGCTTTCACCCATTCCGGCTTGCGGCCCGGGCCACCCGACCACAATTCACCGTTCGGGCCACGGAATTTCGCAGCCGATTTGGTCTTGGTACCGCCGGATTTGCGCGCACCGGTGCCACCCAGGTCTTCAACGGTGATGCCGTATTCCTTCATCTTGGCCTTGATGTCGGAAATCACATTCGCCAACTCCTGCTTGCGAACCTGTTCGGCCTGAGCCATCAGGGCCTGTGCCTGGCTGACCAATTCGGAATAAGTTGCCATTCGAACGTCCTTTCTGGTTATGAAACGGACTGCCATCTGAGACAGACCCGAATCGGATTCTAATCAGAAATACGCCGACACGTTGCACCAGCCCAGCAATTCAGGTGGCAAACCGGCTTTCAATTGCATCGGTTCCTGGCTGACAGGATGTTGCAGCGTCAATTGCCAGGCATGCAGGAACATGCGCTTGAGTCCGCGGCGCTGCAACAGTTTGTTGAGTTCGAAATCGCCGTATTTGTCGTCGCCGAGTATGGGATGCCCCGCGCTGGCCAGGTGCACACGTATCTGGTGTGTGCGACCGGTCTTGATGGTGACCGCCAGCAATGAAAACACCTGATCCGTTTCGCCATCCGAATCAGCGGGCAATGAAACCTGGCCCAATACCTTCACCAGGGTGATCGAACGCATGCCATCGGGATCGTCGGGCGTGGTGACCTTGACCCGCCTCTCGCCATCGGGCAGCAGGTATTTGTGCAGGGGCTGGTCAATCACCTTCTTGCGTGCGGGCCACACTCCCTTGACCAGGGCCAGATAGGTTTTCCCGGTTTCACGTTCGCGGAATTGGTCCTGCAATGCCTTGAGCGCGCTCCTTTTCTTGGCCACCAGCAATACACCGCTGGTTTCACGGTCCAGCCGGTGAACCAATTCCAGCAGCGGCGCCTGCGGGCGCGACTGGCGCAATTGCTCGATCACACCGAAAGAAACCCCGCTGCCGCCATGCACCGCCACACCGGCGGGCTTGTCAATGGCCAGCATCACGGCATCCTCGAACAGCACCGGGAATTCCCGTGACGGCACCACCTGAGTGGTTTTCGCTTCAGCGCGTTCGCTCAGCCTGATGGGCGGCACCCGGATCAGATCGCCCGGCTGAACGCGCGAATCGGCCTGCGCCCGTCCCTTGTTCAACCGCACCTCGCCGGAGCGGATGATCCGGTACACGTGTGTCTTGGGCACGCCTTTGAGCTCGCGCAGCAAATAGTTGTCCAGGCGCTGTCCGGCGGATTCGTTGTCGACCGTGAGATGGCGGACTGAGGGGGTGGAAGCCATGAAAACTGAGGGGCGGGCAGCGGATGGCGGTCAGGGCCCTTGCCCTTGGGAAGATACCCGGGGCGGGAACGCTCGGGATTTGAGCGCCGGGTACTATAATCCGCACATCCGACCGCGCGTTTAAGTGTTTGATTTGCCTTGGAGTTTAAGGCACGCACAAGTCCAGCGCGGGGCGGATGAAGTTGCCAGCCCCTGGCAGGCAGTGCCCGATGGCGCCCGAGACGGCCCCTGCGCAGGCACGCAGCCAGTGGCGAACCGACGTTGTAGATCAGCGAACCCGATACGGAATACCCCAAGCGTCCAGCCCGCGGCCCAAGGTGCCCCAGGCTGGACGAGGACACAAGTGACCACAGAGACAAACAGGCAAACCGCAGTGTTCAACACCGTCTTGCCCCCTTTGATCACCCACTTCCACGCGCCTATGCCCTGGCTGGGCTGAGCGTGAGCGGCATCTTGCGCCGCCGCTCGGCAGACCAGTGGCTCTCCGGCAATTCCTCCTCGTTCGCGTAATCAGCGCTGGTTCACGGCTTGAGCCCCCCATGGGGGCCGTTGTTTGTGAAACGAGGAACGCAACATGAAGCGCATGCTGATCAACGCCACGCAGGCCGAAGAGCGCCGCCTGGCGATCGTGGACGGGCAGAAACTGCTCGACTACGAAATCGAAATTGAAGGGCGCGAACAGCGCAAGGGCAACATCTACAAGGCCGTGGTCACCCGCGTGGAGCCTTCGCTGGAGGCCTGCTTCGTGGACTACGGTGAGGAACGCCACGGCTTCCTGCCCTTCAAGGAAATCTCGCGCCAGTACTTCCAGGGCAATGTGTCGCCGTCGCAGGCTCGCATCCAGGACGTGATCAAGGAAGGCCAGGAACTGCTGGTCCAGGTGGAGAAGGAAGAACGCGGCAACAAGGGCGCTGCGCTCACCACCTTCGTCAGCCTGGCTGGCCGCTACGTGGTGCTGATGCCCAACAACCCGCGCGGCGGTGGCGTGAGCCGCCGTATTGAGGGCGAGGACCGCGCCGAGCTGAAGGCCGCGCTGGACCAGCTCGAATACCCCAACGGCATGAGCATCATCGCCCGCACCGCGGGCATCGGCCGTGACGCGCCGGAACTTCAGTGGGACCTGAACTACCTGCTCAAGCTGTGGAGCGCCATCGACGGCGCCGCCAAGTCCGGCAAGGGCGCCTTCCTGATCTACCAGGAATCCAGCCTTGTCATCCGCGCCATCCGCGACTACTTCAACAGCGACATCGGCGAGATCCTCATCGACACCGATGACATCTACGAGCAGGCGCACCAGTTCATGAGCCACGTGATGCCCGAGCACGGGCACCGCGTCAAACGCTACCGCGACGACTCGCCGCTGTTCAGCCGCTTCCAGATCGAGCACCAGATCGAAACCGCCTACAGCCGCACCGTGCAGCTGCCCAGCGGGGGCGCCATCGTGATCGACCAGACCGAAGCGCTGGTGGCCGTGGACGTGAACTCGGCCCGCGCCATCAAGGGCGGCGACATCGAGGAAACCGCCACCCGCACCAACCTGGAAGCCGCCGACGAAGTGGCGCGCCAGGCCCGTCTGCGCGACCTGGGTGGCCTGATCGTGATCGACTTCATCGACATGGAGGAGAGCAAGAACCGCCGCGAAGTGGAAAACCGCCTGCGCGACGCCCTGCGCCAGGACCGCGCCCGCGTGCAGTTCGGCTCCATCAGCAAGTTCGGCCTGCTGGAAATGAGCCGCCAGCGCCTGCGCCCGACGCTGGCCGAAGGCGCGTCCATTCCCTGCCCGCGCTGCGGCGGCTCCGGCCACATCCGCGACACCGAGTCCTCGGCACTGCAGATCCTGCGCATCATCCAGGAAGAATCCCTGAAAGACAGCACCGCCGCCGTGCTGGTGCAAGTGCCCGTGGAAGTGGCCAGCTTCCTGCTGAACGAAAAGCGCACCGAGATCACCAAGATCGAACTCAAGCAGCGCATCAACGTGCTGCTGGTGCCCAACAAGTCGCTGGACACGCCGCACTACAAGCTGGAGCGCATCAAGCACGACGACCCGCGCCTGGACAACCTGGACGCCAGCTACAAGCTGGCCGACGAGGTGGACGACGTGGCCAGCTTCACGCGCCGCAGCCAGGAACGCACCAACAAGCAGGAACCCGTGATTAAGGGCGTGGTGTTCGACGGCCCCGCACCCGTGGCACCGCCCAAGCCTGAGGCTGCAGCCCCCGTGGCGGCACCGAAAGCCGCACCGGCGCCCGCGCCGGCCGAATCCGGCTTCTTCGCATGGCTCAAGCGCCTGTTCGGCGCCGCGCCTGCAGCTCAACCGGCACCTGCCCCCGCACCCGCCCCGGCTGCCCGCGAGGGCCGTGCCGAAGGCAAGGGCGACGGCAACCGCGGCGGACGCGGCCGTGGCCGCAATGAGCGTGGCCAGAGCCAGCGTGCCGAAGGCCAGGCTGGCGACAACCGCAACGCCGAGGGCCGCCGTGGTGAGCGCCAGCCGCGTGCCGAACGCCCCGAAGGTGAAAACCGCGAGGGCCGTGAAGGCGGCCGCCGCGAACGTGGCGAACGCCAGGACCGCCAGAACGGCGAGCGCGGCCAGCGTCCGGAACAGCAGCAGCGAGGCGAGCGCCGTGAAGGCGGCCGCGCCGAGGTTGCCGCCCAGGCGGCCGTGAACGGCGAATCCGCCACCACCACGGCAGAAGGCCAGGCCAGCGCTGGCGAACAGCGCCGTGACCGTGGCGAGCGCGGTGAGCGTGGCGAAGGCCGCCGCCGTGGTGGCCGTGGCGAAGGCCGCCGCAACGCCCCTGCCGAGGAAAACACCAGCGCCGTTGAAGGCAACGTGGCTGCAGATGTTGCGCAGGCAACCACGGAAGCCCCGGTGACGGCCGAAACCGCCACCGAAGGCCGTGCGCCGCGTGAACGCCGCAGCCGCGACCGCTACGGCCGCGACCGCCGCCAGCCCAGCGAAGTGGCCGCCGCCGAGAGCACGGGGGACAACACCGTGGAAACCGCTGTGGAAGCTGCTGGCGAGCCGGTGCGCTCCTACTTCACCATGCCTTCGGAAACAGCTGTGGCGGCACCTGTGCCCGCCGCCCCGGTGGCCGAACCGGTGGAAACCACCGTGGCTGAAGCCGCCCCGGTGGCTGTGGCCGCCCCCGTGGCACCGGCCGAGCCGTCTGGCATGCCTGCCGTCCAAGCGTTCGAACTGAAGGTGGACCAGCTGGCCAACATCGCCGAACAGGCTGGCCTGCAATGGATCCAGTCCGATGCTGACAAGGTGGCACAGGCGCAGGCAGCCATTGCCGCCGAGCCCAAGCCGGTGCACGTGCCGCGCGAGCCCAAGCCCGTGGCCGTGATCGACGAAGGCCCGCTGGTGCTGGTGGAAACCCGCCGCGACCTGCGCAACATGACCCTGCCTTTCGAAAGCTGAAGCCGTTGCTCCGCGTCCGGCGCCTTGACGCAGGTCAAGGTGTCCGCCGCGGGAGCTGGCTATCCTCTGCGCCATGTCTGACACCGCCAACGAATTCCCCGTCATCCCCGACCTGCACTGGGGCAACGAACTCCACACGGGCGACACCCGCATGGACGAAACCCACGAGGAGTTCGTCGACATGCTGGCACGCCTGCGCGCCCTGCCCGACAGCGAACAGCTGCCGCTGTACCGTGAACTGGTGCAACACACGGTAGAACACTTCGCCCAGGAAGACCGCTGGATGGTGGCCACCGGGTTCTCGGCGGACAACTGCCATACATCGCAGCACAACAGCATCCTCGACACCATGCGTGCCGTGGAAACCCACTACCTGCAAGGCGATACCGAGATCATCTCGCGCATGGCTGCGGCGCTGGCGGAGTGGTTCCCCATGCACGCCCAGAGCATGGATGCCGGTCTGGCACAGCACATGCAGTCCGTGAAGTTCGACAGCCGCAGCGAAACCCTCGAAGATCCTTCGCTGGTCCGCCCCGCCACGATGAGCGGGTGCGGCAGCGTCAGTTGCAGCTGAAAACCGCACACGTTGAACACGGTTGCCCCGGTGCCCAACGGCCCGGGGCAATTTTTTTCAAACCGCTGTCGCCTGCTTTCACGACAGCCCGCACGCCACGGCGCTACCATGCCGGCACACCACCACAAACCGGAGACTGTGCATGCCTGTGATCACCAACATCGAAGACCTGCGCGTGCTGGCCAAGCGTCGCGTGCCCCGCATGTTCTACGACTACGCCGACAGCGGCTCGTGGACCGAGAGCACCTACCGCGCGAACGAGGCCGACTTCCAGGCCATCAAGCTGCGCCAGCGCGTGGCGGTGAACATGGAAGGCCGCACCACACGCACGACGATGGTGGGCCAGGACGTGGCCATGCCAGTGGCCATCGCCCCCACCGGGCTGACCGGCATGCAGCATGCCGACGGTGAAATCCTGGCCGCGCGCGCCGCCAAGAAATTCGGCATCCCCTTCACGCTGTCCACGATGAGCATCTGCTCCATCGAGGATGTGGCCAAACACGCGGGCGAAGGTTTCTGGTTCCAGCTGTACGTGATGCGCGACCGCGACTTCATCGAGCGGCTGATCGACCGCGCCAAGGCAGCCAATTGCGCCGCGCTGGTGCTGACGCTGGATCTGCAGATCCTGGGCCAGCGCCACAAGGACCTGAAGAACGGTCTGTCGGCCCCACCGAAGCTGACGGTGGCCAACATGATCAACATTGCCACCAAGCCGCGCTGGGCCTTGGGCATGCTGGGCACGCCGCGCCGCCAGTTCGGCAACATCGTGGGGCACGTCAAGGGCGTGGAGAACATGGGCAGCCTGTCGGCCTGGACGGCGCAGCAGTTCGACCCGCGCCTGAACTGGGGCGATGTGGAGTGGATCAAGAAGCGCTGGGGCGGCAAGCTCATCCTCAAGGGCATCCAGGACGTGCAGGACGCGCGCTTGGCCGTGGATTCGGGCGCTGACGCACTGATCGTGAGCAACCACGGCGGGCGCCAGCTGGACGGCGCGGAAAGCAGTATCCGCGCCTTGCCCCAGATCGTGGCCGAAGTGGGCAACAAGATCGAGGTGCACATGGACGGCGGCATCCGCTCCGGCCAGGACGTGCTCAAGGCCCGTGCCCTGGGCGCGCGCGGCACGTACATTGGCCGGGCCTTCCTGTACGGGCTGGGCGCCATGGGCGAGGAAGGTGTCTCCAAGACACTGGAGATCATCCACAAGGAGCTGGACCTGACCATGGCCTTCACTGGCCACACCAACATCAACCAGGTGGACAGCAGCATCCTGCTGCCGGGCACCTTCTGACAAGCCCCATGCAATGAAAAAAGGCCCGCGCAAAGCGGGCCTTTTGATTGGTGGCAGAGCCGCCGTCAGGCGGCCAAGCCAGGGTTGCCTTCCATGCCGATGACTTTCGGGGCATTGATCTTGAGCTGCTTGACGACCTTCTTGTCACGCAGGTAGCCAGACACCACGTCCCAGATCGGCGTGCCCTGCACACCTTCCTGGACCGAAGCCCAGCCCGCCACCTTGTACTTCTTGTCCGCCTCGATGGGCTTGCCCTTGAGCGTCATGTTGTTGATGCGCTGGCCCATGGGGGCGTTGGGGGTGCAGCTGTAGCTCATGCCGCCCACGCGGACCATGTCGCCACCCTGCTGGAAGTAGGGATCGGGGTTGAAGATGTTGTCGGCCACGTCTTCCAGGATGCCCTTGATCTGCTCGCCCGTGAACTCGTTGAGCGTGGTGGCGGGATAGGTCATGGCCATCTGGTCCATCATGCGCTCGTAGGTGATGGTGTCGCCCGGCAGCAGGCTGGTACCCCAGCGCACGCCCGGCGAGAAGGCCATGTCAGCGCCCTTGACGTCCATCAGCGCGTCGAGGATGAGCTGGTCCCACGAGCCGTTGAAGTTGCCGCGGCGGTACAGCGCGCCTTCGGACACGGCCAGTTTCTCTTCCAGCTTGTCCTTGTAGGGCGCACGCACCTTGTCGATGAGGGCCTGCATGGCCTTGTCAGCGGGCAGCAGGTTGGCGAACACAGGCATCAGCTTGTAGCGGAAGTCCTGGATCTTGCCGCCGCGAACGTCGAAGTCGAGCACGGCCAGGAACTTGCCGTTGGAACCGGCGTTGGTCACCAGCGTCTGGCCGCCAGCGTTCTTGACGATCACCGGCGCGGGCATGCCGTCATGCGTGTGGCCGCCCAGGATGGCGTCGATGCCACGCACGCGCGAGGCCATCTTGATGTCCACGTCCATGCCGTTGTGCGACAGCACCACCACAACCTGCGCCCCTTTGGCACGCACTTCGTCCACCTGCTTCTGCATGTTTTCGTCCTGGATGCCGAAGCTCCAGTCGGGCACGAAGTGGCGCGGGTTGGCGATGGGGGTGTAGGGGAAGGCTTGGCCGATCACGGCGATCTTGACGCCGTTTTGCTCCTTCATGGTGTAAGGAGCAAACACCTGGTCGCCGAAATCTGCCGTGGTGACGTTCTGTGCCACGAAGTCGATGTGACCCTTGAAGTCCTTCTCGACGATTTCCTTGACGCGGTCGGCACCGAAGGTGAATTCCCAGTGCGGGGTCATGATGTCCACGCCCAGCAGCTTGCAGGCGTCGACCATGTCCTGGCCGTTGGTCCACAGCGAGGTGGCGGAGCCCTGCCAGGTGTCGCCGCCGTCGAGCAGCAGCGCGTGCGGGCGGTTGGCCTGGATCTGCTTGACCAGCGTGGCCAGGTGCGCGAAGCCCCCCACCTTGCCGAACGTGCGCGCGGCCTTGTCGAAGTTGAGGTAGCTGAATGCGTGGGCCTGGGCCGTGTTGGGCTTGATGCCATAGTGCTTCAGCAACTGCTCGCCCACGATGTGCGGCGGGCGCCCCACAGCTTCGCCAACGCCGAGGTTGACACTGGGCTCGCGGAAGTAGATGGGCATCAACTGCGCGTGGCAGTCGGTGAAATGCATGAAGCTGACGTTGCCGAACTTGGGCAGGTCGTACAGGCGCTCGCCCGCGCCAGGGGTGGCGGCAAGGACGTCCTTGTGGCTGATGGCCATGCCGGCGGCGCTGGCCATGGCCAGCACCTGCATGAACTCACGACGGCTGAAGCTCATGAATATTCCTTCGGTTTGTGGTGGTCGGGACAAAAAAGGCCAGCATGGGCTGGCCTTGCCGGGGCCGTTTCCGCTCAGGAAATGGCGGCCTCGTCGGTGCGGGTGTCACCCTTGTTGTCGGTCCACTTGACCACCACCTTCTCACCCTTGGCCGCGCCCTTGAACTTGAACGACAG
>NZ_BAAGVK010000026.1:0-53502 GCF_054780915.1 Hydrogenophaga aquatica | reverse complement strand
ACGAACACGGGCTACCAGTCGGCGGCCACGAACACGGGCTACCAGTCGGCGGCCACGAACACGGGCTACCGCTCGGCGGCCACGAACACGGGCTACCAGTCGGCGGCCACGAACACGGGCAACCGCTCGGCGGCCACGAACACGGGCAACCGCTCGGCGGCCACGAACACGGGCTACCGCTCGGCGGCCGAGGTGAAGGGGGCCGAGTCCGTCGCGGCCTCGCTGGGTATCCAAGGCCGTGCCCGCGCAGCAGCCGGCGGCGCCATCGTCCTTTGCTACCGCGACGAGAACGACGGCCGCCTGATCCACATCCGCGCCAGCAAGGTGGGCGAGAACGGCATCAAGCCGGACACCTGGTACGCCCTCAACGCCCAAGGCGAATTTGTTGAACCCGAAACCGAGGAAGTATCCGAATGAGCGAACACGCCAAACTCTCCCCATCCAGCGCGCACCGCTGGCTGAACTGCCCCGGCAGCGTAGCCCTTGAGGCGACTTGCCCGGACGATTCCAGCGACTTCGCCGACGAGGGCACCGCAGCGCACGAACTGGCCGCCATGGCACTGGCGAACGGCAACGACGCCACCGCCTACCTGGGCCGCATCATCCAGGTGAATGGCAAGGGCTGGGAAGTCACCGACGACATGGCCGGCCACGTGCAGAAGTACCTCGACTACGTGCGCAGCATCGACGGCGAACTCATGGTCGAGCAGCGCTTGAGCATCGAAGCGATTACCAGCGAGGCCGGCGCCAAAGGCACGTCCGACGCCGTGATCCTGGCCGGCAACGAACTGGTCATCGTCGATTTGAAGTATGGCCGTGGCGTCAAGGTCGATGCCGAGAACAACGAGCAGTTGCAGATTTACGCCCTGGCAGCGCTCAACGAGTTCGAATTCCTCGGCGACTTCCATACCGCGCGCGTCGTCATCGTGCAGCCTCGCCTCGACCATATCAGCGAGTGGGTGCGCAACGTGCCGGACCTGCGCACGCTGTTCGCCGAGCACGTCAAGCGCGGCGCCGAGCGCTGCTTCGCGGCCATGCAGTACCACGGCAACTATCAGGAACTGCACGAGAAGTACCTCAACCCCGGCAACGATCAATGCCGCTTCTGCAAGGCCAAGGCGATCTGCCCGACGCTGACCGAGCACGTGCTCGCCACGGTGGCCGACGATTTCGTCGATACCACGCAGCCGGTGGCGCCGCAGATCGAGCACGCCGCCGAGCGCACCTTCGACAACGCCATCCTCGGCAACCTGCTGGGCGCCGTTGATCTGGTCGAGTCCTGGTGCAAGGCCATCCGCGCCAAGGCCGAGGCCGAACTGCTCGCCGGCCGCCCGGTGCCCGGCTTCAAGCTGGTGGAAGGACGACGCGGCGCTCGCCGCTGGGCCGACGACAAGGAAGTCGAAGCCACCATGAAGTCCATGCGCATGAAGCTGGAAGAAATGTACGACTTCTCGCTGATTTCGCCGACCACCGCCGAGAAGCTGCACAAGGCCGGGACCATCGGCCCGCGCCAGTGGCCGAAGTTGCAGGGCCTCATTACGCAGAGCGAAGGCAAGCCCAGCGTGGCGCCCGAGTCCGACAAGCGCCCGGCCCTCGTCATCCAGGCCACCGCCGACGAATTCGCCGACGTGTCCGAAGCCGTGGAGGACTTGGTGTGAAGAACCTGCCGCCTGCCAACGTGCTGCCCCGCGACGCCGCAAAGCTGCTGCAACAGGCGGCACAAACCCCCATCACGCGGGCCGACCCGCTCGCGCGTGTGAAAGCCATCGAGAAAGCCATCGAGCGGGTCAAGCGTGAGTACCCCCAATTTTTCCAGACCAAGGAGCTTTAACCATGAAACTGAAACTCAACAACGTGCGCCTCGCTTTCCCCGTGCTGTTCGAGGCCAAGACCGTCAATGGCGAAGGTAAGCCGGCGTTTTCCGCTTCCTTCCTGATGGACCCGGCCGACCCGCAAGTGAAGGCCCTCAACCAGGCCATCGAGCAAGTCGCCAAGGAAAAGTGGGGCGCCAAGGCCGACGCCATCCTCAAGCAGATGCGCGCCCAGGACAAGGTGGCCCTGCACGACGGCGACCTCAAGTCCAACTATGACGGCTTCCCCGGCAACCTCTATGTGTCCGCGCGCAGCACCACCCGGCCGCTGGTCATCGACAAGGACAAGAGCCCGCTCACCGAGCAGGACGGCAAGCCCTACGCCGGCTGCTACGTGAATGCCAGCGTCGAACTGTGGGCGCAGGACAACAACTACGGCAAGCGCATCAACGCCAGCCTGCGCGGTGTTCAGTTCTTCAAGGACGGCGACGCCTTCGCGGGTGGCGGTGCCGCGAGCGAGGACGAGTTCGACGACATCGCCGAAGGCGCTACCGCCGACGACCTCGTTTAACCACCCCAAGCCCCGGCCTTCGGGCCGGGCGCTTTGGTGAGGCGGCGCGCAGCCTGGGGATTGCCTAGGGCCTCTCCCCAGCCGTACAGACGGCACCGCACATGCCCGCCGCCTCACCAAAGCGAACACGGAAAAGAACATGACGACCCTCTGGCTTGACCTTGAAACCTATAGCGCGGTGCCCATCACCAACGGCACCCACGCCTACGCCGAAGGCGCGGAAATCATGCTTTTCGCCTACGCCCTCGACGACGGCCCGGTGAAAGTGTGGGACTGCACCGCCCGGCCCCTGATGCCCGACGACCTCGCCGACGCGCTCGACGACCCGGCCGTCATCCTCTACGCCCACAACTCCCACTTCGACCGCACGGTGCTTTGGCATTCCGGCTACCGCCTGCCGCGCGAGCGCTGGCGCGACACCATGGTCAAGGCCCTGGCCCACTCCCTGCCGGGCTCGCTGGGCGATCTGTGCGACATCCTCAAGGTGCCGACCGACAAGGCCAAGGACAAGGCCGGCCGCCAGTTGATTCAACTGTTCTGCAAGCCGCGCCCGGCCACCAGCAAGGTGCGCCGCGCCACGCGCGAAACGCACCCCGCCGAGTGGGCCAAGTTCGTGGAGTACGCCGGGCTCGACATCGAGGCCATGCGCGCCATCGACAAGAAGCTGCCGGCGTGGAATTACCAGGCCGGGGAACTCGCCTTGTGGCACCTCGACCAGGCGATCAACGACCGGGGCGTCATGGTCGACACCGACTTGGCGCACGCTGCCATCCGCGCCGTGGAACGCGCGCAGAAGGTACTCGCCGCGCGCACCAGTGACCTGACCCTGGGCGTGGTGCAGGCGGCCACCCAGCGCGATGCGCTGCTGCGCCACCTGGTCGCGGCCTACGGCATCGACCTGCCGGACATGCAGCAGAGCACGCTGGAACGGCGCATTGCCGACCCCGACCTGCCGGTCGAGTTGCGCGAACTGCTTGCCATCCGCTTGCAGGCCAGCACCACCAGCACCAGCAAGTACAAGACTCTCGCCAAGGCGGTGAGCAGCGACGGCCGGCTGCGCGGCACGCTGCAATTCAACGGCGCCAGCCGCACCGGCCGCTGGGCTGGCCGCCTGTTCCAGCCGCAAAACCTGCCGCGCCCGGTGCTCAAGCAGAAAGCCATTGACCAGGGCATCGAGGCCCTGAAAGCGAATTGCGAGGATCTGCTGTTCAGCAACGTCATGGAACTGACCAGCAGCGCAATCCGGGGCTGCATCGTCGCACCCCAGGGCAAGAAGCTGGTGGTCGCCGACCTCTCCAACATCGAAGGGCGCGTGCTCGCTTGGCTGGCCGGCGAGGAATGGAAGCTGCAAGCCTTCCGTGACTTCGATACCTGCAAGGGCCTGGACGGCAAGTGGCACACCGGCACGGCCCTGACCCATGCCGCGCTGACCGGCCGGCCCATCGCCCTGGAACTCGACGAGAAGGACGAGCCCATCCGCATGGGCCACGACCTCTACAAGCTGGCCTATGCCAAGTCGTTCAGCATCAAGCCCGAGGCCGTGACCAAGGACAACCGGCAGGTCGGCAAGGTGCAGGAACTCGCCCTCGGCTATGAAGGCGGCGTCGGTGCCTTCCTCACGTTCGCGGCCGCCTACAGCATCGACCTTGAAGCCATGGGCGAGCAGGCCATCGAATCTATCCCGCAGCCCATCCTCAACGAGGCCAACAGCGCGCTGGCCTGGACGAAGCTCAACAAGCGCCCGACCTTCGGCCTGTCCGACCGCGCCTGGCTGGTTTGCGATTCGTTCAAGCGGGCGTGGCGCTACGGCCACCCGGCCATCGCCTCATTCTGGAAAGAGTTGCAGGAAGCCGCCGTGCTTGCCGTGCAGCGGCCCGGCGTGACCTTCACCTGCCGCATGCTCAAGCTGCGCCGCGACGGCGCCTGGCTGCGTATCCGCCTGCCGTCCGGCCGGTTCCTTTGCTACCCGAGCCCTCAGGCGGATGAAACCGGGAAGCTCTCGTACATGGGCGTCAATCAGTACAGCCGCAAGTGGTCGCGCCTCAAGACCTACGGCGGCAAGTTGGCCGAGAACGTGACCCAGGCTGTAGCCCGTGACGTGCTCGCCGGGAACATGCCGGCCATCGAGTCGGCCGGCTACCAGATCGTCCTCTCGGTGCATGACGAAAACATCACCGAAGCCGACGACCGCGACGAATTCAACGCCGGCCACCTGGCCGGGCTGATGGCTACCACCCCCACCTGGGCCGAGGGCCTGCCGCTCGCAGCGGCCGGCTTTGAAGCCTATCGCTACCGCAAGGACTGACCCATGAAATTCATCCGGTTTTATCGCTTCTACCGTTCGCTGGGGCTCGACCACATGCCCAGCCTTCGCATGGCATGGCGGAGGGTTCGCCATGCGTGAGCGCGACGTCGAGCAATACCTGGTCGAGCAGGTCAAGGCCAAGGGCGGCGAAGTCCGCAAGGTGAAGTGGATCGGACGCAACGGCGCGCCCGACCGCATCGTCATGCTGCCCGACCGCACCATTTGGGTGGAACTCAAGGCACCCGGCGAGAAGTGCCGGCCACATCAAATCCGTGAGCACGAACGCATGCGCCGCATGGGCCAGCGCGTCGAGGTTGTCGATTCCTTCGAGGGTGTGGACGAGGTGCTGGCATGAAGATCGCTATTCCCGAAGCCGTCACCAATTCGCTGCGCTTCAAGGTCGGCGACTTGTACGCCGCTGGCGGCAACAGCAGCAACACCGCTTTCTGGCTGGTCGTCGCCATCACCGAACGCGGCGGCGCCCACCTGCTTGGCTTGAACGAAGCCGGCGAGATTGTCAGCACGGCCAGCTACAACGCCCACGCCATCGAGTCACGCCGCAAAGTCGGCCACTGCCCGCAAATCGCAGGCATGACGCTGCACGTTGAAACCGAGGTGCAAGCATGAGCAAGTGGGATCGTCGCATGTTGGGCCTGGTGAATCTGGTCGCCACGTGGAGCAAAGACCCGAGCACGGGCGTGGGCGCCGTGATCGTCGATGCCAAGAACCGGGTTGTCTCGCTGGGCTACAACGGATTCCCGCGCGCCGTGTGCGATTCCGACGAGGCCCTGTTCGACCGGGACGAGAAGCTGCGCCGCACCATCCACGCCGAGGAAAACGCCCTGCTGTTCGCCGGCCGCCCGGTGGAAGGCTGCACCCTCTACGTGACCCACCCGCCGTGCGCACGCTGCGCGGCCAAGCTGATACAGGCCGGCATTGCCCGCGTCGTCGCGCAGATGCCCGCCGAGGGCTTCGGCGAGCGCTGGGCCGACGACATGTGCAGCGCCTCGGCCATGTTCCTGGAAGCCGGCGTCGGCTTCGAATACGTGGAGGCCCGGCAATGAGCAACGTCGACCAATACCTTGACGCTGTGCTTCGCGCTGCCGGCTCGGGGTTGCGTTATTACTCGATGCAGAAAACGCTCGATGAAATGCGGGCCGCAATGGGTGCGGCCATGTGCGCCGCAGCGGAAGCCGAGCGGGAAGCCTGCGCAGCACTATGCGACAGCAAGGTGATGGCACTCGACCACGGCGGCAAAGAATACTACCGGCCGGCACCTGCCGACCGGTGCGCCGCAGCGATCCGGGCAAGAGGAAACAGCGCCGAGGGTTTGGTATGACCCGCCAGGCATTCACCCCCCGCGAGTACCAGCACGCGATCATCGACCACGTGCTGAACTTGCAGCGCGGCGCCGTATGGGCCGGCATGGGCATGGGCAAGTCCGTGTCCACGCTGACTGCGCTCGACATTCTGGAAATCACCGAGCCTGGCCCGGCCCTGGTGCTGGCCCCGCTGCGCGTGGCCGCGAGCACCTGGCCCGACGAGGCACGGAAGTGGGCGCACCTCACGAACGTGGAAGTGTCGGCCGTCGTCGGTACGCCCGAAGAACGGCGCGCTGCGCTCAAGCGGCCGGCCACGATATACACCACCAACTACGACAACCTGCCGTGGCTGGTCGAGCATTACGGCGACAAGTGGCCGTTCCACAAAGTGGTGGCCGACGAATCGACCAAGCTCAAGTCCTTCCGCCTGCAACAGGGCGGCAAGCGCGCGCACGCCCTGGGCCGCGTTGCCCATTGCAAGGTCGACCGCTTCATCGAACTGACCGGCACGCCCAGCCCGAACGGGTTGCAGGACTTGTGGGGGCAGGCGTGGTTCCTTGACAAGGGCGTTCGCCTGGGGCGCAGCTTCGAGGCTTTCAAGTCGCGGTGGTTCCAGTCCATCCAGGTGGGCAGTGACCGCCACGCTACGCGCCTCGACCCGCTGCCGTTCGCCCAGGAACAAATCGAGGACAGGATGCGCGACCTTTGCCTCTCGCTCGACGCCCGCGATTACTTCGACATTTCCCAGCCCATCGTCAACGTCATTCGCGTGGAGTTGCCGGCCAAGGCCCGGTGCCTCTACAAGGACATGGAGCGCGAGATGTTCCTCGCGCTGGAATGCGGCACCGAGGTGGAAGCCTTCAACGCGGCCAGCAAAACGATCAAGTGCCTGCAACTCGCCAACGGCGCAATCTACACCGACGACACGTGCAGCGCCTTTGCCGACATCCACGACGCGAAGCTGCAAGCGCTTGAGGACGTGATCGAGGAAGCGGCCGGCATGCCGGTGCTGGTGGCCTACCACTTCAAGAGTGACCTCGCCCGCCTGCAGCGTGCCTTCCCCAAAGGCCGCACGCTGGACAAAGACCCGCAAACCATCCGCGACTGGAACGCCGGGAAGATCCCGGTCTTGTTCGCCCACCCGGCCAGCGCCGGCCACGGCCTGAACTTGCAGGACGGCGGCAACATCCTGGCCTTCTTCGGCCACTGGTGGGACTTGGAGCAGTTCCAGCAAATCATCGAGCGCATCGGCCCCACGCGCCAGGCGCAAGCCGGGCACGACCGCCCGGTATTCATCCATCACATCGTCGCCGCCGACACCGTGGACGAGCTTGTGATAGCCCGCCGCGAATCGAAGCGCGAGGTGCAAGACCTACTACTTGAAGCCATGAAGAGGAAACAACGATGAGCGAAGAACGACCCGAATACCGCGTCGCGCCTGAATTCCTGCGCCGCGCCGCCGACATCATGACCGAGCGCGGCAAGCAATACGACAAGCCCGAGGGCGAGCGCAGCATGGGTAAATGCGTTGCCGCCTTCAACATCGTGACCGGCCACAACCTGACCGAGGCCGAGGGCTGGCTGCTGTTGCAGATTCTCAAGGACGTGCGCCAGTGGCAGCGCCCCGGATTCCACGAGGACAGCGCCGACGACTGCATCGCCTACGCCGCCCTCAAGGCCGAGGCCAAACAACGGGAGGTGGCTTGCAATGGCCGATGAAATCGACCTCGCCCAGGAGCGCGAACACATCGCCACCACCTCGGCCCTCAACCAGGTGCGCGAGCAGGCAGCCCGCATCGAGCCCGGCGTACCGGGCGACTGCGATCTGTGCGGCGAATGGTCCGCCCGACTGATTCGCGGGGCCTGCGCCCCGTGCCGTGACAGGTACAAGCTGCCATGAGTGAAACTGAATTTCTAACCGCCGACGAACTGGCCGAGGTGACAGGCTACAAGCACGTCGCCAGCCAGCGGGAGTGGCTGGACAAGAACGGGTGGCCCTACGTGGTGAATGCCTCGGGCCGCCCCATCGTGGGCCGCTGGGCTGCGCGCATGCGCCTGGCCGGCGTGCAGCCGACTGCCGCCGGCACCAGCATGCAACCCGCCGGCCGACCCAACTTTGCCGCTTTGGATTAAGCTGTCATGATGCGCCCGAAGTCAAACCACCGCGACTTGCCGCCCAGGATGCTGCGCCGCGTGCGCACGCTGAAAAGCGGCAAGGTTTGGGAATCCTTCTACTACAACGGCCGCGACGCCACCGGGCGCCGGGTCGAGATTCCGCTCGGGCACGATCTGAACGAGGCCAAGCGCAAGTGGGCCGAGTTGGAGTGCCGCGAGGCGCCAGCGGAAACCGGCTTGATGCGGTTCGTGTTCGACCGCTACGAGCGCGACATCATCCCGACCAAGGCGCCCAAGACGCAGAAGGACAACCTCGGGTGCCTCGCCATGCTGCGCAAGGTGTTCGACGCCGTGGGCATCGACACCATCACCCCGCAGCATATTGCACAGTACCGCGACAAGCGCGGCCTCAAGGCCCCGGTGCGGGCAAATCGTGAAATCGCGCTACTCTCCCACGTGTGGAACATGGCGCGCGAGTGGGGCTATACCGCCAAGGAAAACCCGGTCAAGGGCGTGCGCAAGAACAAGGAAAAGCCCCGCGACTTCTACGCCGACGACGCCGTGTGGTCCGCTGTGTATTCCGCCGCGTGCGTGGAGTTGCAGGACGCCATGGACCTGAACTATCTCACCGGCCAGCGCCCGGCCGACGTGCTCAAGATGCGCCTCGCCGACATCAAGGACGGCGCCATCGAGGTGCAGCAGAACAAGACCAAGAAGAAATTGCGCATCCTGCTGGACGACGGCGGCACCCGCACCGAGTTGGGCAAGGTCATTGACCGCATCAAGGCGCGCGAGCGCAAGGTGGCGAGCCTGTTCCTCATCGCCACACCCGCCGGCACCGCGCTGAATCAATGGACGCTGCGCACCAGGTTTGACGACGCGCGAGCCGATGCCGCCAAGAAGGCCGCCGAAGCCGGCGACGACCAACTGGCCGCCAGAATTCGCGCCTTCCAGTTCCGCGACATCCGGCCCAAGGCCGCGTCGGAAATGGACCTCGAACACGCCAGCAAGCTGCTGGGCCACACCGAGCAGGAGATAACCGAGAAGGTCTATCGTCGGGTGGGCGAAACCGTGAAGCCGACCAAATGAAAACGGCCCCATGCTCGGGGCCGTTTTCGCACCTGGCGGAAGCGGTGAGATTCGAACTCACGGAGGGGTATCAGCCCTCGGTGCTTTTCAAGAGCACTGCCTTAAACCACTCGACCACGCTTCCAATTCTGCCCGCCGCCCCGTGGGGGTTGCGGAAATGATTTCCGCAAGTTGCGGAAACGATCAAGAAAAACCCTTATAAATCAACGCGCTCGGAGGCGATGCAACTGCTTTCAAGACCAGTGCAATCGACCACTCTGCCACACCTCCATGTGTGTTTAAGCGGGTCAGCTGGAGATTGTAGCTCCTGCCGTAACCGCAAGACTTTGCAAATCTTTGCAAGAAAAAATCATCAAATAATGAAAATTTCTCTTTAAAAATCAATTGGTTGCGTTGGCGTTGCGTCAAATGCACTTCATTTCAAGACCGGTGCAATCGACCACTCTGCCACGCTTCCGTAGGGTCGTTGAAGGCAGCGATTGTACCCTCCGCCGGGCCAAGTCCGCCGCTTCAGGCGCTAGTGAGCATGCCGCGCATTTCGATGAAACGGATCACCTCGTCCAGCCCGGCCTGGGTCTTGAGGTTGGTCATGACCCAGGGGCGGCGCTCGGCGTCGGGGCGCATGCGCTCGGTGTCGGCCTTCATCACGTCCAGGTTGGCGCCCACCAGCGGGGCCAGGTCGGTCTTGTTGATGACGAAAAGGTCGCTTTTGGTGATGCCGGGGCCGCCCTTGCGAGGGATTTTTTCGCCAGCGGCCACGTCGATGACGTAGATGGTGAGGTCGGACAGTTCCGGGCTGAAGGTGGCGGCCAGGTTGTCGCCGCCGCTTTCCACGAACACGATGTCGGCGTTGGGGAACGCGCCCAGCATGCGGTCGATGGCTTCAAGGTTGATGGAGCAGTCCTCGCGGATGGCGGTGTGCGGGCAGCCGCCGGTTTCCACACCCATGATGCGCTCGGGCGGCAGCGCGCCGCTGATGGTGAGCAGACGCTGGTCTTCCTTGGTGTAGATGTCGTTGGTGATGGCGATAAGGTCGTACTTGTCGCGCATGGCTTTGCACAGCATTTCGAGCAGGGTCGTCTTGCCGGAGCCAACGGGGCCGCCTACGCCCACCCGCAGCGGGGGCAGGGTTTTGGTGCGGCCGGGAATGTGGTGCATGGCAGGTGCGTTCATGAGCGGAACAGGCGTGAGTACTGGGTTTCGTGGCGGGCCGACAGGATGGCCAGCATGGGGCTGAAGGCCTGGCGGTCGGCGTCGGGGGTTTGGAGTGCCGTTTGCACGGCAGCGGGAATGTGGGCGCACAGCTGCGCCAGGATGCGCTGGCCTGCGCTCTGGCCCAGGGGTACGGCCTTGATGGCGGCTTGCACCATGTTTTCGGCCCAGCCGAAGGCGCAGGCGAACAGGCCGTCGCGCACGGGGCTGTCGGGCGCGGTGTGGCAGGCCAGCGCCAGACCGAAGGCCACCGGGTAGGTGGGGGCGCGAAGGTCTGCAGGCAGGGCGGTCACGTCAAAGTCAGGCCGCTGCAGGGACTTCAGCCACTCCACCAGGGAGCGGCCCATCTGTTCGCTTTGCAGGCGCAGTTCGGCGGTTTCGCGGGTCTGGCGCACCCAGGCGTCCAGGGCCTGCAGGCGCGGCCAGTCTTTTTGCCGCCAGGCAGGCACGGCTTGGGCCAACACGGCCAGGTCGGCGCGGGCCAGGCTCAGTTGCAGCTGGTCGGCCAGCCAGCGGGCAGCGCTGGCTTCGTCCGTCACGCGGCCCGTGTCAATGGCGGCTTCCAGCCCTTCGGAATAGGAAAAGCCACCGATGGGTACCGCGGGCGATGCCAGCCACAGCAGGGGCAGCAGGCTGCCCGTTGCCGACTCAGTGTGCATGGCCGTGATCATGGTCGTGGCCGTGCGCGTGGTCATGGCCGCCATGACCATGGTGGTGCCCGCCGCTGGCGTAGGCGCCGGACTCGGGCTCGAACGGCTCGCGCGCCTCGGTCACGATCAGGTGCATCTGGCGCAGCATGTCGGCCAGCACGTGGTCGGGTTCGATCTTGAGGTGGTCGGGCTGCAGTTCGATGGGAACGTGGCGGTTGCCCAGGTGGTAGGCCGCGCGGATGAGGTCAAACGGCGTGCCGTGTTCACTGCAGTGGGTGATGCGCAGCACCGCCTGGGGCGCGGCCAGCACCTTGAGCAGCGAGCCGTCGTGTGTGACGAGCACGTCGCCACCGCGCACCACGGTGCCGCGCGGCAGGAACACGCCCACGCGGCGGCCCTGGGAGTCTTCGGCATCGAAGCGGCTTTTCTGGCGCAGGTCCCAGTCGAGCGTGAGCGTGGCGGCGCGGTCCAGCACCGGACGAGCCAGGCCCTGGCCTTGGGGGATGCAACGGGTGGCGTGGAGCATTTCAGCCTCCGCAGAGCCGCCTCAAGGAGGCTGAGGCCCCCTCGGGGGGCAGCGAACAGAGTGAGCGTGGGGGCATGATTCTCAGAAGAGGAAGTAGCGTTGCGCCATGGGCAGCACACGCGCGGGCTCGCACACCAGCAACTGGCCGTCGGCCCGCACGGCGTAGGTTTGAGCGTCAATCTCCATCTTGGGCACGTAGCTGTTGTGCACCATGCTGGCCTTGGTGACGTTGCGGCAGTTTTGCACCGCCACCGTGGTCTTTTGCAGGCCGTAGCGTTGCGCCACCCCGGCAGCCTGCGCTGCTTGCGACACAAAGCTCAGGCTGCCTTTGGCCAGCGCGCCGCCCAGGGCACCAAACTGCGGGCGGTAGTGCACCGGCTGCGGCGTGGGGATGGAAGCGTTCGGGTCGCCCATGGCGGCCAGCGCGATGCTGCCGCCCTTGAGCACCAGTGCCGGTTTCACACCAAAGAAGGCTGGCTTCCAGATCACCAGATCGGCCCACTTGCCCACTTCCAGCGAGCCCACGATGTGCGAGATGCCATGCGCGATGGCCGGGTTGATCGTGTACTTGGCGACGTAGCGCTTGACGCGGAAGTTGTCGCTGCGGCTGCTGTCTTCGGGCAACGAGCCGCGCTGGGCCTTCATCTTGTCGGCCGTCTGCCAGGTGCGGATGATCACCTCGCCCACGCGCCCCATGGCCTGGCTGTCGCTGCTCATGATGCTGATGGCACCCAGGTCGTGCAGGATGTCTTCGGCGGCAATGGTTTCGCGGCGGATGCGGCTTTCGGCAAAGGCCAGGTCCTCGGGAATGCCTGCGTCCAGGTGGTGGCAGACCATCAGCATGTCCACGTGCTCGTCAAGCGTGTTGACGGTGTAGGGCATGGTGGGGTTGGTGGACGAGGGCAGGAAGTTCGCTTCACCCACCACGCGGATGATGTCGGGCGCGTGGCCGCCGCCCGCGCCTTCGGTGTGGAAGGCACACAGCGTGCGGCCCTTGGTGGCGGCGATGGTGTCCTCCACGAAGCCCGATTCGTTCAGCGTGTCGGAATGGATGGCGACCTGGGTGTCGGTCTCTTCGGCCACGTCCAGGCAGTTGCTGATGGCGCTGGGCGTCGTGCCCCAGTCTTCGTGCAGCTTCAGACCGATCACGCCCGCGTCGATCTGCTCGCGCAGCGGCGCGGGCTGGCTGGCGTTGCCCTTGCCCAGGAAGCCGATGTTCATGGGCAGGCCGTCTGCCGCCTGCAGCATGCGTTCGATGTGCCAGGGGCCGGGCGTGCAGGTGGTGGCAAAGGTGCCGGTGGCGGGGCCCGTGCCGCCGCCGAGCATGGTGGTCACGCCCGACGCCAGGGCCTCGTCCACCTGCTGCGGGCAGATGAAGTGGATGTGGCTGTCGATGCCGCCAGCGGTGACGATGTGGCCTTCGCAGCTGATGATCTCGGTGCCCGCGCCGATGACGATGTCCACGCCGGGTTGCGTATCCGGGTTGCCCGCTTTGCCGATGGCCACGATGCGTCCGTCCTTCAGGCCGATGTCGGCCTTGACGATGCCCCAGTGGTCGATGATGAGCGCGTTGGTCAGCACGGTGTCCACGGCGCCTTCGGCACGCGTTCTTTGCGATTGCGCCATGCCGTCTCGGATGGTCTTGCCGCCGCCGAACTTGACCTCTTCGCCGTAGCCGCCAGAGGCCAGGGTGTAGTCCTTTTCCACCTCGATGACCAAGCCGGTGTCGGCCAAGCGCAGGCGGTCGCCCACGGTGGGGCCGAACATGTCGGCGTAGGCGCTGCGGGAAATGCTTGCCATGAAGGAGCGTCCTTGTGAATACTCAGGGGTGGCCGTGTACGACTGGTTGTGAGGCGAGGGCGTTTTGACCCATGGGTTGGGACAGATCCCGCAACGTGCTCAATGCCAATGAAAGCAATACCGCGGCGCACAGTCTGTAAGTGAAGCGAGCCCAAGTCGCGCCAGCGCGGCGGAAAATCCGGTCCACCAGTGCAGCACAGACAAAGCACCACAGCAATGACGCCGTCATGAAGCCCGAGAAAAAGATGCCGTAATCCAGCGAGTTAGGTTGGACTACACCGACTGCCCCCATCGCGCTTCCCATGGCAGCCCAGTAAGCCAGGTTTTGCGGATTGGTCAGCGACAACAGCATCCCGGCGCGCATTGGCCGATGCAGGGTGTTATCTGCCGCACTGTGTACTTCGTGCACCTGCCGCGCGGCGCACCAGCTGTCCCACGACAAATAACATAAGTAGGCAGAGCCTGCCAAACCAATCGGCCAGCGCAGCGCGTCCCACTGGAGTGCCAAGCCGATGCCCATCAGCCCCAGCACGGCCCAAGTGGCATCGCCTACCAGTGAGCCAAACTGGACAGCCAGGGCCGGGCGGTAGCCGCCGCGCAGGCCTTGACGTACCGTTTCGGCGAAAACCGCACCGGGGGCTGCGTTGAATATCAGACCCAGCAAAAAAGCGGTGGTGAACAGGCTCAGCATGGTTCAGAGTTTTCCTTGCGTCAGCCCGCGAAAGCCGTGGACGATGCGCGCACCCGCGTAGTCCACCAGCTCCACGGTGCGTTGCTGGCCGGGCTCGAAGCGCACGGCGGTGCCGCTGGCGATGTTCAGTCGCATGCCGCGTGCGGCGGTGCGGTCGAAGCTGAGCGCGGCGTTGGTTTCGGCGAAGTGGTAGTGCGAGCCCACCTGAATGGGGCGGTCACCCGTGTTCTTCACCACCACGGTAAGCGTGCGGCGGCCCCGGTTGAGGGGGAGCTCACCCGCGTCGATGAGGTATTCGCCAGGGGTCATGACCTTGCCTTCACTTGCGCGACAGCCAGATGGCAGCGCCAACGCCCACGGCCAGGGCGACAAAGCCCAGCGTGTCGGTGGCGTGCCAGTGCGGGCCGAACAGGCCGTGGCCTTCGTGGGCCTGGGCCTGCGTGGCCATGGCGCAGGCTGCAAGTGCGGTGATCAGGCGGGTGGATGTGGAGAACATGTTGGGCTTCCTGGGTGCAAGGTTCGGTTCAGACGATGGGCTGGTGCACAGTGACGAGCTTGGTGCCGTCGGGGAAAGTGGCTTCCACCTGGATGTCGGCGATCATGTCGGCCACGCCGTCCATGACATCGTCGCGGGTGAGCACGGTGCGGCCCTCGCTCATCAGCTCGGCGACGCTTTTGCCGTCGCGCGCGCCTTCCATGACGGCAGCGGTAATGAGGGCGATGGCCTCAGGGTAGTTGAGCTTGAGGCCACGCGCGCGGCGCCTTTCGGCAAGCAGCGCGGCGGTGAAGATCAACAGCTTGTCTTTCTCGCGGGGCGTGAGTTCCATGGTGTGGTTCCAGCAAAACGCGTGCCGGGCAGCAGTTGAGCCGCCAGTATGCCGATAGACGGGGGACAGGGGGAATCCGGCATCCGGCGTATGGCACGAAAGCTGCACCTTGCCGCGCGTGAACGCCAGAACCGAAAATTTGCCCGACCCGCCGCCGGGCCGCCCCAAGGCGGGTCAGCCCCCTCGGGGGGCAGCGGCCAGCGCAGCGCTGGAGAGCGGGGGCCTGACCGATCCTCCCCAACGCATCATCAAGGTGCGCCGCGACTACAACAGCTGGGTGGCCAGCGAGACCATGGAGGACTACGCCCTGCGCTACACGCCGCAGCGCTTTCGCAAATGGTCGGAATGGCGGGTGGCCAACACAGCGTTCGGGGTGGCGTCCTTCCTCATCTTGGAGGCGGTGGGCGCCACTCTGCTGGTGCAATACGGCTTCATCAACGCCTTCTGGGCCATCCTGGCCACCGGGTTGATCATCTTCCTGGCGGGGCTGCCCATCAGCGTCTATGCGGCGCGCTACGGCGTGGACATGGACCTGCTCACCCGGGGCGCGGGTTTTGGCTACATCGGCTCCACCATCACCTCGCTCATCTACGCGTCGTTCACCTTCATCTTCTTCGCGCTGGAGGCCGCGGTGATGGCCTATGCGCTGGAGCTGGCGCTGGGCATACCGCCCGCATGGGGCTACTTTTTGTGCGCGGTGGTGGTGATTCCTCTGGTCACGCACGGCGTGTCGGTCATCAGCCGTTTCCAGGTGTGGACGCAGCCGCTGTGGCTGGTGATGATGGTGGTGCCCTATGTGGCGGTGTGGATGCTCGATCCTGGTGCATTGACGAGTGTTGTGCACTATGCCGGTGAATCCGGTTGGGGTGGGACGTTCCGATGGCACCTGTTTGGTGCCGCCTTGACCGTGGGCATTGCGCTGATCACCCAGATGGGGGAGCAGGCAGACTACCTGCGCTTCATGCCCGCGCCACAACCGGGCAAGCGTGCGCGCTGGTGGCTGGGCGTGCTGGGCGGCGGCCCGGGCTGGGTGGTGCCCGGTGTGCTGAAGATGCTGGGCGGTGCCCTGCTGGCGCACCTGGCCCTGCAGTACCAAGTGCCTGCCGAGCGCGCGGTGGACCCGAACCAGATGTATCTGGCCGCCTACGAGCACCTGCTGCCTTACGGCTGGGCGGTGGCGGCCACGGCGCTGTTCGTGGTGGTGTCGCAGCTCAAGATCAACGTCACCAACGCCTACGCAGGTTCGCTGGCGTGGAGCAACTTCTTCTCGCGCCTCACCCACAGCCACCCGGGGCGCGTGGTGTGGGTGGTGTTCAACACGCTCATCGCCTTCATGCTGATGGAGATGAATGTGTTCCAGGCCCTGGGCGAGGTGCTGGGGCTGTACGCCAACATTGCCATCGCCTGGATCATGGCCGTGGTGGCGGACCTGGTCATCAACAAACCCATGGGGTGGTCGCCACCGGGCATCGAGTTCAAGCGCGCCCACCTGTACGACATCAATCCCGTGGGAGTGGGGGCGATGGCGCTGGCCTCGGCCCTGTCCATCACGGCGCACATGGGGTTGTTCGGCCCCTTGGCGCAGGCGTTTTCGGCGGTGGTGGCGCTGGTCACGGCCTTCGTGGCGTCGCCGCTGATTGCCCGGGCCACGAAGGGGCGGTACTACCTGGCACGCACGCCACAACCGGCTGGCGAGGGTGACGGCGCCTACATGGGCCTGCGCATGCACCGCTGCGTGATTTGCGAAGGCGAATACGAAGCGCCCGACACCGCACACTGCCCGGCCTACCAGGGGCCCATCTGTTCGCTGTGCTGCACGCTGGACGCCCGTTGCGGCGACCTGTGCAAACCGCACGCGCGCCTGTCGGCGCAGTGGAATGCCGCGCTGCGCCGCGTGGTGCCGCGCGCGTGGTGGCCCTACCTGGATGCAGGACTGGCGCATTACGCGCTGCTGATGCTGGTGATGGCGCCCGTGCTGGCCGCCGTGCTGGGGGTGCTTTACCGCCAGGAACTGCAGGGTGTGACTCTGGACATGGAGGCCGTGCTGCGCTCGGGCTTCATCAAGGTGTATGCGGCGCTGCTGCTGGTCACGGCCATTGTGGCGTGGTGGCTGGTGCTGGCGCACAAGAGCCGCGAGGTGGCGCAGGAAGAGTCCAACCGGCAGACGCGCTTGTTGATGCACGAGATCGACTCCCACCGCCGCACCGACGAACAACTGCAGCAGGCCAAGCAGGTGGCCGACCGCGCGCGTGAGCAAGCAGACCAGGCCAACCAGGCCAAGACGCGCTACATCAGCAACATTAGCCACGAGCTGCGCACGCCGCTCAACAGCATCCTGGGCTATGCGCAGTTGCTGCAGGAGGACGAGGGCATGCCCGCCCACCGTTCGCATGCCATCCAGGTCATCCGCCGGGGTGGCGAGCACCTGCTGTCGCTCATCGAAGGCACGCTGGACATCGCGCGCATCGAATCGGGCAAGCTGACGCTGGACTTGAAGCCCTGGCGCTGGCAGGACACCGTGCGCGAGGTGGCGGCCATGTTCGAGTGGCAGGCCCAGGCCAAGGGGCTGCGCTTTGTGTTCGACGCACCCGCCTGGTGGCCACCCGTGGTGCGCGCCGATGAAAAGCGTGTGCGCCAGATCCTCATCAACCTGCTGGGCAACGCGGTGAAGTTCACCCAGCATGGCGAGGTGCGGCTGAGCATTCGCCACGTGCGCGAAATGGCCACCTTCGAGGTGAGTGACACCGGTCCCGGCATTGCGCCGGAGGAGCTGGATCGCATCTTCGAACCCTTTGCGCGTGGCGCGGCACACGCCAGTGGCGGCGCGCCGGGTTCGGGCCTGGGCCTGACCATTGCCCGCATGCTGGCCGACTTGATGGGGGGCGAGCTGACAGCCAGCAGCCGCCTGGGGGAGGGGACAACCTTCCGTCTGCGCCTGTTCCTGCCTGAGCTGACCGAAGAGGCGCCTGCGGCACAGCCCGTGCTGGCACCTGTTTACCGGGGCTACGAGGGGGCGCGCCGCCAGGTGCTGGTGGTGGACAACGAGGAAGCCGACCGCCAGTTGCTGGCGCGTTGGCTGGAGCCTCTGGGCTTTGAGGTGACGCTGGCCACCCACGGTGAAGACGCCTTGCGCGTGCTGCGCGACGGCTTGCGGCCCGACGTGGTTTTCATGGACCTGGCCATGCCCGGCATGGACGGCTGGCAAGCGCTGCGTCACATCCGCGCCATGCGGCTGCAGCCCGCGCCCGCACTGGCGGTGGTGTCGGCCAACGCCTTCGACAAGGGGCTGGACAACGACATCGGCCTGCCGCCGCAAGACTTCCTCGTCAAGCCCGTGCGACGCGACGAATTGCTGCACTGGCTGGGGCAGAGACTGGGGCTGACCTGGCAGGCCGCCGACGTTGCAGCGCAGACATCGCCAGCGCCGGCTTCCACCTGGCCGCCCGCCACGCAACTGGCCCACGGGCTTGGCGCCACGGAACTGGGCACGCTGCGCGAGCTGGCCCGCCTGGGCTACTACCGCGGTTTCGTGCAGCAGATCGACCGCCTGAGCGAGCTGCACGCGGACTGCACGCAACCGCTGCAGCGCCTGCGCGCGCTGGCCCGTGAATTCCGTTTTGAATCCATTGAACAGATATTGCAGGAGGCCTTGGATGAGGCTGAACACCTTGGAGGATGACGGCACCCCGGTCGTGCTGATCGTGGACGACGTGCCGGAGAACCTGGCCGTGCTGCACGACACCCTGGACGAAACCGGCCATACCGTGCTGGTGGCGCTGGACGGTGAAACGGCGTTGGCCCGCGCGCGCCAGGCGCAGCCCGACGTGGTGCTGCTGGATGCCGTGATGCCGGGCATGGACGGCTTCGAGGTGGCCCGCCGTCTGAAGGCAGATCCCGAGACGGCGCAGATCCCCATCATCTTCATGACCGGGCTGACCGAGACCGAACACCTGGTGGCCGCTCTGGCTGCAGGCGGCGTGGATTATGTGACCAAGCCCGTGAAGCCGCAGGAAGTGATTGCCCGCATGGGTGTGCACCTGCGCACTGCCCGGCAGGCCCGTCAGGGCGCGCTGGAGCGCCAGCAGGCGCGCAACGCGCTTGACGCGTTCGGCTACGCCACCATCACCGTGCGCGCCAGCGACGGCAAGCTGATGTGGCAGACCCCGCTGGCGCGTGACTTGCTGCGGCGCTACTGCGGCACCGAAGCACCGGTCACGCCCGAGCCCGTGCTGCAGTGGCTGCGCCGCCACCTGGCCGAAGAAACAGCCGGGCCGGTGGTGGAGCCGCCGCGCCTGACGCTCACCCTCGGCCCCAGGCGCCTGACCTTCCGGCTGCACCGCCACATTGGTGACGAAGACGAGGCCACCAGCGGCCCCGCGGGCGACTGGCTGATCGTGATGGAGGAGACCTCGGACGCCGTCGCCATCGAAAGCCTGGTGCAGGCCTTCGGCCTGACCGCACGCGAGGCCGAAGTGCTCTACTGGGTGGCCCAGGGCAAGATCAACCGCGACATTGCCGACATCCTGGGCGCCAGCCCCGCCACGGTGAAAAAGCACCTGGAGCGCGTGCACGCCAAGCTGGGCGTGGAAACCCGCACGGCCGCCGCCGCCATGGCCATGAACCGGGTGCGCTCGCTGCAACGGCCGACAGGCGTGTAGGAAAAAGGCTGACAACAGAAACAGCGAACTTCCAACTTAAGTTGTGGGGCGCTCTGCGTAAAGTGAATTCACGCCGATCCGTGACACCTCGGACGGCCCACTGGAGGGATTCACCATGTACGCGAGTGCTGTTTCTGAGGTTTTGGGGAGCCATGCGCATGTGTTGCACGAACGGGCGCCGTCCGGTCATGCAGCAGTCCGGCAGCATGGGGTCAGCGAATCGTTGCCATTCACTGTAAGGCTGGCACGTTCCGAAGAAGAGGTCCAGAAGGCGGTCAACATCCGGCATGCCGCCTATGCCAGGCATCTGGAGCCTGCGCTGTCCGCAGCGTTGCAGCGCCCCGAGCCGCTCGACACGGCGCCCGGCGTGGCCTTGCTGCTGGCCGAATCCAAGCTGGACGGTTCGCCCTTGGGCACCATGCGGATCCAGACCAACCAGTACCGCCCGCTGGGCATGGAGGGCACCATCGACCTGCCCACCTGGATGCGTGGCAAGGGTCTGGCCGAAGCCACACGGCTGGGCATCACGCAGGACAAGGTGGGCCGCGTCGTCAAGACGGTGCTGTTCAAGGCCTACTACCACTACTGCCTGCTCAACGACATCCGTTACATGGTGATCACGGCGCGCTCGCCGATCGACCGCCAGTACGAACGTCTGCTCTTCCAGGATGTGTACCCCGGCATGGGCTACGTGCCGCTGCAGCACGTGTTCAACCTGCCGCACCGCATCATGTACCTGGACGTGTTCAACGTGGAGGACCTGTGGAAGAGCATGGAGCACCCGCTGAGCGACTACATGTTCCACACCCACCACCCGGACCTCCTGCTACGCTGACAGGCTGCCGGGCGGGCACCGTCAAGGTTGCTTGCCGTTGGCGGCCACGGTGGGCAGAGCTGGTGCCTCGGGTTGCCCCAGGACAAGGTCGACATGACCCAGCTCGTCATCGTCGGCAAGGGTGCTGAGGTAGTCGAGCAGGGCCTTGTCCTTGATGAAGTCGGCCCCGGAGTGCACGCTCAGGATCGTTTCGGGTGACTGCGGCCTGGCCACCACGAAGCCCTGCACGTAGTCCACGCCGATCTCGGCCAGCGTTTCCACCGTCTCGAAGTCTTCGGCCCACTCGGCAATGGTCTTCATGCCCAGGTTCTGGGCCAGGCTGACGATGGCCTCCACGATGGCCACGTTGGCCGGGTGGCGGTTCATGTTGACGATGAAGCTGCCGTCGATCTTGAGCAGGTCTGCAGGCAGATCCTTGAGGTACGAGAACGACGTGTAGCCCGCGCCAAAATCGTCCAGCGCCACCTTGGCGCCGTAGCTGCGCACCTTGTCGATGAAGCGCCGGGTGTTGCCCATGTCGTGCAAGGCCACGCTCTCGGTGATCTCCAGGCAGAGGCGGTGCGCTATCGGGCCGCAGCCCTCCAGCATGCGGAACACATCTTCCATGAACAGTTCGTCGTTCAGCGACGCGCCGCTCAGGTTCAGGCAGACGAACTGGTTGAGCGGCAACTGCTCCCCATGGCGCTTGAGCCAGTCCAGCGCGGTGGTGAGCACCCACCGGTCAATCACGCCCATGCGACCGGCGTTCTCACCGGCATGGATGAGGCGGTCGGTAGGCACACGGTCGCCGTTGGCGTCCTGCATGCGCAGCAGCACCTCGAAGTTGAGCGATGCGTGCGGCTGGCGCAGCGACATGATGGGCTGCATTTCCAGGAAGAGGCCTTCGATGGTCTGGTTGGTGGCCAGCCGTTCTACCAGCTGCAGTTCGGCTTCGTGGTCGGTGAAGACGTGCGAGCCCTGTTCGTACACCACCAGGCCGGCCTTGCCCTTCTTGGCTTCACGGCAGGCCCGGTCGGCGGTGGAGACCACATCCTTGGCCGAGGTGCCAATGCCCACTTCAATGAGTCCGATCGACCCCCGCACCTGGAAGGCCCGGTCACCCACCTGGTAGGCACTGGAGGAGAGACGGGAGACGATCTCCCGGCACACAGTCTCGGCCTGGGCCAACTGGGTGTCGCTCATCACGATGAGGAATTCGTCGCCGCCGACGCGCCCGATGTGCATGTTGGGCAGCAGGGGGCCTTGGGCGCGTTCACAGACCTGCTGAAGCACGGCGTCACCCGCGGTGTGGCCGTACAGGTCGTTGATCAGCTTGAAGCGGTCCAGGTCCAGGTAGGCCACCGCCAGGGGCTTGCCGCGCCCCAGGCGGTTCAGCCCCGATTGCAGCATGGTCTCGATGCCGCGCCGGTTGAGCACCTTGGTGAGCGTGTCGTGGTTCGCCAGGAACTGGAGGTGCTCCGTGGCCAGCGCCTTTTCGGTGATGTCCTGGAGCGAGCCCTCGATCTTGTCGCTGGCCAGCGCCGCCTTCACCAGGAAACGCTTGGTGGCGTGGCCAGGGTGCGCAAGGCCGATCTCCATTTCCACCGGTTCACCCACGAGGGTGCGGCTGGACAGCCGTGCCCAGTCGGTATCGCTGAAGTAGTGTTGCCACTGGTCCTGGCCGGGTTGCATCACGTCGGCTTCCAGCATTTCCCGCAAGGCAGGGTTGGCACTCACGAAGCGGCCGCGCAGGTCGAGCGTGAACAGGCCGATGGGAATGACATCGTAGGCATGGCGCAGTTCTGCCTGGATGTCCAGCCGCTGCTGGTGTTCCTGGCGCATCTGCTCAGCAATGGCCAGTGACGCCAGCAGGCTGGACGCCAGGGCAGCGGTCACGCTGTTGACGGCGCCAATCAGCCCCTTGATGCCCAGTGCCGCCGAGATGACTTCGTAAAGGCTGGCGAACAGTGCCACGCCGATGGACGCGGCGTACCACATAGCCACCCTGGAGCGCGTTTCCAGCAATATGCGGGCGAGCGCGTAGACGAGGATGGCGATGCCAATGCCCGTGCTGACCCAGATCAGCGGCAGGAAGCGCGCGTAGGGCAGGGTGACCGACAGCAGCAGCAACGGGAAGCACGCCCACTGCACGGCACGCACCAGCCCGTCGCGCCCTGTTTTCACCAGGTCTGCGTCGAACAGTGTGCGGAACAGCACGACCGTTACCAGGAAGTAGAGCGCCAGCGTCAGCGGGCGCAGGTACACCAGCCAGTCGAAGGGAATGCTTTGCCCCAGCCATTGCTGGTCCCAGCCCGCAGACAGGGCGGCCATGCGCAGGTTGATGACCAGCCAGGCAGCGAACACCAGGTAGTTGCGGTCGCGGTTGATGAACCCGGCGATCAGCGTGAACAGCGCCAGCACCAGCATGCCGCCGTCAAGCAGGCCAGCGTTGCGGTGGAACTCCTGTTCGCGCGTGGACAGCTCGTCCAGCTGCCAGACCTTGGCCGTGAAGCGGGCGGGGCCCAGGAAGCGGGCTTCGCACAACACGCTGCCCGTGCCCGCTGGCAGGTCCAGGGCAAAGCCTGCCCGGGAGGCGCGCATGCCACCTTCACCCTCGCGCGTGGCAACCCCGAGTGGCGTGAGCGTGGCGCCGTCCCAGCAGCGGGTTTCGGTGGCGTGGCGCGACGGGAATTCCAATGCGCGCGCGGCAAGGTTGTCTGCGGCGGGCAGCGGGATCAGAACCCACAAGGGCTCCTCCGACAGCCGGGTGTCCCACTGTTCAAGGGTTGGGGTTGCGCGAAGCCGGTCGACGGTGCCCGCGTCTGCCGTTGCCGTTTCGGTGATGACGTGAAACGCCAGCGTGCGACCCTGGCTGGCTGGGTACTGGCTGTTCCAGGCGAACAGGGCCACGAGCGAGAAGATGCCCACCAACAACGGAATCCAGTAGGCCGAAAACGCCTGCAACGCCGAGTCCAGGCCCGCATTCAGGCGGGTACGTATGGTCGGCAACGGTTTCGACCCGATCGTCATGGGTGTTGTCTGGCTCGGTGGATGGCTTCAACTCCCTGAATACGCTGAATGGTTGTGCTTTTTGTCGGATTATGCGTTCAAAGTCCAGTGATCGGCATTGCACATGGGTAATAACTGCCGATTTTGCGGGTTAGCGTGTGGCATACGCCACCCGGCGTACAGACGCCCTCCAGGGTAATCCCTAGCATGGACCTGTCCACGGTGCAAAGGCCTTCGGTGCCGGAGCGCCGGGCAAATGTCCCAACCCTCGTCCGAACCCTGGAAACGGAGTCTCACCATGCAACGTCGTTCTACGCTCAAAGTCCTGTCCGCTGCGGCAGCCGCCGCATCGCTTGGCCTGGCCACCTTGCCCGCCCAGGCTGCCGACACCATCAAGGTCGGTGTGCTGCACAGCCTGTCGGGCACCATGGCCATTTCCGAGACTGTGCTGAAAGACACGGTGCTCATGGCCATCGAGGAAATCAACGCCAAGGGCGGTGTGCTGGGCAAGAAGCTGGAACCCGTGGTGGTGGACCCCGCCTCCAACTGGCCGCTGTTCGCCGAAAAGGCCCGCCAGCTGCTGACGCAGGACAAGGTGGCCGTGACCTTCGGCTGCTGGACGTCCGTGAGCCGCAAGTCGGTGCTGCCGGTGTATGAAGAGCTGAACGGCCTGCTGTTCTACCCCGTGCAGTACGAGGGCGAGGAACTGAGCAAGAACGTGTTCTACACCGGCGCTGCGCCCAACCAGCAGGCCATTCCCGCTGTGGAATACCTGATGAGCAAGGATGGCGGCTCCGCCAAGCGCTTCGTGCTGCTGGGCACCGACTACGTGTACCCCCGCACCACCAACAAGATCCTGCGCGCCTTCCTCAAGAGCAAGGGTGTGAAGGACGAGGACATCATGGAGGAGTACACCCCCTTCGGCCACTCCGACTACCAGAGCATCATCGCCAAGATCAAGAAGTTCAGCTCCGAGGGCAAGAAGACCGCGGTGGTCTCCACCATCAACGGCGACTCCAACGTGCCCTTCTATAAAGAACTGGGCAACCAGGGCCTGAAGGCGACCGACGTGCCGGTGGTGGCTTTCAGCGTGGGTGAAGAGGAACTGCGTGGTGTGGATACCAAGCCGCTGGTGGGCCACCTGGCCGCGTGGAACTACTTCATGAGCGTGAAGAACCCCACCAACGACGAGTTCACCAAGAAGTGGGCCGCCTACGCCAAGGCCAAGGGCATTGCCGGTCACAAGGACAAGCCGCTGACCAACGACCCGATGGAGGCCACCTACATCGGCATCTACATGTGGAAGCAGGCCGTGGAGAAGGCCAAGAGCACCGACGTGGACAAGGTGATTGCCGCCATGGCTGGCCAGACCTTCAAAGCGCCGGGTGGCTTCGTGGCCAAGATGGACGAGAAGAACCACCACCTGCACAAGCCGGTGTTCATCGGTGAGGTGAAGGCCGACGGCCAGTTCAACGTGGTGTGGAAGACCAAGGGCCCGGTCAAGGCGCAGCCCTGGAGCCCCTTCATCGAAGGCAACGACAAGAAGAAGGACGAGCCCGAGAAGAAGTGATTCTGGCTTGACAACGGAAGGGGTGATTGCGCCCCTTCCACCGGACGGGGGCAAGCAGGCCCCCGTCTGCTTCCCGGAAAGACGAGGATGAAACTGCCCCCACGCATGAGTCTGTACAAGAACATTTGGTTGCGCGGTCTGGCGGCATGCGCCCTGGCGCTGACCCTGGCGGGGCAGGCCTGGGCCCTGACGCCCGAAGACGCGCTGGCCCTGGCCGATGGCGACAGCAGCGACCGCATCGAGGCGCTCAACCGTCTGGCCACCGAGCCCGGCGAGCGGGCGGCTGCACTCATACGCGCCATGGCTGACGAGGCGGTGCGCCTGCAGGACGGCAAGGTGCTGATCGTCACGGGTGACAGCGCGCGCGACGCCGTCAGCGGCGAGGCCGTAGCGCTGACCGATGCTGCCGAGGACGTGATGGTCAACAACCGCATGCGCGGCGCCCTGCAGACGGCGCTGGCCGGGCTTGACCTGCTGAGCGACGACACGGCACGCCAGCGCGAGGCGGCGCAACGCCTGCGCGCAAGCGCCTTCGAGGAGCCCGATGCCGCCCAGTTGCCCCTGATCGACAACGCGCTGGAGCCGGACCATGTGCAACACCTGGACGGCCGTGCCCGCGAGATACTTGAGCAGGCACGCGCGGCCATTCTCTTGAGCAGCGAAGACCCCGCCCGGCGCGCCGAGGCCGCTCAGGCCCTGTCTGGCGCCACCCAGACCATCGTCAAGGCACTCCTGCAGCAGCGGCTGGAAGCGGAGGAGGACGCTACCGTGAAAGCCGCGCTCAAGCAGGCGCTGGCCAAGGTGGAGCGTTCGCTCATGGTCAGCGACGCGCTGGGCCAGGTGTTCACCGGTGTGAGCCTGGGCTCCATCCTGCTGCTGGCCGCGCTTGGGCTGGCCATTACCTATGGTTTGATGGGCGTGATCAACATGGCGCACGGCGAGTTGATCATGATCGGCGCCTACGCCACCTACGTGGTGCAGGGGCTGTTCCGGCAGTACCTGCCCAATGCATTTGACTGGTACTTGCTGGCCGCGCTGCCCGTGGCTTTCATGGCGTCTGCCCTTGTGGGCGCGGCCATGGAGCGTTCGGTCATCCGCTTCCTCTATGGCCGCCCGCTGGAAACGCTGCTGGCCACCTGGGGCCTGAGTCTGGTGCTGATGCAGGGCGTGCGCAGCCTTTTCGGCGCGCAGAACGTTGGCGTGGAAAACCCCGGCTGGATGAGCGGCGGCGTGGTGCTGATGGGCAACCTCACGCTGCCGTGGAACCGCATCGTCATCATCGGCTTTGCGCTGGCGGTGCTGGTGGCGGTCACGCTGCTCATCGGCAAGACGCGCCTGGGCCTGTTCGTGCGTGGCGTCACGCAGAACCGCCCCATTGCCTCTTGCATGGGCGTGAACACGGCACGGGTGGACACCTACGCCTTCGCGCTGGGCTCGGGCATTGCCGGGCTGGCAGGCGCGGCCCTGAGCCAGGTGGGCAACGTGGGGCCGGACCTGGGCCAGAGCTACATCGTGGACTCCTTCATGGTGGTGGTGCTGGGCGGTGTGGGTCAGCTCGCGGGCACGGTGTATGCCGCGCTGGGGCTGGGCATTCTCAACAAGTTCCTGGAAGGGTGGGCTGGCGCGGTGCTGGCCAAGATCGCCGTGCTGGTGTTCATCATCATCTTCATCCAGAAGCGTCCGCAGGGCATCTTCGCCCTCAAGGGCCGCCAGGCCTGAAGCCAAGGGGACGAACCACATGAACACAACAAACATTTCCTCTTTGCCTGCGGCGGCGCTGCTGCCGCACGAACAGTTCAACAAAGGCCCCTTGCTCACACGCAGCGGCTGGGGTGGCATTCTGGTGGCGCTGCTGGTGGTGTGCGCGGTGGCGCCGCTGCTCAACCTGTGGGTGCCCGCTGGCAGCTCGTTCCACCTGAGCGACTACATGGTCGGCCTGCTGGGCAAGATCATGTGCTACGCCATCTGCGCGCTGGCCATGGACCTGATCTGGGGCTACACCGGCATTCTGAGCCTGGGCCACGGCCTGTTCTTTGCGCTGGGCGGCTACGCCATGGGCATGTACCTGATGCGCCAGATCGGTCGCGACGGCAACTACCAGAGCGACCTGCCGGACTTCATGGTCTTCCTGGACTGGAAGGAACTGCCCTGGCACTGGGCCCTGAGCGACAGCTTCGTGGCCACGCTGCTGCTGGTGGTGCTGGTGCCCGGGCTGGTGGCCTTCGTCTTCGGCTACTTCGCCTTCCGCTCGCGCATCAAGGGGGTGTACTTTTCCATCATCACCCAGGCGCTCACGTTCGCGGCCATGCTGCTGTTCTTCCGCAACGAAACGGGCTTTGGCGGCAACAACGGCTTCACCGATTTCAAGCGCATCCTGGGCATGCCCCTGGCCACGCCTGAAATGCGCATGACGCTCTTTGTGCTGACGGGGCTGACGCTGCTGGGCTTCTACCTGTTCGCGCGCTGGCTGGTGGGCAGCAAGTTCGGCCGCGTGCTGCAGGCCGTGCGCGACGCCGAAAGCCGCGTCATGTTCTGTGGCTACAACCCGCTGCCTTACAAGCTCGCCATCTGGACGCTCTCTGCCGTCATGTGCGGCGTGGCCGGCGCGCTGTACGTGCCGCAGGTGGGCATCATCAACCCCGGTGAGATGAGCACCGCCGCCAGCATCGAGATTGCCGTGTGGGCGGCGGTGGGCGGGCGTGCCTCGCTCATCGGGCCCATCGTGGGGGCGTTCATCGTCAACGGTGCCAAGAGCGTGCTCACGGTGAGTTTCCCCGAGTTCTGGCTGTATTTCCTGGGGGCTCTGTTCATTGTGGTGACGCTGTTTATGCCGCACGGCGTGGTGGGCCTGGTGAAGAAGGGCATGCACAAGCTGCAGGCCAAGAAAGGAGGGCAGGCATGACGCCCGACCTGATGGAAGCCGGTGCCGAGCGCTACGCCCACGCGCAGGAACGTGCCGCGCACGGCAAGACCGAATCCGGTGGCCGCAACGCCGCTTTCCTGCGCCCGCTGGTGCGCGGCGAGGTGGATACCACCCATGGCCGCATCCTCTATCTGGAGGACGTGAGCGTCAGCTTCGACGGCTTCAAGGCCATCAACAAGCTCAGCCTCGACATCGCCCCGGGCGAGCTGCGCTGCATCATCGGTCCCAACGGCGCGGGCAAGACGACGATGATGGACATCATCACCGGCAAGACCCGGCCCGACGAGGGCACGGTTTACTTTGGTTCCACCATCGACCTGCTGCGCTACAGCGAGCCCGAGATCGCTGCGCTGGGCATAGGCCGCAAGTTCCAGAAGCCCACCGTGTTCGAGGAACTCAGCGTGTTCGAGAACCTGGAACTGGCCCTGGCGACTGACAAGCGCGTCTGGCACAGCCTGGGCTTTGCGCTCAACGGTGAACAGAAGGACCGCCTGGCCGAGGTGCTGGAGACCATCCACCTGAAGGACGCGGTGACGCGCCGTTCCGGCGACCTGAGCCACGGCCAGAAGCAGTGGCTGGAAATCGGCATGCTGCTGATGCAGGACCCCAAGCTGCTGTTGCTCGACGAGCCGGTGGCGGGCATGACGGACGAGGAAACCGCCCGCACGGCGGAACTGTTCCTCAGCCTCAAGGGCAAGCACAGTTTGATGGTGGTGGAGCACGACATGAGCTTCATCCGCGCCATCAGCGAAAAGGTGACCGTGCTGTGCGACGGCGCGGTGCTGGCCGAAGGCACGCTCGACCAGGTGCAGGCCGACGAGCGCGTGATCGAGGTTTACCTGGGAAGATGAGCATGCTGCAGATCGACCACATTCACCAGTACTACAGCGGCTCGCACATCCTGCGCGGCGTGAGCCTTGAAGCCCGGGCAGGCGAAATCACCGTGGTGCTGGGGCGCAACGGCGTGGGCAAGACCACGCTGCTCAAGTCCCTCATGGGGCTGGTGCCCATCCGCTCGGGCAAGATCGTCTTCGACGGCGAGCCCATAGAAAAGACCACCCCCTACGAGCGCGCCCGCGCGGGCATAGGCTACGTGCCCCAGGGGCGTGAGATCTTTGCCCGCCTGACTGTGCACGAAAACCTGCAGATGGGCCTGGCCACCAAGAAGGCGGGCACACCCATTCCGCCGCAGTTGTTCGAGTTGTTCCCGGTGCTCAAGCAGATGCTGGGCCGCCGGGGCGGCGACCTGTCGGGCGGGCAGCAGCAGCAACTGGCCATTGCCCGCGCGCTGGCACCGTGCCCGAAGCTGCTCGTGCTGGACGAACCCACCGAAGGCATCCAGCCCAACATCATCAAGGACATTGGCCGGGTGCTGAAGAAGCTGGCCCGCGAGGGCCTGAACGGTGAGCCCATGGCCATTGTGCTGGTGGAGCAGTACTACGACTTTGCCGAGGAGCTGGCCGACAGCTACTTGGTGATGGAGCGGGGCGAAGTGGTGGCCAGCGGGCCGGGGGCGGAGATGGCGGCCAAGGGCATACGGCAGCTGGTGGCGATTTGAGCTGGCCGGGCCGCGAGCGTGGCCCGATGTGTCAAACTCCCGCGCCATGGACAAAGCAGCGTGGGCCCGGGAGGCATTGACGGTATTCGACCAGGTGGTGCAGGCGGGCAGCGGGTTGCGCCCGCGTGCGGGCCAGCGCCTGATGGCCGAGCAGGTGGCCTGCACCTTCGCCGAGGCCGACCTGGGCAAGCCCCCCGAGGACGAGGACGGCCCCATCGAGGCGCTGGAACCTGCGCGTTCCATCGCCGTCATCCAGGCTGGCACGGGCGTGGGCAAGTCGCTGGCCTACAGTGTGCCTGCCATCGTGTTGGCGCTGGCGCGCAACACGCGTGTGATGATCTCCACCGCCACCGTGGCGTTGCAGGAGCAGCTCGTCCACAAAGACCTGCCCGCGCTAGCCAAGAGCCTGCCGCAGCCCTTTCGCTTTGCCCTGGCCAAGGGGCGCGGGCGCTACGTCTGCAAGCTCAAGCTGGACCGCTGGGCCAGCGGTGCCGACGATGACGAATGGGCTGTAGATGACGACCTGTTTGCCGAGGAGGCAGCCGCCGCGCGCCGCTGGAGCGGAGGTGGCGCCGCACGCAGTCTGAGCGCAGAACAGGAACTGGCCGAACGCACCACCTGGTATGCAGGCCTGGCGCACGATCTGGAAAAAGGCCGCTGGGACGGCGACCGCGACACCCTGGCCCAACCACCCGAGGCCGCCTGGTGGGCTGCGGTGGCTGCCGAGTCCAGCTCTTGTACAGCGCGCCACTGCCCGGCGTACAACCAGTGCAGTTACTACGAGCAGCGCAAGGCGCTGGTGGGGGCACAGGTCATCGTTGTCAACCACGACCTGCTGCTGTCGTCCCTGGGCTCGCGCCTGTTGCCCGAGCTGGACAACTGCCTGCTGGTGCTGGACGAGGCGCACCACCTGCCCGCCACCGCGCTGGAGCAGTTTGCCAGCAGCATGGACCTGAGCCGCCTGAAATGGATAGACCGCCTGACCACACAGGCCTTGCGCACGGGCGGCCTGCTGGCGGTGGAGGAGGTGGCCGAGGTACCCAAGTGCTCGGCGCTGGTGCGCCAGCACCTGCAGGATGTGGCCCGGTTGCTCATGCACCACTACGGCAGTGCCTTGCGTGGGGAAGATGCCCCCGCGCGCCAGCGCGGCGGCTGGGCGCAGGGCTCCGGTGGCGGCGTGTCAGGCCGTGTGCGAGCGCCGCGCGGTCAACTGCCCACCGACCTCATAGAACCGCTGGCCCAGCTGGCCCACCAGTCGCAGGTGTTTCTGGACGCGCTGCGCGCCATCAGCAAGGCCTTGCGCACCGAAATACGCGACCAGCCCGACGAGGCCCGGCGCCTGTCGCAGCTCTACGCCCAGCTGGGTACCCTTGCGCCCCGGCTGGAGGCCGTGTACGCCACCACCCAACTGCTCCTGCAGGACCCGGCAGATGGCGGAGCCCCCGTGGCCAAGTGGTTCACGCTGGACACGGTGGGCGAATTCGTGGTGCTGCAGGCGCACGCGAGCCCCACCTTGCCCGGCGCCACGTTGCGCCACCACCTGTGGGCGGCAGCGCGCGGCGCGGTGCTCACCTCTGCCACGCTCACCAGTTGCGGGCATTTCGACTTTTTCCTGAAAGAGGTGGGTCTGCATGGCGACCCAGCCGCCGTGGCCATGGAAGTGCCCAGCCCCTTCGACTTTGCCGCCCAAGGGCGGCTGGTGCTGGCAGGCACGCGGGCCGACCCCAAGGATGCCGCTGCCTTCACCAGCGAGATGATCGAAGCCCTGCTGCGCGACCTGCGCGAGGTGAAACACGGTGCGCTGGTGTTGTTTACGTCGCGCGCGCAGTTGCGCGCCGCCGAAGATGCGTTGACCGACGACCTGCGCGACCGCGTGCTGGTGCAAACCGCCTTGCCGCGCGGGCAATTGCTGTCGCGCCACCGCGAACGCGTGGCCGCCGGGCAACCCTCCATCATCTTCGGCATGCAATCCTTCGGCGAAGGGCTGGACCTGCCCGGCCAGCTCTGTGAAGACCTGTTCATCACCAAGCTGCCCTTCATGCCGCCCGACGACCCCGTGGGCGAGGCCCGCGCTGAATGGCTGCGTGCCCTGGGGCGGGACCCCTTCATGGAACTGGTGGTGCCTGCCACGGCCATTCGCCTTGCACAGTGGGTAGGCCGCGCCATCCGCACCGAGGAAGACGAGGCACACGTGACCTGCTACGACCGGCGGCTGACGCAGACCAGCTACGGCCAGCGCCTGCTGCAGGGGTTGCCGCCGTTCACAAGGGTGGTGCCAGGGCAGGCACGCCCCTGAACCTGGCACTGGCCGCAGACGGCCCTCATGCCAAAGCAGCGTGGGGTTGCGGCAGATACTGTTTTTATATACAGTATTTGCCTGTAACGCATTCCAGCTGCCATGTCTTCATCCCTCATCCCCGTGCAGGCCATCAAGGGCCGGGGCAGTGCCAGCCGCCTGGCCCACCGCTTTTCCGCAGACGAGCGAGAAGCTTTTGACGATGGCTGGGGTGCGCCAGAAGCTGACGCTGACGCCGCGCCTTCCCCGGCAACACAGGTGCGCTGGGAAGACGCGCGCAGCGCCATTACCTACAACGACTCGCCAGACATCGGCTTTGACCGCTCCATCAACCCCTACCGGGGTTGCGAGCACGGCTGCAGCTACTGCTACGCGCGCCCGTCGCACAGCTACCTGGGCCTGTCGCCGGGGCTGGACTTTGAAACGGTCATCATTGCCCGGCGTGGGTTGGCTGAACGTTTACGGCACGAGCTTTCGCGCCCTGGGTACACCCCCGCCACGCTTGCCATAGGCACGGTGACCGACGCCTACCAGCCAGTGGAGCGCGAACTGCGCCTCACCCGTGCGGCGCTGGAGGTGCTGCACGCCGCGCGCCACCCGTGGGCGCTTGTCACCAAGGGCAGCGGCGTGGAGCGCGACCTGGACCTCATCACCCCCATGGGGCAGGCTGGGCAGGCGGCGGTGTACGTCACCATCACCACGCTGGACGCCGAACTGGCCCGGCGGCTGGAACCCCGAGCGCCCGCGCCCTGGCGGCGGCTGCGCACCATCCGTACCCTGGCCGAGGCGGGCGTGCCTGTGGGGGTTAGCGTGGCGCCGCAGATACCCTTCATCAACGAAGACATGGAGCAGGTGCTGGCCGCCGCTCGCGAGGCTGGCGCCAACCGCGCCTTCTACACCGTGTTGCGCCTGCCGTGGGAACTGGGCCCGCTGTTCCGCGAGTGGCTGGATTTGCACTACCCACAGCGCGCGGAGCGGGTGATGGCGCGCATCCACGATCTGCGCGGCGGCAAGGACTACGACAGCGACTTTGCCCAGCGCATGGGAGGGCAGGGCCTTTGGGCCGACCTGCTGCGCCAGCGCTTCACCAAGGCCTGCGCCAAGCTGGGCTACCAGCGCGAGGCGCGGGCGCTGGACGCGTCTGCCTTCAGGCCACCGGGGGCAGCGGGGCAGATGGATTTGTTTTGAACTTACCGCACCTCAGGCCAGCGGTTGTAGGCAAAAAACACCTCGTCCCTCACCCAGCCCAAGGACTCATATAGCCGTTGTGCGGGCAGGTTGGTCTTGGCGGTCGTCAGGTCGAGGCGGGCCTTGCCTGTGGCCAGCGCCTTGGCTTCGGCGGCCTGCAGAAGCAGTTTCCCCACGCCATGCTTTCTGGCGGCGGGTAGCACGAACAGGTCGTACAGGGCATAGATGGGCGCCGCTTCCACCGAACAGAAGGTGGGGTAGAGCTGGCAGAACCCGGCGATGCCATCACCCGGCGCATCAGCCACCAGAATAGCCGACTCCGATTTTTCAAACCGCTCGGTGATGAAGTTCAGGGCCAACGCCGGGTTGGCTTCCTGCTCGTAGAACTGGCGGTACTGGTCGAAAAGCACTGCAACTTGTGCAATGTCGGCATGGGTAGCCTCCCTGATCGTGATTTTCATTGTGTGGTTTTGGGTGCGGCTAAGGCGTTGAAATGGGGGCCGATGATACGGCGCCTCATCCACCCACCGTTAACGCCCCCAACACCCGCTCCGCCGTCGCAGGCGCGTCCATGCGTACAGGCTCGCCATCCCCGCGTGCCTGCGCCACCGCATCGCGTATGGCCTCCCACACACTGATGGCCAGCATGAAAGGCGGTTCGCCCACGGCCTTGCTGCCGAACACGTTGTCCTCACGGTTGGGTTCGGGCCACAGGTCCACCTTCAGCCGTTCGGGTACGTCGCCCGTGGCGGGGATCTTGTAAGTGCTGGGCGCGTGGGTGGCCAGTTTTCCCTTGGCATTCCAAACCAGTTCCTCGGTCGTGAGCCAGCCCATGCCCTGCACAAAGCCGCCTTCAATCTGCCCAATGTCGATGGCCGGGTTGATGCTGTGCCCCACGTCGTGCAGGATGTCCACCGCCAGCACGCGGCTTTCGCCGGTGAGGGTGTCGATGGCCACCTCGGTGCATGCCGCGCCATAGGCAAAGTAATAGAAGGGCCGCCCGGTGAGCGTGGTCTTGTCGTAGTGGATCTTGGGCGTGCGGTAGAAGCCGTCGCTCCACAGCTGGATGCGGTTGGCGTAGGCCATGCCCACCACTTCGGTGAAGCCGCGCGTGGCCTTGGGGCTGATGACCTGACCGTGGCGGAACTCCACCTCGCCCGCGCCGCAGCCGTCCAGACCACAGACGAAGGCGGCCAGGTTGTGCCGCACGTTGCGCGCCGCAAACTGCGCGGCGCGGCCGTTCAGGTCGGTGCCGCTGGAGGCGGCGGTGGCGCTGGCGTTGGGCACCCGGGCGGTGTCGCTGGCGGTCACCAGCACGCGCTCAAACGGCACGCCCAGCTCGTCGGCCACCACCTGAGCCACCTTGGTGTGCAGGCCCTGGCCCATCTCGGTGCCGCCGTGGTTCACCATCACGCTACCGTCGGTGTACACATGCACCAAGGCGCCCGCCTGGTTGAACAGCGTGGCCGTGAAGCTGATGCCGAACTTCACCGGCGTGAGCGCCAGCCCGCGCTTGACGATGGGGCTGTCCACGTTCCATGCGGCGATCTCGTGGCGGCGTTCCTGGTAGCGGCTGGTTTCGGCCAGACGGGTGATCAGCGGCTCCAGGATGTTGTCTTCCACAGCCATCTGGTAGTGGGTGACGTTGCGTTCGTTGATGCCATAGAGGTTGCGCAGGCGCACGGCCAGCGGGTCCAGCCCCAGGTGGCGGGCAATGTCCCCCAGGATGGTTTCGATGGCGATGACGCCTTGCGGCCCGCCAAAACCCCGGAACGCCGTGAAGCTCTGCACGTTGGTCTTGCAGCGGAAACTGTGGATGGCCACGTTGTCCAGGAAGTAGGCGTTGTCACTGTGGAACACGGCGCGGTCGGCCACGGGGCCCGACAGGTCGGCCGAGAAGCCGCAGTTGGCCAGCAAGGTCAGGTCCAGCCCCAGCAGGCGGCCTTCATTGTCAAAGCCCGCGGTGTAGTCGTAGGCAAAGGGGTGGCGCTTTCCGGTGATAAGGAAGTCGTCGTCGCGGTCCAGCCGCAGCTTCACGGGGCAGCCCGCTTTGAGCGCTGCCACGGCGGCCCACACGGCCAGGTGCCCGGCCTGTGTTTCCTTGCCGCCAAAGCCGCCACCCATGCGCCGGCACTCCACCCTTACGCGGTGGTTGTGCAGGCCCAGGGCGTGGGCCACCCAGTGCTGGATTTCGCCAGGGTGCTGGGTGCTGCTGTAAATCACCCACTGCTGCTGCTCGTGCGGCACCGCGTAGGCAATCTGCCCTTCCAGGTAGAAGTGCTCCTGCCCGCCCACCTCGAACGAACCGCTCAAGGTGTGCGGGGCGTTCTTCAGGGCGGTGGCGGCGTCGCCGCGCGTCACGTGCACGGGCGGCAGTACGTAGCTCTGGCGGGCGTGGGCCTCGCGCGGGGTCAGCACGGGGGGCAGTTCTTCAATGTCCAGCTTCACCCGGCGGGCGGCGCGGCGCGCGCTCATCACGTCGTCGGCCAGCACCAGGCCAATCACCTGGCCCACGTGCTGCACCGTGTCCAGGGCGAACACGGGTTCGTCGTGCCCAAAGGCGGCCAGTATCTTGTCGCCGGGAATGTCGGCGGCCAGCACCACGTTGCGCACGCCGGGCAGGGCCAGGGCGGCGCTGGCGTCCACACCGCGCAGGCGGCCATGCGCCACCGGCGAGAGGATGGGCGCAGCATGCAGCGTGCCTTTGATCTCGGGGATGTCGTCTACATAGGTGGCGGCGCCCACGATCTGCGCGCGTGCGCTTTCGTGGGGGCGCGATTGCCCGCAGGCGCCAGTGGCCTGGGCTGAGATGGGGAGCAGTGCGGCCGCCACGGCGCCGCCTTGGGGGGAGAGGGTGGTCATCGTGTGCCCTCCTGTGTGGATGATGCGCCCAGCAGGGCGGGTTGCAGGCGCTCCAGGCTGATGACCTGGCTGCCCGGTGGCGTGCTGCTTTCCAGCCAGCAGCGCCACAGCAGGTTGCCCAGCACCTCGCGGCGGTAGTGGGCGCTGGCGCGCATGTCTGAAATGGGCTGGAAGGTTTCGCGCAGCACCGCCAAGGCGCGGCGCACGGTGTCTGCGTTCCAGGGCTGGCCGGTCAGAGCGGCTTCGGCAGCCGTGGCGCGTGCTGGTGTGGCCGCCACGCCGCCCGCGCCGATGGAAGCCTTGGCCACCAAGCCCCGCTCGATCTGCAGCGAAATGGCCAGGCACACTGCGGAAATGTCGTCGTCAAACCGCTTGGACACCTTGTACACGCGCGTCCATTCGCCACTGCCGCTGGGTTGTCCAGCTGGGAGGGGTTTGCCCGGGCGCGGCACCTTGATCCAGGCCAGCAGCTCGTCGGGGCGCAAGACGTTCTGGCGGTAGCCGGTGTAGAAATCTTCCAGTGCCAGTTCGCGGTGCTCGATGCGGCCGCGCTGGCCGCGACCGGCCCAGCGCATCAGCACCACGCTTGCCCCCAGGGCAATGAGCAGGGGCATGCTGTCGCCAATGGGCGAACCGTTGGCCACGTTGCCGCCCAGCGTGCCGGAGTTGCGCACCGGCAGCCCGGCAAAGCGCTCGCCAAAGGCGGCCAGTTGCGGGCGGTCTTTCACCAACGCGGCAAAGGCGTCGGTCAGGGTGGCTGCCGCGCCTATGGCAATGTGGTGCGAGTAGCGCTCAATGCGGCGCAGCTCGGCAGCGCGGGTTACGTCCAGCACCTGGGGGTACTGCTGGTGGCCCTTGGTCACCCACAGGCCCACGTCGGTACAGCCGGCCACCACCTGAGCGTCTGGGTGGCGGGCGCGGGCCTGCAACAACGCTTCCAGTGTGGTGGGGGCCTGGTAACTCTTGTCGCCATCGTCGGCTTCCGGGGCAATCTGGCGCAGCAGGTCGCGCAGCTTGCGCTCGTCCACGCGTGCGGCGGGCAACTTTTCCATGGCCTGCGCGGCGTCCAGTATGGGGCGGTAGCCGGTGCAGCGGCACAGGTTGCCCGACAGTTCGGCCTGCGCCGTGGCACGGTCGATGGCATCGCCCTGCGCGCAGTGGTTCTGGTACATGCCAAACAGGCTCATCACGAAGCCCGGCGTGCAGAAGCCGCACTGCGAGCCGTGCGCGTCCAGCATGGCCTGCTGGGCCGGGTGCAAGTCGGCGCCCTGGCGGTCGATCAGCGGGTCGGTGGCCAGGTCTTCGGCCGTCCACAGCGCCATGCCGTCCACCGAATGCGCCAGGCGGATGCAGCTGTTGATGGCCCGGTAGCGCACGCCTTTGCCGTCGGGTTCGGCCAGTACCACGGTGCAGGCGCCGCAATCGCCTTCGCCGCAGCCCTCCTTGGTGGCGGTGAGGCCCAGGTCCTCGCGCAGCAGGTCCAGCAGCGTGCGGTTGGGTGATACATTGGCGAGCGAGACAATCTCTGCTCGCCGGACGAATCGCAGTGGTCTATCGGCAGCCATGGGAATTCCGTTCGGTGTCATGCGCGCTAGGGTAGCGTTTCCTGCTCGGCAGCAACATATATGCCACTGTATGCCGCCAATGTGAAGCAAGGTATGAAGGATCAAACGCTTTTCGACAAGATAGACCTCCATCTCATCCGGGTCTTGCATACCGTGCTCACTGAACGCAACGTTTCCCGCACAGCCCTTCGCCTGGGCATGTACCAGCCGGCCGTCAGCGCCGCGCTGCGGCGGCTGCGTGAGCTGTCGGGCGACCCGTTGCTGGTGCGTTCGGGCACGGGCATGGTGCCCACGGCGGTTGCGCTGCGAATGATCGAGCCTGCGGCCAACATCCTGCGGGCCGCCGAGGTGATGTTCTCCGACGCGCGCCGCTTCGACCCGGCCACTGCGCGCCACACCTTCACGCTGGCGGCCAGCGACTACCTTGACCCCTTCTTCCTGCCACAGCTGGTCACCCACCTTAAGACGCAGGCGCCGCTGTGTCCCATCGAAATCCACACCCTTTCGGGTGATTCCGACTACCACCGCCGCCTGGCCCAGGGCGAGGTGGACGTTGTCATCGGTAACTGGCCGCAACCACCGGGCGACCTCCACCTGGGCCGCCTGTTCGGTGACGAAATCGTCTGTCTGGTGTCACGCGAGCACCCGGCGGTGCGGCGCGGCTGGGACGTGGACGCCTGGCTGCAGGCGGACCACATCGCACCCATGCCCATGCACCCGGGCGGGCGGGGAGTCATCGACCTGCACCTGGGCACCCTGGGGCTGACCCGCAACATCACCACGCGCTGTCCGTATTTCAGCCTGATTCCTTCCATGGTGGCATCGAGCTTGCTTGTGCTGACCACCGGCCGCAAGTTCTGTGAGCGTTTCATCGACCAGTTGCCCGTGGAAATCCTTCCCTGTCCCGTTCCCTTCCCGCGCCTCATGTACTATCAGCTGTGGCATGAGCGCACCCACGCGTCGCCTGCGGCCCAGTGGCTGCGTGACAGCATCAAGACGGTGGCATCCGCGCTGCGGCAGGACGAGTCGCAGCCCGACGAAGCGCCCATTCCCGCCCGGCAGGCCAAGTCCGGCCGTCCCTCCCGAGCCCAACGCACCAACGCCCCAGCCGCATGAGCCATCACGCACGTCTACAGCTGACACAGATCACCAAGCGCTACCCGGGCGTGGTGGCCAACGACAACGTTTCACTCACCGTGGCACCGGGCAGCGTGCACGCCGTGCTGGGCGAAAACGGTGCGGGCAAGTCCACGCTCATGAAGATCATCTACGGTGCCGTCAAACCTGACGATGGCGCGGTGCTCTTCAACGGCAAGCCGGTGCACATCCGCAACCCTCAGGAGGCGCGCGCGCTGGGCATCAGCATGGTGTTCCAGCACTTCAGCCTGTTCGACACCCTCACCGTGGCCGAGAACGTGTGGCTGGGCCTGGACAAATCGCTTTCGCTGCAGGAGGTGAGCGAGAGCATCAGCGTCAAGGCGCGCGAGTACGGGCTGGACATCGACCCCGCGCGCCCGGTGCACAGCCTGAGCGTGGGCGAGATGCAGCGCGTCGAGATCATCCGCGCGCTGCTCACCAACCCGCAGCTGCTGATTCTTGACGAGCCCACGTCCGTGCTCACGCCGCAGGCGGTGGAAAAACTGTTCGTGGTGCTGCGCAAGCTGGCCAGCGAGGGTTGCAGCATCCTCTACATCAGCCACAAGCTGCACGAGATCCGCGAGCTGTGCGACGCCTGCACGGTGATGCGCGGCGGCAAGGTCACTGGCGTGTGCGACCCGCGCCAGGAAAGCAACGCTTCCCTGAGCCGCCTGATGATCGGGGCCGAGCCGCCCAAGCTGGAAGCGCGCCCGTACGCGCCTGGCGACGTGGTGCTGGACGTGAAGGGCCTGACCCTGGCAAGCGACGATCCCTTCGGCACCCATTTGCGCGATGTGATGCTGCAGGTGCGCGCTGGCGAGGTGGTGGGCATTGCAGGGGTGTCGGGCAATGGGCAGGGGGAGCTGCTGTACGCGCTGTCCGGCGAGAACCCGCGTTCGCCTGCGGGCAGCATCCGCATGGGCACACAAGACGTGTCGCGCATGGCGCCGGGGCGCCGCCGCAAGCTGGGCCTGCACTTTGTGCCGGAAGAACGCCTGGGCAGGGGGGCGGTGCCCACGCTCAGCCTGGCGCAGAACCTGCTGCTGTCGCGTCGAGACGCCATCGGCACACTTGGGTGGCTCAAGCTGGGCGCGCTGCGCGAACAGGCCGCCGACATCATTGCCCGCTACAAGGTCAAGGCCAACGGTCCGGACGCGGCGGCCAAATCGCTGTCGGGGGGCAACCTGCAGAAATTCATCGTGGGCCGCGAGATCGAGGCCAAACCCAAACTGCTCATCGTCAGCCAGCCCACCTGGGGGGTGGACGTGGGCGCCTCGGCGCAGATACGCGGCGAGATACTGGCCCTGCGCGACGCGGGTTGCGCCGTGCTGGTGGTGAGCGAGGAGCTGGACGAATTGTTTGAGATATGTGACCGCATGCACGTGATTGCCAAGGGGCGCCTGTCGCCCAGCGTGATGCGCGCCGACGCCACGGTCGAGCGCATCGGGGAATGGATGTCGGGCCTGTGGGACGCCCCGGCCAATGCGCCCGCGGGTGCGCGCGAGGAGGTGGCCCATGCTCAAGCTTGAAGTCCGGCCCCAGCCGTCGAAGGTCTGGAGCTACGCCTCGCCGCTTCTGGCGCTGGTCATCACCGTCGTCATCGGCGTCATCCTGTTCGCCGCGCTCGGCAAGGACCCGGTGCGCGGTCTGCAGGTGTTCTTCGTGGAGCCGCTCAAGTCCTGGTATGCGGTGGGCGAACTGATGGTCAAGGCCACGCCGCTGCTGCTCATCGCGCTGGGGCTGGCGGTGTGCTTCCGCTCCAACGTGTGGAACATCGGCGCCGAGGGGCAGTTCGTCATCGGTGCCATCTGCGCTGGTGGCGTGGCCCTGCTGGCCGACAAGACCACGGGTCCCTGGATCGTGCCCGCCGTGCTGCTGGCAGGCGTGCTGGGCGGCATGGCGTGGGCGGGCATCACCGCCTTGCTGCGAGACCGCTTCAACGCCAACGAAATCCTCGTCAGCCTGATGCTCGTCTACGTGGCGGTGCAGGTGCTCAACTATCTTGTCTATGGGCCATGGAAAGACCCCATGGGCTTCAACTTCCCGCAGACCAAGACGTTTGAGAAGGTGGCCATGGTGCCGCGCCTGTTCGACGGTTCGCGTGTGAGCATCGGCCTGGTGCTGGCGCTGGCGGGTGTGGCGGCGGTGTGGGTGTACCTGTTCCGCACCTACTCTGGCTTTGCACAGCAGGTGGGCGGGCTGGCCCCGGCGGCGGCGCGCTACGCGGGCTTCTCGTCAAGGCGCGCGCTGTGGATCGCGCTGCTGGTGTCGGGTTCGGCAGCCGGGCTGGCGGGCGCGCTGGAAGTGGCCGGCCCCATCGGCCAGCTCACGCCGTATGTGCCGGCGGGCTATGGTTTTGCCGCCATCATCGTGGCGTTCGTGGGGCGACTGCATCCGCTGGGCATCGTGTTCTCGGCCATCCTCATGAGCATGTTCTACATCGGCGGTGAGCTTGCGCAGTCCCGTCTGGGCCTGCCCAAGTCCATCACTGGCGTGTTTCAGGGCCTGCTGCTGTTTGCCCTGCTGGCCTGCGACACGCTCATCGCCTACCGCATCAAGCTGAGGAAGTGAACATGGAATCCACGGCTCTGCTCATTGCTGCCTCGCTCAATGCGGGCACCGTCCTGGCCATCGCATCGCTGGGTCTGCTCATCAACGAAAAGGCGGGCATTGTCAACCTGGGCGCCGAGGGCATGATGCTCTGTGCCGCGCTGGCGGGTTTTGCCACCGTGGCCCACACGGGCAGCACGCTTGCCGGTTTTGGTGCAGGCATGCTCGCGGGTGCAGCGCTTGCGGTCATCTTCGGTGTGCTCGTCATCTGGCTCAACACCAACCAGTACGCCACCGGGCTGGCGTTGTCGCTCTTCGGGGCCGGTTTCTCGGCCTTCGCGGGCACCTCGTACGTGCAGGCCAAGCTGCCCGAGCAGGCCCAGTACGCCATCCCGCTCCTGGCGGACATTCCCTTCCTGGGCAACGCGCTGTTCCGTCACCATCCCATGGTGTACGTGGCCGTGGCGCTCACCGCCGGGCTCATCTGGTTCCTCTACCGCACCCGCGCCGGTCTGGTGCTGCGCAGCGTGGGCGAGAGCCCCGAGTCCGCGCATGCCCTGGGTTACCCGGTGCGACGCATCCGCCTGATGGCGGTGGCTGGCGGTGGCGCCTTGTGCGGCCTGGCCGGTGCGTACGTTTCCACGGTCTACACCCCGCTGTGGGTGGAGGGCATGATCGCAGGCAAGGGCTGGATCGCCCTGGCGCTCACCACTTTCGCCACATGGCGTCCGGCACGCGTCTTGCTGGGTGCCTACCTGTTCGGCGGCGTCACCATGGTGCAGTTCCACCTGCAGGGCATGGGCGTGAATGTGCCGAGCCAGTTCCTGACCATGCTGCCCTACCTGGCCACGGTGGTGGTGCTGGTGCTGATTTCCCGCAACCCGCAGTGGATTCGCGTGAATATGCCCAGCTCCATCGGCAAACCGTTCTATCCGGGCTCATAATTTCGTTTGGTTCGTTTTTCGTTTCGTTTCGTTTCATCAACACCGCTCTCAGGAGTCGACATGACCAACATCAACAAACGTTCCTGGCTGAAGGTGGCCGCGCTCACCGCGCTGGCCAGCGCAGCCCTCATTGGCTGCGGCAAGAAGGAGGAGCCGGCTGCGGCGCCCGCTCCCGTGACCGAGGCGCCCAAGGCAGAACCGCTGAAGATTGCCTTCGCCTATGTCGGCCCGGTGGGGGACGGCGGCTGGACTTTCGCCCATGACAACGGCCGCAAGGCCCTGGAGGCGGAGTTCGGTGACAAGGTCGTGACTTCCTTCGTCGAGAACGTTCCCGAGAGCGCCGACGCCGAGCGCGTGCTGCGTGACCTGGCTGGCCAGGGCAACAAGCTGATTTTCGGCACCACCTTCGGCTACATGGAGCCCATGCTCAAGGTGGCGGGTGACTTCAAGGACGTGAAGTTCGAGCACGCCACCGGCTACAAAACCGCCGACAACATGCGCACCTACGACAGCCGCACCTACGAAGGTGCGTACATGGCTGGCGTGATTGCCGGTGCCATGACCAAGACCAACACCCTGGGCGTGGTGGCTTCCATCCCAATCCCCGAGGTGATCCGCAACATCAACAGCTTCACGCTGGGCGCGCAGTCGGTCAACCCGAAGGTCAAGACCAAGGTGGTGTGGGTCAATGGCTGGTTTGATCCGCCGAAAGAGACCGAGGCTGCCACGTCCCTCATCAACGGCGGCGCTGACGTGCTGATGCAGAACACCGATTCTTCCGCTGTGCTGCAGACCGCCGAGAAGATGGGCAAGCGCGCCTTCGGCTGGGATTCCGACATGACCGCCTACGGTCCCAAGGCCCACCTGGGTTCCGCCGTCATCAACTGGGGCCCGTACTACATCAAGGCCACCAAGGACGCGCTGGAAGGCACCTGGAGCACTGGCGCCGTGTGGTGGGGCCACAAAGAAGGTGCCATCGACATGGTTTCCATCGCCGAGGACGTGCCCGCCGACATCAAGGCCAAGATCGACACCGTCAAGGCTGGCCTGAAGGACGGTTCCTTCTCCATCTGGAAAGGCCCGATCGTGGGTCAGGACGGCAAGGAAGTCCTGGCCAAGGACCAGGTGGCGGATGACGCCTTCCTGGGCGGCATCAAGTTCTACGTCAAGGGCGTGGAAGGCAAGCTGCCCAACTGATCTGACGCAGGTCAAGGCAAGCCACCGGAGCCATCGGCCCGGTGGCTTTTTTCATCATTCTGACTGGCTGTAACCGGGCCAGTTCTGGTAGGCTGGAATCCCATATGCAAGCCATCGAGCATACTTTCTGGCATCCCGTGGCAGCAGCCATTGATGTGGCGCAGCAACCCATGGCAGCGACGCTGCTGGACGAACCCCTGGTTCTGTGGCGCGACGGCCAGGGCGCCGTCCACGCCTGGGCAGACCGCTGCCCGCACCGGGGGGCGCGTCTGTCGCTGGGGCGGGTGTCTGACGGGCAACTGGCCTGCCCCTACCACGGCTGGCGTTTCGAGGCTGGCGGGCGCTGCGTGCACGTGCCGGTGCAGCCCGCCTTTGTGCCCCCGGCCAGCCACTGTGCCCGGGTGTTCGAGGCGCAGGAGCGCCATGGCCTGGTGTGGGTGCGCCTGGCGCCACCGGCGCCCGGGCTGCCGGAGCCGCTGCTGGCACCGCCGCAGTTCGCCCCGGGCGAGGCGGCAGGCTGGCGCCAACTGGTCTGCGGCCCCTACGAGGTGGCTACCAGCGCCCCGCGCCTGGTGGAGAACTTCCTGGACCTGAGCCACTTCGGCTTCGTGCACGAGGGCTGGCTGGGCACGCCCGGCCATGCCGAGGTGGACCCCGGAGACGTGCGGGAGTTGCCCGAAGGGGTGACGGTGAACCAGTGCCGGGCCTGGCAGCCGCGCGCCTACGCGGGCGCCAACGAAGGTGCGTGGATCGCCTACCGCTACGACGTCCCAGCGCCTTACACGGCGCTGCTGGCCAAGGACGCGACAGAAGAGCAGGGGCCCCGCAACGCCATTGCGCTCTTTATCTGCCCGCGCACTGCGGAATCCTGCACGGCCTGGTTCGCCATGGCCACCTTCAACGACACGTCCAGCGACGAAGAATTGCGCCGCTTCCAGGACGCCGTGTTCGCGCAGGACAAACCCATCGTCGAATCACAAACCCCCAAGCGCCTGCCCGTGAGCGCCGCACCACCCGTGCGCGAGGTCCACGGCCCGGCCGACCGCGTTTCCAGCGCCTACCGGCGCTACCTTGCCCGCCTGGGCGTCACCTTCGGAGTCTGCTGATGTTCCACGTACCTCACGTCTCGCCCGCCCGTCTGCCGCAGGTGCTGCGCCGCATGCCCAAGGCCGAACTGCACATCCACATCGAAGGCTCGCTCGAGCCCGAGCTGATCTTCAAGCTGGCCGAGCGCAACCACGTGAAATTGCCTTACGCCAGCGTGGATGAGCTGCGTGCGGCATACGCCTTCAAGGACTTGCAGAGCTTCCTGGACATCTACTACGCCGGGGCGAGCGTGCTGCTCAAGCAGGAGGACTTCTTCGACATGGCCTGGGCCTACCTGGAAAAGGCCGCTGCCGAGAACGTGCTGCACACCGAAATCTTTTTCGACCCCCAGACCCACACCGCGCGCGGCGTGCCCATGGAAACGGTCATCCTTGGGCTGCACCACGCCTGCCAGCGCGCGCACCAGGAGTTCGGCATCAGCGCCAAGCTCATCCTGTGCTTCCTGCGCCACCTGAGCGAGGAAGACGCCTTCGCCACGCTGGAGGCCGCGCTGCCCTGGCGCCACCATTTCATCGGTGTGGGGCTGGATTCCAGCGAGCTGGGCCACCCGCCCGAAAAGTTCGAACGTGTGTTCGCCAAGTGCCGGGAACTGGGCTTGCACGTGGTGGCGCACGCGGGGGAAGAGGGGCCGCCGGCCTACATCTGGAGCGCGCTGGACGTGCTCAAGGCCGAACGCATCGACCACGGCGTGCAGGCCGTTAAAGACCCAGCCCTGATGCAACGCCTGGCCAGCGAACAGGTGCCTTTGACGGTGTGCCCGCTGTCCAACGTGAAGCTGTGCGTGTTCCCCACCATGGCGCAGCACAACATGCGCCAGTTGCTGGATGCGGGGCTGCGTGCCACCGTCAACTCCGACGACCCGGCCTACTTTGGCGGTTACCTGAACGAAAACTACCTGCAGCTCTTCGCTGCGCTTGACCTGGACGTGCGCCACGCCTACCAGCTGGCGTGGAACAGCTTCGAGGCCAGCTTTGCCGACGAAGCGTCAAAACGCAGCTGGGAACACCAGCTCAAGGACTACTTCACCCGCCTGCGCGAGCACGACTGAGCCCCCCAGGTTCGCTGCGCGGCCCTGTTCAGGCTGCGCCCGAAGCGATCTGCCGCAGCGCCTGCACGAACACCTCGGGCGGCTGGCCACCCGAGATCAGGTGACGGTCGTTGATGACGACGGCCGGGACCGAGCGGATGCCGTGCCCGGTGTAGAAGGCTTCGTGTTCGCGCACGTCCTGTGCGAACTCGTCGCCGGCCAAGATAGCCCGGGCACGCTCCAGCGGCAGGCCCACCTGCCCGGCCACGTCCAGCAGCACCTCGTGCGACTCCATGCTGCGCGCCTCACCGTGGTAAGTCACCAGAAGGGCCTTCTTCAGCGTGTGCTGCAGGGCAGGGTGCTCCACCGCCGCCCAATGCAGCAGGCGGTGCGCGTCAAACGTGTTCCAGATGCGGCCACGGCCCGCTGCATTGAACACAAAGTCCACGTCCGCGCCGCGTTGGCGGATGGTTTCGCGGATCTGTGCCTGCTGTTCAGGCGTGGAACCGTATTTCTCGGTCAGGTGTTCGGTGATGTCCTGCCCGCCGGGCGGCATCTGCGGGTTCAGCTCGAAGGGCTGAAAACGCAGGTCGGCACTCACCTCGCCGTCCAGGCGCGACAGGGCCTTCTCCAGTGAAGCCAGGCCAATGGCACACCACGGGCAGGAAACATCGGAAACGAAGTCGATCTTGAGGCGGGCGGTCATGGTGTCGGCAAGTCCAGTGGATGGCAAAGGCGCCATTTTGTGCCCGCGCTCAAAACCCTGCCGGGTCCGGCCTCAATGCGCGTGGCGCATGCCGCAGGATTTGCCCAGGGCCAGTCCCTTGCAGGCCTTTTGCAGTTCTTCCTGGCAAACCTTTTCACCCTTGCCCGATTCCAGGCACTTGGCGGCGGCCTCGTGCGCTGCGGCCATGGCACGGTGGCGCTGGATGTCTTCCTTGATCTCCTTGTCGCTGTGTTGTTGTTGCGCCCAGGCGGGGGCGCAGAGCAGGCCGATACAGGTGGCGATGGACAGGAGGTGGCGGTTACGCATGGTTGTTCCCTTGTTCAAAAACGGTGGATCACGGGGGCAGACTGTGCCCTTGCTTCCAGCGTAGCAAAGCTGTCAAGCCCCTGGCGTGCCTGTGCCCAGCACATAAAGTCTATCGGGCCGGTGTTATGCGCATCGGGGCTGTACGCGCTAAGCTTGCCGCCATGAAAGCCTACCGCGCCGCCATTCTCTGGTTCGACCCCGATGCAGATCTTCCCACCCCCCGTTACGAGGCCGACGGCCTGCTGGTGGTCGGTCCAGGGCCGGACGGGGCGAAAGGGCCGCGGCTGGTGCGGGCCGTGGGCGCCTACCGGGAGCTGGCAGACCGCTTTCCCGGCGTGCCCATCGAAGAACTGCCTGGGCGGCTCATCGCCCCGGGCTTTGTGGACTTGCACATCCACTACCCGCAGACCGACGTGATCGGCTCGCCCGCCGAAGGCCTGCTGCCTTGGCTGGAGCATTACACCTTCCCGCACGAGTCACGCTTTCACGACCCCGCCTACGCGGGCGAGGTGGCCGGTTTCTTCCTGGACGAGCTGGCTCGCAACGGCGTGACCACCGCGTTGACCTTCGCCACGTCCCACCCGGCGTCGGTGGACGCCCTGATGAGCCGCGCCCAGGCACGCGGCCTGCGCCTGATCGCAGGCAAGGTGCTTCAGGACCGCCACTCCCCCGACGGCGTGCGTGACCAGACCGAGCAGAGCCTGATCGACACCGAGCACCTTATCCAGCGCTGGCACGGCCAGGGGCGGCTCGGCTACGCCATCACACCGCGTTTCGCGCCCAGCTGTTCCGATGCGCAGATGCGTGGCGCAGGCGAGCTGGCCGCACGCTACCCCGACGTGTGGGTGCAGTCCCACGTGGCCGAGAACGTGGACGAGGTGCGGTGGGTGCAGGCGCTGTACCCCAACGCGCGCAGCTACCTGGGCGTGTATGGCGATTTCGGCCTGCTGCGCGAACGCGCCATCTACGCCCACTGCATCCACCTGGACGACACCGACCGCGCCCTGATGCGCGAGACCGGCACAGCCGCCGCCGTCAGCCCCACCAGCAACCTGTTCCTGGGCAGCGGGTTCTTCGATTACGCGAGCGCAGACCGCGCGGGTTTCCGCTACGGCCTGGCCAGCGACGTGGGGGGCGGCACCAGCTTCAGCCCCTTCCACACCATGCTGGCCGCCTACCACGTGGGGCGGGCCAGCGTTACGGGTGGTGGCTTGCCCAAGCAGGGGGTGAGCCTGGCGCCCAGCCACCTGTGGTGGCAGCACACGGCGGGTGCCGCACGTGCCCTGGGGCTGGACGGCGTGGTGGGCAATCTTGCCCCGGGCTGCGAGGCGGATTTCCTCGTCCTCGATCCGGGCGCCACGCCCCTGCTGGCGCGCAAGACCGCACAGGCCGACAGCCTGGAGGAGCTGCTGTTCGCGCTGATCGTGCTGGGCGACGACCGCTTGGTGCAGCGCACAGTCATCGCGGCGGGTTGACCCCCCCGCAAGGGGCTTTACACAGCCTTTACCCGTGTTTCGCCGGAACGAAAAACGATTGCGCCACACTATACATATGGCTGTTCGAATCCGTGACGGCAAGACACAGGGTATTCATGCGTTCTTTCCATCAGTTCAGGCGACTTGACGCGGCCCCCACGCCAGGGACTTTCGCTGCCCGCGCGGCTGTTGCGGTAACGGCGCTGGCATTGGCCGGTTGCGCCAGTCTTGCACCCAGCGAGGTGCCCGCTTCCTCGGTCGAGGTGCCAGCCCAGTGGAGCCGGGCGCCGCAAGGCATCACAGCGTCTGACGGTGCCGAGGCAGTGGCCACGTGGTGGCTCGCCTTCAACGATCCCTTGCTCAGCCGCTGGGTTGAGCAGGCATTGCAGTCCAACCAGAGCCTGCGCAGCACCCAGGCGGCCTTGCAGCAGGCGCGCGCCCAGCGCGACGTGACGGCCGCGTCCGGCGCCGTACGCGTGGGGGCATCGGGTTCCGCGCAGCGCAGCAAGGCGGGTGACAACGCCACAGGCAACGCCTTCCGTGCCGGCTTTGATGCCAGCTGGGAGCCCGATGTCTTTGGCGCGCGCAGCAGCGCCGAGGCCGCCAGCGAGGCCGATCTGCGGGCCGCGGCAGCCAACCTGGGCCAGGCCCGCATCAGTCTGGCCGCCGAAGTGGCGGTCAACACCATACAGCTGCGTGGCTACCAGACGCGTTTGCGCCTGGCCCGCGAGAGCCTGGCCAAGCAGCTCGAATCGCAGCAGTTGACACAATGGCGTGTGCAGGCGGGCCTGGCTTCATCGCTGGATCTGGAGCAGGCGCGTGCCGCCATCGAACAGACCCGCGCCGCGCTGCCAGCGCTGGAGACCAGCATTCAGCAAACGCTGAATGCGCTGGCCGTGCTCACGGGCCGCGCGCCGGGTGCCTTGCAGCGCGAACTCGCCCAGGCGGGTGACGCGGCCTTGAGCGGCGTGCCGCAGCCGCCAGCGCAACTGGCCATGCGCTTTCCTGCAGACGCGTTGCGCCAGCGGCCCGATGTGCGTGTGGCCGAGCAGCGCGTCGTGGCCGCCTGGGCACGTGTGCACCAGGCGGACGCCAACCGCTTTCCCAGCCTGTCGCTCAGCGGTTCCCTGGGCCTGGCGGCCCCCCGTCTGGGTGATTTGCTGGACGTGGCATCCCTCACCCGCAGCGTGCTGGCCAGCGTGTCCGCTTCGCTGCTGGATGGTGGCGCGGCTCGTGCCCAGGTGCGCGTGCAGCAGGCTGCACTGGAGCAGGCGCGGCTGGCGCACGAGCAGGCCGTGCTGACCGCGCTGCAGGATGTGGAGGACGTGCTCGTGGCCCTGGATGGCAACCGCGAGCGCCTGGCGCGGCTGGAAGCCGCCGTCGAGGCCGCATCGAATGCGGAGCTTCTGGCCCGCCAGCGTTACGCCAGCGGCCTCATCGACTACCCCACCTTGCTCGACACGCAGCGCACGTTGCTTTCCGCGCAATCCGAACTGGAAACCACCCGCGCCACCTGGAGCGCGGACCATGTGCGGCTTTACAAGGCCCTGGGCGGCGGCTGGACCCCCGCCGACGCTGAACGCGCTGTCCAAGCCATTTCTTCCAACGCCTCATGAACACCAAGCCTACTGTCCCTTCCAACGACGTGCATGCCCTGCTGGGCGATGACAGGCCGCCCAGGTGGTGGCAGCGCCCGCTGCTGTGGGGGGCGGTGCTGGCTGTGGCGGCGCTGGCTGGGGGCGGGTACTACTACCTGTCCACGCAGAAGAGCAAGGCGGCTCCCAGCTTCGTGACCGAGCCCTTGCGCACTGGCGACCTCACGCTCACTGTCTCGGCCAACGGCACGCTGCAACCCACCCGGCTGGTCAACGTGGGCAGCGAACTGTCGGGCACCGTGCGCGAGGTGCTGGTGGACAAGAACGACCGCGTCAAGAAAGGCCAGGTGCTGGTGGTGCTGGACACGGCCAAGCTGCAGGACCAGGTCAACAGCTCGCGTGCCGCGCTGGCGTCGGCCCAGGCCCAGGTGGCACAGGCCACAGCCACCCTCAAGGAGGCCAAGGCACAGCTGGAACGCCAGGAGGAAGTGGCACGCCTGTCTGGCGGCAAGGTGCCCTCCGCCGCAGAGCTGGACAGTGCCCGCGCCGCCGTGGACCGAGCTGTGGCCGCCGAGGCCAGCGCCCGCGCCGCCGTGCAGCAGGCGCAGGCCACCTTGTCCACGAACGAAACCAACCTGTCCAAGGCCTCCATCCGCTCACCCATCGACGGCGTGGTGCTCACGCGCTCGGTCGACCCGGGCAATGCGGTGGCGGCTTCCTTGCAGGCGGTCACGCTTTTTTCGATTGCGCAAGACCTCAAGGAACTGCGGCTGGAGGTGTACGTGGACGAGGCTGACGTGGGTGTGGTCAAACCTGCGCAGAAGGCCACCTTCACGGTCAGCTCCTACCCCACCCGCCGTTACCCCGCCGAGGTGACGCGCGTGGATTACGGTTCCACCAAGACGGAGAACGTGGTCACCTACGTCACCACGCTGGACGTGGACAACGCCGACCTGAGCCTGCGCCCCGGCATGACCGCCACGGCCAGCATCGTGGCCACCGAGCGCAAGGGTGTGCTGCTGGTGCCCAATACGGCACTGCGCTTTACCCCTCCCAACAGCAACGGTGCTGCGCAACAGGGCAGCGGGGTGCTGTCAAAGATGTTCCCGCGCATGCCCAGCAGCGGCACCAAGACGGCACGTGCCGAACGCAGTGGTGGCGTGCGCCAGATCTGGGTGCTCAAGGATGGGCAGCCCCAGGCCATGCAGGTCACCACTGGCATCAGCGACGGCCGCTCCACCGAAGTCTCTGGCGAAGGCCTGCAAGAGGGCATGACCGTGATCACCGGGCTGATGAGTGCCGGGGCAGGCAAATGAGCGAGCCGACGCCGGGCGCGCCGCTCATCGAGCTGCGTGGCATCACCAAGGTCTATGGGCAGGGCAACACGGCCTTCCAGGCACTCAAGGGCGTGGACCTGGCCATTGACCGGGGGGACTTCGTCGCCATCATGGGCCCCAGCGGCTCGGGCAAATCCACCGCCATGAACCTGCTGGGCTGCCTGGACACGCCTACCACCGGGGAATACCTGTTCCAGGGGGTGCCGGTGCAATCCCTTTCGCGCGACGAGCGGGCGCGCCTGCGCCGCCGTTTCTTCGGCTTCGTGTTCCAGGGCTTCCACCTGCTGGCGCGCACCACAGCGCAGGAAAACGTGGAACTGCCCCTGGTGTACCGGGGCGAACCCGCTGCGCAGCGCCACGCTGCCGCCCGGCGCGCGCTGCAGGCCGTGGGTCTGGAGGGCTGGGAGCACCACACGCCTGCCGAACTGTCCGGCGGCCAGCAGCAGCGCGTGGCCATCGCGCGTGCCATCGTCACCGAGCCGCAGGTGCTGCTGGCCGACGAACCCACCGGCAACCTGGACTCGCAGCGCAGCCACGAGATCATGGAACTCATCCAGCGTCTCAACCGGGAGTTCGGCATCACGGTGCTCATGGTCACGCATGAACACGACATTGCCGCTTACGCCCGGCGCATTGTTCATTTCCGCGACGGCGTGGTGGAGCGTGAGCACCACAACGGCACGGCGGGCCAGACTGCGGCAGTGGTGGAGGCACACTGATGTTCTTCAACACCCTCGTCCTTGCCATCCGCTCCATCCGGCGCAACCTGCTGCGCTCGTTCCTGACCGTGCTGGGCATCGTCATTGGCGTCGCGGCGGTCATCACCATGGTCACCGTGGGCAATGGCGCCACGCTGGCCATACAGACGCAAATCTCCGGCCTGGGCACCAACCTGCTGCAGGTGCGTCCCGGCCAGCGGCTGGGCCCAGGCAGCGGTGGCTTCTCGGCGCCGTCGTTCAAGCTGGGCGATGCCGAGGCCATTGCCTCGCAGATCGGCGGCGTGCTTACCACCGCGCCGGAAACCCGCACCAGCACCACAGTGGTGGCCATGGGCCGCAACTGGTCCAGCAGCATCATCGGCAGCACCAACGAGTGGCTGGTCACGGGCAACTGGAGCGTTACCGACGGCCGTGACTTCACAGACGACGAACTGCGCGCCGGGGCTGCCGTGTGCCTGATTGGCGAGACCGTGCGGCGCGAGCTGTTCGGCAACACCTCGCCCGTGGGCAGCGCCGTGCGGGTGCGGCAGATGTCCTGTGAAGTGATCGGCGTGCTGGGCTCGAAAGGGCAGGGCGCCTTTGGCAACGATCAGGACGACCTAGTCCTCATGCCCATCAACACCATGCACCGCCGTGTGGTGGGACACACGCGCGTGCACACCCTGCTGGTGTCCATGGTGGAAGGGGCCGATGCCGACAGCGTCAAACGCGGCGTCACCCAACTGCTGCGCGAGCGGCGCAAGCTGGCCGATGGCGACGAGGACAACTTCAACGTGCTCGACACCAAGCAGCTCGGGGAGACGCTTTCCGGCACCACCCGGGTGATGACCATGCTGCTGGGGGCAGTGGCAGCCGTCAGCCTGCTGGTGGGCGGCATTGGCATCATGAACATCATGCTGGTGAGCGTGACCGAGCGCACCCGCGAAATCGGCCTGCGCCTGGCCATCGGCGCGCTGGAACGCGAGGTGCTGCTGCAGTTCCTGATCGAGGCCGTGGTGCTGGCGGCGCTGGGCGGCCTGGTGGGCATGGCCCTGGCGCTGGCGGCCAGCGTGGGCCTGTCGGCCCTGATGAGCGTGCCCTTCGTGTTCAACGTGGGCGTGAATGTGCTGGCGTTCGTGTTCTCTGCCGGTATTGGCGTGCTGTTCGGCTACTTCCCGGCACGCAGCGCGGCACGGCTGGACCCCATCGAGGCCCTGCGGCACGAGTAACCGCAGGGTGGAGTTTAGGTCAGGCCGCCAACGCCTCCTGCTGCGCGGCCGCGACGACGGCGACTTCATCAATCGAGAGGATGCGGTTGACATCGAGAATGACGACGAACCTGCCGGCGATCTTGCCCATGCCCTTGATGAAGTCGATGCGGATGCGAGCGCCAAATGCCGGAGGCGGCTCGATCTCGGTAGGCGGTATCTCCAGCACCTCGGACACCGCATCCACCACGATGCCCATCTGCTGGGTCTGGCCCTGCCCGGTGCCGGTCTCGATGATCACGATGCAGGTGCGCTTGGTCACGTCGCGCGGCTGGCGGCCGAAGCGCACTGCCAGGTCGATGACGGGCACCACCGCGCCGCGCAGGTTGATGACCCCCCGGATGAAAGGCGGCGTCATGGGCACCTCGGTGAGCTGGCCGTACTCCAGGATCTCGCGGATGGAGAGGATGCCGATGGCAAACATCTCCTCGGCCAGGGTGAAGGTAAGGTACTGCTGCTGTTGCTCGCCGGTAAGGGGTTTAGCCAGTAGCATTGAGGGCTGCGCGCCGCTCGCAGTTTCCGAAGAGGGAGCTTGCGTCATTCCGCTTCCCTCAGGCGAACCGCGCGAAGCTGGCCTCGTCCACGCCGTTGAGCGCGAGTGGCTTGCGGGGGGACATGGCAGTGGTCTTTGGGGCGGCATGCGCACTGGCAGCGTTGTCCGGACTCACTGCTGGTGTCCGTGCCGTTCGTTGCACATGGCCCAGGTTGAAGAAGCTCATGAGCTGCTGCAGGTTGTTGGCCTGGGAGCTCATCTCCTCGGCCGTGGCGGCCA
>NZ_BAAGVK010000025.1:0-85041 GCF_054780915.1 Hydrogenophaga aquatica | reverse complement strand
GCTCTTATCCCCAAAACCCCGATCCCCAAGTACTCAACATACTCGGATCGGGGTTTTGCTTTTGGTGGCACCCACAGCCATCAGTCGATCAAAGCAGGGCGTCCTGCCCAGCTTGGTGCGCGAGCCTGGTGGGGCGCTTAAAATTGCCGCCATGCCTGCCGATACAGCACCGACCAATTTCACCAATCACTTCCTGATTGCCATGCCAGGCCTGAGCGATGAACTGTTCGGCAAGAGCGTGGTGTTCATGTGCGAGCACAGCGAGCGTGGTGCCTTGGGTTTGATCATCAACAAACCCAGCGGGATTGACTTGAGCGACCTTTTCGAGAAGGTGGATCTTCCCTTGCGGCGTACGGAGTTGGCTGGGGTTCCTGTGCTGCGGGGTGGCCCTCTGCAGCCGGAACGAGGGTTCGTTCTCCATGACGCGATGGGCGACGCAGAGAGAGTCGGCGCAGACGAGACGCCACCGGCTGTGGCTAGGGCGATCCAGGCGGCGATGTCCTCAAGCGATGAGGATGAGGAGACTGCTGACGAACGCGAAAAACCGGAGGGAAAGCCGTCGGTCTACGCTTCAACCATGAAGATCGGCGGCGGACTGGAGATGACCACGTCCCGCGATGTGCTGGAGGCGATGTCTTCCGGTGCGGGCCCTCGCAGGGTGCTGGTCACCTTGGGGTATTCGTCTTGGGGAGAGGGGCAGCTGGAGTCGGAGATCACCGAGAACAGCTGGCTGACGGTTGCTGCCGACCCCCGCATCATCTTCGACACGCCGGTCGAGCAGCGGTACGAAAAGGCGATGGCCTTGCTTGGTGTGCAGTCTTGGATGCTGGCACCGGGGTCGGGGCACGCATGAGCGCCTTGGCACAACCTGTATCTTCATCTCACCAGTCTTTTCTGGCCTTTGATTTTGGTTTGAAGCGCACGGGTGTAGCGAGTGGCAATCGCCTGACTCGCACAGCCACGCCGCAGGCGACAATCCGCGCGGAGGGCGACAGCCGTTTTGCCGAAATCGCCAAGCGCATCAAGGAGTGGCAGCCAGATGCGCTGGTGGTTGGCATTCCCACGCACCCCGATGGCGCTCCTCATGAGAATACGGCGCGAGCATTGAAGTTTGCGCGGCAGCTCCGCGGACGCTACGGCCTGGACGTCTACGAAGTGGATGAGCGCTACAGCACGACCGAGGCGTTGGCCATGGGCGCCAAGGATGCGGATGCAGCGTCTGCGTGCATCATTCTGGAACAGTTTTTGAGGAGTCTGCCTTGAGTCAATTGCAGTTGAATGCCGAGGCCTTGTACGCTGAACTGAAGCGGGGGGTGAGAAGCCTGATCGCCAGTGAAGGTAAGCCGGTGCGTCTGGTCGGTGTCACGTCGGGTGGTGCCTGGTTGGCGGCCAGGCTTCAGCGTGAGCTGGATTTGCCCGGAGAGGCTGGGGTGATCTCCTCCGTCATGCACCGGGACGATTTTGCGCAACGGGGGCTGAGTGCCTCGCTGCAGCAGACACGCTTGCCTTTTGACGTGAATGGCACGCATGTGCTGCTGATTGACGATGTGCTCTACACCGGCCGGACACTGCGAGCCGTGGTCAACGAGTTGTTCGACTATGGCCGGCCCGCGAGCGTCAAGCTGGCGGTGCTGGTGGACCGCGGCGGACGCGAGCTGCCGATGGCGGCGGATTTCGCGGCAGTGCGTCTGCCTTTGCCTGCGGGTCAATCCTTCGAGTTGGCCCAAGGCGAGGACGGCACCTTCAGCTTCGTGGTGGAAGACGTGAAAGACAAACAGCAACAGGCCTGACACCGATGAAAAACCCGCAACTCAACAAGAACGGAGAGCTGATTCACCTGCTTTCCACGGAAGGCCTGCCGCGCGCCATCCTGACCCAGATACTGGACACCGCAGCGAACTTCGTGAGCGTCAGTGACCGCGAGGTGAAGAAAGTGCCGCTGCTGCGAGGCAAGAGCGTGTTCAACCTGTTCTTCGAGAACAGCACGCGCACCCGCACCACGTTCGAGATCGCTGCCACCCGGCTGTCGGCGGACGTGATCAACCTGGATATCGCACGCAGTTCCACCGCAAAGGGGGAATCGCTGCTTGACACCATTGCCAACCTGAGCGCGATGGCTGCCGACATTTTTGTTGTGCGGCACAGCGAATCCGGCGCACCGTACCTGATCGCCCAACACGTGGCGCCCCACGTTCATGTGGTGAACGCCGGGGACGGGCGGCACGCGCACCCCACTCAGGGGCTGCTGGATATGTACACCATCCGGCATTACAAGAAGGATTTCACCAACCTGTCGGTCGCCATCGTGGGCGACGTGTTGCACTCGCGCGTCGCGCGTTCGGACATCCATGCACTGACCACGCTGGGCTGCCCGGACGTGAGGGTCGTGGGGCCCCGCACTTTGGTGCCGAGCGAGTTGTCGCAGATGGGGGTGAGGGTTTGTCACACGCTGGAGGAGGGGATCAAGGACTGTGACGTCGTGATCACCCTGCGCCTGCAGAACGAGCGCATGAGCGGCGCCTTGTTGCCGTCCAGCCAGGAGTATTTCAAGAGCTTTGGGGTGACCCCGGAGCGGATGCGTTGGGCCAAGCCGGATGCGATCGTGATGCACCCGGGGCCGGTGAACCGGGGAGTCGAGATCGATTCCAGCGTGGTAGATGGCCAGCAAAGCGTGGTGCTGCCGCAGGTGACCTTCGGCATTGCGGTTCGCATGGCGGTGATGGGGATTGTCGCGGGGAACGAAGCATGAAGATTCTGATTCGAGGCGGGCGCCTGATCGATCCGGCCAGCCAGACGGACACCGTGGCGGACGTGGCGATTGCTGCAGGGCGCATCATTGGTGTGGGCAAGGTGCCGGCAGATTTCACGCCCAACCGCACCATTGACGCGTCGGGCTGCATCGTTGCGCCCGGTTTGGTCGATTTGTCGATGCGCTTGAGGGAGCCGGGCCAGGAGCATGCCGGCATGCTGGAAAGTGAAATGGCCGCAGCTGTTGCTGGCGGTGTGACCAGCCTGGTGTGCCCGCCGGACACCGACCCGGTTCTGGACGAGCCCGGCCTGGTGGAGATGCTGAAGTTCCGTGCCGAGAAGCTGCACCAGGCGCGTGTGTTCCCTCTGGGGGCGCTGACGCGTGGCCTCAAGGGCGAAGTGCTGACCGAGATGGTGGAGCTCACCGAGTCTGGCTGTGTGGCGTTTGGCCAGGCCGAGGTGCCTATCGTCAACACCCAGGTGTTGCAGCGTGCCTTGCAATACGCGGCGACGTTTGGCTATGGCGTCTGGCTGCGCCCGCAGGATTTCTGGCTGGGCAAGGGCGTGGTGGCCAGTGGGCCGCTGGCCACAAGGATGGGTTTGAGCGGCGTTCCCGTGGCGGCGGAGGTGATCGCCCTGCACACGGTTTTCGAGTTGCTGCGTGGCGTGTGCCGCTCCGGTGGCACGTCTGTGCGCCTGCACCTGTGCCGCATCAGCAGCGCCGCAGGGCTGGAACTGGTGCGCCAGGCCAAGGCCGAGGGCTTGCCCGTGACTTGCGATGTGAGTGTTCACAACCTTCACCTCACGGACACCGACATCGGTTACTACGACAGCCGTTTGCGCCTGCAGCCGCCCGTGCGCCAGCAGCGTGACCGGGATGCGCTGCGTGCAGGTCTGGCCGACGGCACCGTGGACGCGCTGGTTTCCGACCACAACCCTGTGGACGCGGATGCCAAGACGCTGCCGTTTGCCGAGGCGGAACCGGGGGCGACTGCCGTTGAGCTGCTGCTGGGCCTGGCGTGGAAATGGGCCGGGCAGGATGGTGTGCCTTTGATGAGGGTGCTGCAGGCGCTGACCTACGGTCCGGCCAAGGTGCTCGGGCACAGCCTGGGCACCCTGCAGGCCAGTGTGGGAAGGGTGGTAGAGGGCGGCGTGGCCGACCTCTGCGTGATCGACCCCGGCGCTCACTGGAGGGTGAGCGGCGAGCAGCTGCGCAGCCAGGGGGCGCTCACGCCCTTCGAAGGTCATGAACTGCCTGTGGTGGTCAGGCAGACCCTGGTGGCTGGGCAGGTGGCGTTCGATGCCGCTACCGAGCGGCGTGCCTGAGTGCGTTCAGAAGCGGTCCAAGGGGTTCAGCCTGGCAGCGGGAGCTTGGCCGTGCGCCGCTTGAATGCCGCCTGGCGCATGTTGCGGCTGGCAGGTCACCTGCTGTCTGGTCTGAGGACCTTGCGCCGGGACTTTGCCGGACTGACCGACGAAGAGCGCCAGGAGCGGGTGCAGCAGTGGTCTGCACGGGCCCTGGCGTTGCTGGGCGTTCGGCTGGAGGTGGCTGGACATCCCCCGGTGGCTGGCCCTGTGCTGGTGGTCTGCAACCATGTGTCGTGGCTGGACATCCTGGTGATCAACGCGGCACGGCCCTGCCGTTTTGTTTCCAAGGCGGACGTGAAGTCGTGGCCACTGCTGGGGCGCCTGGTTGAAGAGGCGGGCACGCTGTTCATTGAGCGGGAGAAACGCAGGGATGCGGTGCGTGTGGTCCACCATCTGGCGGAAAGCCTGCGTGCCGGCGACGTGCTGGCGGTGTTCCCCGAAGGAACCACGGGCGATGGACGTTCAGTCCTGCCTTTCCATGCCAATCTGCTGCAGGCTGCGATCGCCACCCAAGCTCCCGTTTTGCCCGTGGCGCTGCGGTATTTTCATGCCGCCGACGGCAGCCCGCACGATGCGCCAACCTATGCCGGCGATACCACGCTCATCGCATCCATCTGGCGAACCTTGTGCACCAGTGACCTGGTGACGCGGCTGGACTTCGGGGAACGGCAGTTTGCCGAAGGACGGGAGCGTCGGGCCTGGGCGGAGGCTTTGCGGGAAGACATTTCGCACCGTATTTGAAGCCCTGCGGTTCACAGCTCTGGCTGGCTCAGGGGGCTTGCCCAAACCTGGTGGCGGTAGCATGATGCGCCAAATGGATACGGTCTGCTGGTGTTCAGAGACGGAGTTTGGTGCCGTTCACTGGGTGCCGTAGGGCTGGTTTCTTGCCGAGTGCCCGTGTTGCTCACGCCCAATTGCGCAGCGGTGCGCGTACAGAAACCGTCCCGAGATGAAGCAGAATGACGCCCCCATCGAAGGAGTTGCGCATGTTCCGTCTTGATTCCATCACCATAGCCCGCCGGTTGACCTTGCTGATCGCCTGCGCCTTGCTGGGGTTGCTGGTGCTCGTTGCGTTTTTCCTTGTCTCCGAGCGTTCCATGATCATGGAGGAGCGGCAGCTGGGGGTGCGCCAGACGGTCGAGACGGCCCACGGCATCGTGGTTCATTTCCATGCTCAGGCCGGCAAAGGGCAGATGTCCGAGGATGAGGCCAAGCAGCGTGCGATGGACGCCTTGAGGGGTCTGCGCTACAGCGGTTCGGAGTATTTCTGGATCAACGACATGCAGCCCCGCATGGTGATGCACCCCGTGCGTCCTGAACTGGAGGGCAAAGACCTGAGCCAGAACAAGGATCCGACGGGCAAGTTCTTGTTCGTTGAATTTGTGAACACGGTGAAAGCCGGGGGCGCTGGTTACGTGAACTACATGTGGCCCAAGCCCGGTAGCGAGCAACCGGTCCAGAAGGTGTCCTACGTCCAGGGGTTTGCACCTTGGGGGTGGGTGATCGGTTCTGGCGTGTACGTTGACAATGTGGACGCCGTGATATGGCAGCGCTTGGTGTTGTCGGGTCTTGGTGCACTGGTGCTGGGTGGTGTGTTGCTCGGCGTGGGTCTGCTGATCGCGCGCAGCATCCTGCGCCAGCTGGGTGGTGAGCCTGCAGAGGCGAACGCAATCACGCACCGCATGGCTCAGGGAGACCTGTCCATTGGCATCAGCCTGAGGGCTGGGGACGATTCCAGCATCATGCATGGCATCAAGGCCATGCGGGACAACATGGGGCAGATCGTCGCACGGGTTCGGCACGGCTCGGAGGCAGTCGCGACCGCGTCGGCGGAAATCGCGCAGGGCAACCAGGACCTGTCGCAGCGCACCGAATCGCAGGCCAGCGCGCTGGAGCAGACGGCTGCCTCCATGGAGGAGCTGGGCTCCACCGTGCGCCAGAACGCCGACAACGCCCGCCAGGCCAACCAGCTCGCCCAAAGCGCCTCCAGCGTCGCCGTCCAGGGCGGCGAGGTCGTCTCCCAGGTCGTGCAGACCATGCGCGAGATCAACGACAGCTCGCGCAAGATCGCCGACATCATCAGCGTCATCGACGGCATCGCCTTCCAGACCAACATCCTGGCGCTCAATGCCGCCGTGGAAGCCGCGCGTGCAGGCGAGCAGGGCCGCGGCTTTGCCGTGGTCGCGGGTGAGGTGCGCAGCCTGGCACAGCGCAGTGCCGAGGCGGCCAAGGAGATCAAGGCGCTCATCACCGACAGCGTCGGCCGTGTCGAACAGGGCAGCGAGCTGGTGGACCGTGCGGGTGCCACCATGCAGGAGGTGGTCGCCAGCATCCGCCGCGTCACCGACATCATGGGCGAGATCAGTGCGGCCAGCACCGAGCAGAGCGAGGGGGTGGCCCAGATTGGCGAGGCGGTGCAGAGCATGGACCAGGCCACACAGCAGAACGCCGCGCTGGTCGAGGAGATGGCCGCCGCCGCCACCAGCCTCAACTCCCAGGCTCAGGACCTCGTTCAGGCGGTTGCTGTGTTCCGCGTGAACTGACGCGGTCTGACGCGGTTGGGTTGATTCAGAACTGTTCCCAGTCGTCCTTTGCCTGCTGGCCGGCGTATGCGGCGGCAAGGGGCGCTGCTGGCCTGTGTGGGATTGCCGGAGACTTGGTTGCGGCCGGGGCCTTCAACGCCTTGGGGGCGGGTTTGGCAGCGGGTTTTTGCTGGGCCTGCATGGGTTCCCTCTGCTGGCCCGCCTGCAGCTTGAAAACCGCCACGGCGTGCACCAGTTGACGGGCCTGCTGGTTGAGGCTGTCGGCCGCTGCGGCCGATTGTTCGACCAATGCCGCGTTTTGCTGGGTCACCTGGTCAAGCTGCATCACCGCGTTGTTGATCTGGTCGATGCCCGACGTCTGTTCTTGCGAAGCCGCGTTGATTTCGGCGATCAGATCGGCCACGCGCTTGACCTGGGTGACGATCTCTTCCATGGTGCTGCCTGCCGCGTCGACGAGCTGAGTGCCTGTCTCGACTTGTTGAACGCTGTCGGTGATGAGCGCCTTGATCTCCTTGGCGGCTTCGGCGCTGCGGCTGGCCAGGCTGCGCACTTCGGAGGCCACCACGGCAAAGCCACGGCCCTGCTCGCCCGCGCGCGCTGCTTCCACGGCGGCGTTGAGGGCCAGGATGTTGGTCTGGAAGGCGATGCCGTCGATGACGCCGATGATGTCGGCGATCTTTCTGGACGACTCGTTGATCTGCTCCATCATGCTGACGACCTGATCCACCACTTCGCCACCCTTGACTGCCACGCCGCTGGCAGATTGGGCCAGTTGCGCCGCTTGCTGCGCGGTGTCGGAGTTGGTGCGGACCGTGCTTGACAGCTCTTCCATCGAGGCTGCGGTCTCTTCCAGATTGCTGGCTTGCTCCTCGGTGCGCTGGGAGAGGTCTGCGTTGCCCGTGGCAATCTGGCCGGCGCCTGTGGCAATGCTGTCGCTGCTGCTGCGCACCGTACCCACCACCTGACGCAGCGAGTCCTGCATCTGGCTCATGGCGTGGACCACGCTGCCCTGCCGGGCCCGGGAGGTGTCGATGTGCGAGGTGAGGTCACCCGCGGCGATGGCGCTGGCTACCTGGGCCACATCCGCCGGCTCACCGCCGAGCTGGCGAGTGAGGCGGCGGGTCAGCAGCACCCCGATGGCGATGCCTACCAGCACGCCACCTGCTGTCAGGGCCATCAGCAGAACGCGGATGTTGGCGTAGATGGCGTCGGTTTCCTCACTCAGCCGCTGGGCATTGCTGCTCTTGCGCTCGACCATCTGCGTCATGAGTTCGTCGGCCTTGTCCGCCACGGGACGGACGGTCTTGAGCAAGTGCTCGGCCGAGGCGCGGTTGTCCATCAGGTCTTCGGCCTGCACCTTGGCGGCGGTTTCCTTCAGGCCTGCTTCGTAGGCCTGAACAGCCTTGATCGTGTCCGCGATGAGCGCCTTGCCCTGCGGGGTCTGGAAGGTGGTTTCTGCGCGCGCCAGCTCGGCGTAGATCTTTTGCAGCCGCTGGTCCATGGCGCTGAGACGCTGGGCACGTTCCTCAGGATCAGACGCCAGGATGGCGCTGCTGATGGAGCGGGTGGCAGCCATGAGCTGCACGTTCGCCTCGGCCGCGTGGCGCAGGCCCGTGAGTTCGCGTTCGTACATCACGTTGCCCATGTCGTTGATCCGGGCGGCATTGAATATGCCTTGCAGTCCGATGATGGCGCCTACCGCCGAAATGATGAGGAAACCTCCGATCAGCTGGGTGCCCACTTTCATGCGCATGAAACGTTCCATCTTTCAACCCCTTCAGACACTTATGGTTGGTTTGAAAGGCTGGCAAGTGCGGTGCCTGGGCCAGCCGCTCAATGTCGATGAACATGCTCACGCGCTGGCGAGGCGTTGCGATGCCCGCGAGAAAATCATGCCCATCGAGCCGCCAAATTCTGGCCCAGGTTGGTGCGCCTGTGCGGGGATACCCACAACGCCATTGGCACTATCGGCCGCCAGGCTGCGACTGTGTCAACGGCGTGATGGGGTGGTTCAGCTTCTGACGTGCCTCAGCGCCAATGGTGCACTGCTGGCTTGCAGACGGAAGATGGACACCGCCTGAACGAGGTCCTGAGCCTGGGAGTTGAGGCTGGTGGCGGCGGCGGCCATCTCCTCGACCAGCGCGGCGTTCTGCTGGGTGGCCTGGTCCATGCTCTGCACCGCCTCGCCAATCTGGGCCACCCCCTCGCTCTGCTCGGTGCTGGCCGCACTGATCTCGCCCATGATGTCGGTGACGCGGCGGATGCTGGCGACCACCTCCTGCATGGTGGCACCCGCGCGGTCCACCAGCTCGCTGCCCTGTTCGACACGGCCGACGCTGTCGGTGATGAGCGCCTTGATCTCCTTGGCCGCCTCGGCACTGCGCTGTGCCAGGCTGCGCACCTCACCCGCGACCACGGCAAAGCCGCGGCCCTGTTCGCCTGCACGCGCGGCTTCCACGGCGGCATTGAGCGCCAGGATGTTGGTCTGGAAGGCGATGCCGTCGATGACGCTGATGATGTCGGCGATCTTGCGCGAGCTGTCGTTGATCTCGCGCATGGTCTGCACGACCTGGGAGACGACCTCGCCGCCCTGGACGGCGACGCTGGAGGCGCTTTGGGCGAGCTGGTTGGCCTGGCGTGCGTTGTCGGCGTTCTGGCGCACGGTGGAGCCCAGCTCCTCCATGGAGGCAGCGGTCTGCTCCAGCGCGCTGGCCTGCGATTCGGTGCGCTGCGACAGGTCCTGGTTGCCCTGCGCGATCTGGGTGCTGGCACTGGCAACGCTGTCTGACCCATGGCGCACCCGTGTGACCACTTGTGCAAGACTGCTCTGCATGGCGGACAGCGATTGCAGCAGCTGGCCAATTTCATCTTGGCCGGAGACCTTGACGCTCTGGCTCAGGTCTCCGTTGCCAATGCGCTCGGCGGCTTGCCGAGCCGTATCCACGCCCCGGGAGATGCCTTTGGACAAGCGCCAGCTGACGAACACCGCAATGCCAATGGTCACCAAGGCCAGCGCGGCGCCAATCACATACAGCTGGCGGAACATGTTTCCCACCTCAGCGTGAGCCGCCCGGACTTGCGCCACCTCGCCTTCCACCAGTTCCTGGGTTGCGCGGACGTAGGCATCGGTGACCGGAACGAACTGGCTTTGCACCAGGGCACGGGCGCCTTCCCCGTCGCCAGCGGCCTTCAGCTCGTTGACTCGGTCGCGGGTGGCCAGCCAGGTCTTGCGGACTTCGCCGACATTCTCGGCGCGGCGCCGCGAATCGGCGTCCTGTACCTTGGCCAGGAAGGTCTTCTGGGTCTCGGTGGTGCCGCGCGATGTGGCCGCCATGGATTCCGTGAAGAACTCGAGCATGGCGCCACCTTCGGAGTAGCCCACGGCGAGCGACCGGGCGGAGTTCTGCCGGACGTCGCCTTGCCACTGGCCCGCCAGTTGCAGCAGCTCCGCTGACAGCGCCATGCGCTCCGATGCCTGTGACACCTGCTCGACGCGCCAGGCGCTGACGCCTGCCAGCAACAGGAAAAGCGATATGACGGCCCCAAAGCCGAGCTGGAGCCTGGTGGAAATCTTGAGGTTTTGCATGGTCCGGGTAGGGCAGCGGGCCCTCTAGCGGTGAGAAATCACCCGGACGAACAGCGGGGCAGCAAAAAAAGCACGGTGCGCTTGAGAAGCGCCGTGCCTTTGCGACATCGAAGGACGGTGATGGCAGGTGGACCCCGCCGGTCAATCGGTGGCAGCCCCGCTGTCATGGCTCTCGGCCGAGAGCGTTAGACCGGAGGCTTTGCGGCCTCGACTTTCGTTCGAGTGTGCCTGGATACGGTGGCAATTGTCACAGATTTTTACATACCACTGCGGGTATGTGGGAAAAACAGTTGTGACCAGATCAGGGGTAATTGCCGGGGTCAGGGCAGGTTGCGGAAGATGGGGAGGTCAATGATCTCGTCTGCCGGACAAGGGCGGCCAAAATGGTAGCCCTGCAGAACGTCCACGCCCAGCTCGCTCAGCAGCGTGGCTGTGTCTTCGTCTTCCACGCCTTCTGCCACGGTGCGCAGCCGGAGCGCCTTGGCCAGGCTGACAATGCCTTGCACCAGCCGCAGCCCCTCTGGGGTGTGCACGCGCCGCACGAAAGAGATGTCGATCTTGAGTTCGCCGATGGGCAACTCGTGCAGCTGGGACAGGGAAGCGTAGCCGGTACCGAAATCGTCGAGGGCGAGGGTGAAGCCCGCCTGTGCCAGTTGTCGCAGCCGTTCCTCGGCGAATTCCACGTCCATCAAGGCGACGGATTCGGTGATTTCCAGCACCAGCGCGTCCGGGTGGAGACCATGCTCGGTCAGGTCCCGCATCATGGCGTCAACAAAGTCCGAGGCGAAGAGTTGCCGCTTCGAGATGTTGATGGACAGCATGAGGTCGGGGTGCGTCTGGCGCCACTGCCGGAACTGCGCAAAGGCCTGGCGCTGCACGCTCTGGCCCAGCTCGCCGATGAGCCCCAGGTTTTCGGCCATGGGGATGAAGCTGCCGGGCGAGATCCATCCGAGGTCGGGGTCGTGCCAGCGAGCCAGGGCCTCCATGCCCACCAGCCGCTGGCGCCCTTGTGCGTCACGGCGGGCGGATACCAAAGGCTGGAACCATACCGTGATGCGGTTTTCACGTACCGCCTGGGCCAGCCGGTTCTGGATGTAGAGCTCTTTCTTGCCCAGGCCCTTGCTGGACATGTCGGAAAACAGCTGGAAGTTGTTGCGGCCCTGGGATTTGGCGTAGAACATGGCGCGGTCGGCCTGGGCCAGCAGGTGGTCCACGTCACCATGGGTGTCGTCCTCGGGGTAGATGGCGATGCCCATGCTGAACGTGGCGTTGATGGCGAGCTCGTCCAGCGTGATTGTCTGACGCATGGCATCGATCATCTTGCGCGCCACGTTGCGTGCGTCATCCACCGAGCTCAGGCCGGGTAGCAACACCACGAACTCGTCGCCGCCCCAGCGTGCCAGCGTGTCCACTTCGCGCAGACAGGCCTTGAGGACCTGGGCCAGCGCCAGCAGATAGGCGTCACCGGTCTTGTGGCCGTAGGCGTCGTTGATGTTCTTGAAGTGGTCCAGGTCGATGAAGCACACGCCCACGTGCTGCCCGTTGCGGCTGGCGTGCTGGATGGCCTGTTTCAGACGGTCTTCCAGCAGGACGCGGTTGGGCAGGCCGGTGAGCGCGTCGTGCAGGGCCATGTGGGTGATGTGCCGTTCCTGCAGGTAGCTCTTGGTGATGTCTCGAAGAACACCCCGGATTCCGCAGTTCTGGCCCTCCTCGTTGCGCTCCACCACGAATCGGCATTCGATCCATTGGGCGGGGCGTGTACCCACCTGCAGCCTGAACCGTCCCTTGAACTCGTCTTTGTGGCCAGAGGTGAGGTCCTGGAGGTGGCGGGCGAAGCCGTCGCGGTCTTCCTCGTGCATGTAGCCCACCAGGTTGGACGAGGCGTTGGCGGGCAGGCCCATGAGCCGCCACCAGCCATTGTTGGCGTTGAGGATGCGGCCTTGCGCATCCAGCTCCAGCACGGCTTCTTCCAGCAGGTCCAGAGTGCGCACAAAGGCTTGCTGTTCGGCGGCACGGATCTTTTCCCGCCCCAGCGCGACTTGCAGGGCGGCGAAGGGGGATCGCACGCTGTCGACAAAAACCGCCCGGTAGATGAAGTAGTAGCTGACGATTTTGTAGAGATGCCCCGTGGCGTTGACGAGATCAGTGACGCGGCCGTACTTGGTGAAGTACAGCTCCGACATGGCGGCGATGGCTGCGGCGGCGTACAGATCGACCGTGCTGTAGGAAACACTCTGGCCGGATTGCCGGTAGAACAGCAGGGCCGCCATGCCATAGGTGGCGACCAGGGTGTATTCGATGGCGATTTTCAGCGGCGTGAGGCCCTGCCCAGGGATGAAGAAATCGGGAATCCATTCCGGCCGGAAGAGCCCGACCCAGCAGACCACGGCAACGTAGCCGAGAACGCCTGCCAGGATGCCGTACCGTGCCTGTGCGCTGCGCAAGGGATGCCAGGGGCGCAGGGCGACCAGCAGCAGGCCCACAGCGGCCAGTGCGCGTGCGGCAAGCCAGAAGTTGATGGCCTTCTGCGGGCTGGCGGTCGTGACCATGTGGGGCATGCCGTCGTAGGACAGCGTGTGGACATAGTCGATGAGGCCGGTGCCCAGCAGGACGGCTCCGAGCAGGACGATGTTGCCGGGGCGGTCCGCCGCGCGGGCGTGCCAGGCGATGCCGAACCCCAGCAGCGCCACGACGATGGAGCCGAATTCCAGGGTGGTGTGAAGCGGCAGAAAGTAGGACGCGGGAAGGTCCAGCGCCAGCGTGCCCGTCCACAGCGGAATGCTCAGCAGCAGCATGGCCACCACCCAAGTGTTGGCTTGTTGGCGTCCGCGTTCACTGACGACCGGCGAGGCGAGGGACAGCACGTTCTGCATGGTGGCGTTGGGGGAATGCTTGGTGAACCGTACGGAGTATATGTGTCAGATCGGCATGGATTCACCCCGCCTGCAGCCCTGGTGACAGCAGGGGTGGCCAAGTTTTGCAAAAATACAGGGTTTACCCGAGCGCCAACCGTATTGCCGAGGTCCTGAATTGCCACTGCCCACGCCTGCTTCCCGCAAACACATGCACACCCGCCGTGTGGAGTACCGTGGTTTTTTGCGCGAGGACGGCCTGTGGGACATCGAGGGCGAGCTGCATGACAGCAAACCTCACGCCTTTGAGATCAAAGGCGAGGGCGAGTGGGCGCCAGGCGAGGCCGTGCACCACATGTGCATCCGGGTCACGCTTGACAACCAGATGGTGGTGCAGGACATCCAGGTGTCGATGGACAGCACCCCGCACGCCCCTTGCCCCCAGGCGGCCGAGCCGATGCGGCGCATGATCGGGTGCCGCATGGGTGGCGGATGGCGCCAGGCCATCGAGCGCAACCTGGGCGGCATACAGGGCTGCACCCATTTGCGCGAGCTGCTCTACAACATGGCCACGGCGGCTTTCCAGACCATGGCCGAGGTGGCGTTTGCCGTGCCGTCGCAGGACCGGCCGCCGGCTCACCTGGGCAAATGCCTGACCTGGGACTTCAACAGCCCCGTGGTCGAGCGTGTCTACCCGATGTTCTTCCGCTGGGAGCCGCCGGCCAAGCCAGCGGCCTGAGTGCGGCGTTGCGGCTCAGCGCCTGTAACGCTGCATCAGCAGTTCGGTGTTGGCCTTGCGGTCGGCGTTGATGGTCTGCACGTTCGGTCTTTCACCCATGCGTTTGAGGTAGTCGCGCACCGGCAGGTCTGCCAGGAAGTCCCGCCCGAGGACGATTTTGGTGGCGCTGGCCACCAGCGGCAGGTGAACGATGGCCGCGCAGTCTGCCAGGGTGAACTGCTCCCCCGCGATGTAAGGGGAGAAGCGAGCCAGTCTGGCAAAGGCCGCGACGTTTTTCTCCAGCTGCTCGGCCACCTTTTGTTTGACGCCCTCGCTGACCTGCCCGCCGAAGAAGGCCTGGGGGTATAGCTTGCGGGCTTCCAGTTCAAGATGCAGTTCGAGGAAGGTGTTGACCTCGCGCACCTTGGCACGTGCGAAGGGGTCTGACGGCAGCAATGGATGTGCGGGGTACGCATCTTCCAGGTATTCGGTGATGACTGCCGATTCGCACAGTGAACCCTGGGGCAGCTGCAGGTAAGGCACCTTGCCCAGCGGTGTGCTGTCGAGGTCGGTTTCACCAACCCAGCAAAGGGATTCTTCGAATGGGATGCTCTTTTCCAGCAAGGCGAGCTTGACCTTGTTGTAGTAATTGCTGGCAGAAAAGCCACAGAGCTTGAGCATGGATCACTCCTGTCGGATGTAGGCGGACGCGCATCATCGCCTGAACGCCCGGCGCCCGCTGTCAGCTTTGCGTCAAGCCCCGTGGCTGGTTCTACGCAGTATCCACCATGCCGTGTGCCGGTAATTGGCGACAATTGGCGCAGTTCAACCATGGGGCCGCGTGGCGAGCCTGGGCAATGAAAGAATTCAGATTCTCGTTTTTCGTGACTTTTGTCTGTCTGGCGCTGGCGGCCTGGTGGGGGTCGCAATCGAGCATGGGACTGTGGACGGCGCTCTGGGTGGCCTTCGTCCTGGCGGTGCTGGAGGTGAGCCTGTCTTTCGACAACGCGGTGGTCAACGCGGGCGTGTTGCGCGACATGAGCCAGTTCTGGCGGCAGCTGTTTCTCACGGTGGGCATCCTGATTGCCGTGTTCGGCATGCGGCTCGTGTTTCCCATCGTGATCGTGAGCACATCGGCCGACATAGGTGCCTACGAGACGATGCAGTTGGCGCTGCGTGCGCCGGAGCAGTATTCGGCGGTGTTGACGAGTGTGTACCCGGTGATTTCTGCGTTCGGCGGCATGTTCCTGTTGCTGGTGTTCCTGAATTTCCTGTTCGACAGCAACAAGGAGACCCACTGGCTGGGACCGCTGGAGCGGCGCCTGGTGAAGGCGGCGAAGTTCGACGAGATCAGCGTTTTCATCGCGCTGATGGTGGTGTTCTCGACCCGTTGGTGGGTGCCAGAGGCTGACCAGGATCGCGTTTTCGTGGCGGGGGTGCTCGGCATTCTGCTGTACCTGGCTGTCGACGCCGTGGGTGCCATGTTCGAGGATGAAGAAGAGGGCGAGGCCGTGGTCAAGACCGTGCAGCGCTCGGGCTTTGCCAGTTTTCTGTACCTGGAGGTGCTCGATGCCTCGTTCTCGTTCGATGGCGTCATCGGCGCGTTTGCCATCACCAAAGACGTGGTCATCATCATGCTGGGGCTGGCCATTGGCGCGATGTTCGTGCGCTCCATGACGGTCTATCTGGTCAACCGGGGAACGCTCAATCAGTTCATCTACCTGGAGCACGGAGCCCACTACGCTATCGGCGCCCTGGCGGCTGTGATGATGCTGGGAACGGTGGTTCACGTTTCAGAGGTGTTCACCGGTCTTGTCGGGGTGGCCTTCATCGCGGCCTCGGTGTGGTCCTCGGTGCGTCACAACCGGCAGCAGAAGCTGATCTGATTGCCGGGCCTGTTCAGGCCAGTGCCAGGGCAATGTCTGCCGTAGGCAGCTGACGGTCAAAAGTGAGGTTGGCCATGACGTTGCGCAGGTGCGTCTCCATCAGATGTACTGCCCGGGCCTCGTCGCGGCGGGACATGGCTTCGACGATGAGCATGTGCTCGTCGTTGGAGTGTGCCGCTGCCCTGCTGCTCTGGTACATCAAGGTGATGAGCGCGCACCGGGAGATGAGATCGCGCAGCAGGTCTGCCAGCACCTGGTTGCCCAGCAGTTCGGCCATGCGCACGTGAAAGTCACCCAGCAGTTCGGTGCGGCCGGGCACGTCGTTGCTTTGTACGGCCGCGCGCTCCTCGGCCACATGGGCTTCGAGCGCCAGGATCTGCGCGGGGGTGACCTGACGGACGAAGGCCCGGGTCATCTCGATTTCCAGCATCCGCCTGACCTCGAACACCTGCAGGGCCTCTTGCGCCGAGGGCGTTGCCACAAAGGCGCCACGCGCGGGTTCCATCTTGATGAGACGGTGTTGAGACAGCTGGAACAGGGCTTGCCGGACCAGTGTGCGCGATACGCCGAAGTGGTCTGCCAGCCGTTGTTCGGCCAGTTTGGCGCCGGGTTGCAGGCGATGCTCGACGATCGCGCGCGTGAGCGAGTCGACGATCTGGCGGGTGGTGGTGGCCATGTCGCGATGATAGCCACAAGGCATGGCCCGCCGCGCTGGGTAGCTCTGCGTGGCGGGCGAGTCAGACGGACTCAAAGCTGGGAGCGCTGGCCTTCGGTGAGGGTGTCGAGCTGGAACAGGCCGCTCTTGTCCCAGAGCCAGGTTTCGGTGTAGGTGACACTGCCCAAACGCCGGGGGGCCGGGAACGGGGCTGCTGCGCGCACCGTGCGTTCGATTTCCGCCATGACGGCGGGTACGTGGCGGGGCGCGCGCATCCAGTCGAGACGGCGTACGTTGCCCCGGGCATCGAGTTCCACCTGGAGGACACCCACCGCCTGCAACAGCGGCGGCATCTTGCCTTTGTAGATGCGGTGACGGTTGAGCTCGTAGAGGTGGGTGGCGGCGTCGCGCCGGTATTCGCGTGCTGACGCGGCCAGGGAGACCTTGCCCGCCGGTTCGGCAGGCGCCGGCACCGCCACGGGTGGTGCCACGGGCGCGGGCGCGGGCGCCTCTGCAGGGGGCGTTGGCGGCGGGGCCGCGCACGATGCCAACAGGGCAGCCACGCCAGCGGCGATGAGTGAAACGCCGCCGCGGCCGCGCCATGCGGGCAGGTGTGAGGTGATGGGAGGCAGGGGGGCGTGGCTCATGGCTTTTTCAGGGGTGAAGTATTCGCTGTCGCGTCGGCAGTTTATGCGCATTCGCAGAGCCAGTGTGCTACCAAACGCCGGATACTAGGGGCATGAACCGGTCGCTTTTTACAGGGCGTGATGCGTCTTACTTTTTGGAACGTCTGGCCATGGAGCCAGCGGTGCTTGTGTGCGTGGACGCAGTCCAGGGATCGGTCCCGCGTGAGGTGGGCGCCTGGATGGCGGTGTTTGCCAGCGGTGAGTCGATCGGCACGGTGGGCGGCGGGCATCTGGAATGGCAGGCCCAGCACTGGGCTGCCGAGGCCTTGGGCCAGGGCGTGCCGTCTGGCTGGCAGGAGGTGCGGCGGTTTGCCTTGGGCCCCAGCCTGGGCCAGTGCTGCGGCGGCGTCGTGCATTTGCGGGCACGGTGGGTGGAAGCCGCTGACATGACCACGTTGCAGCGCCTGCTGTGTGCCCGCGGCCACCCGGTCGCCTTGTTCGGTGGCGGGCACGTGGGCCGGGCCATCGTGGCGGCGCTGGCGCCCTTGCCGTTTGCACTGCGCTGGATTGACAGCCGCGACGAGGTGTTTCCACCTGATCTGCCGGATAACGTGGAGGCAGAGTACTCGGACCCGGTGCAGGCCGCCGTGGCCGGTCTGGCGCCGGGTTCGCTGGTGCTGATCATGAGCTTCAGCCACGCGGAGGATCTGGACATCGTTGATGCCTGCCTGCGGCGGCAGGCCCAGCGCGGGGACTTGCCCTTTGTCGGGCTGATCGGCAGCCGAAGCAAATGGGCGGCATTCCGGCACCGGCTGGAGGCGCGTGGGCATGGGCAGCAGGCGCTGGCGCATGTCACTTGTCCGATCGGGCTGCCCGGCATCACGGGCAAGCAGCCTGAGGTGATTGCAGCCAGTGCGGCGGCGCAGCTGCTGATGCAGGCGGAGCGGCTCAGGGCATGAGTTGCGGGTGTGCAGCGCTGGCCAGTTCGGCCAGACGGTTGCGCGGCAACTGGCCGCTGAGGGCGTAGCCCAGCGCTCCCTGGACCCAGTAGAAGGTTTGCGTGTCACCCCAACGGGCAAAACGGAACTCCCCGGTGGACTTGGCCGGGTCGGTGTCCAGCGTGGAGACGTGCAGCGTGACGCGGGCACCCTGGGCGTCTTCGTACATGAAAAGGGCGCGTGCCTGTCCAGCCTCACCCGGCAGGAGCCGCCCGCCAACGAGGTGGAAGCCCTGGGCGTCGAACACGGGCGCCTTCAAGGGGGAGCCCAGGCGGCGCGAGAGCCACTGCACCAAGTGTGCCTGCTGCTCGGCGTCCACCTCTACAGGGTGGCGTTTTTCCGGCACATAGACGACGTGGGCGACGCGTGCCTCGCGCACGAAACCGGGCACGCCGTTACCCGCCACCGATACCACCGACGGGTGGAACTGCCACCCCAGGCCAAAGCCCACGGCCAGCAGCAGGCCCGCAGCAATGCCCTGCGCCCAGGGGGCGGCCGACCAGCGTTGCCAGATGCTGCGTGGGCGCACCGCGCGCGCCAGTGCCAGCGGGATGGGTTCGTCGAGCACGTCACGCTCCAGCCCCTGCAGGGCATGGCGCTGTGCCTGCCACGCACGCACACGTTCGGCATCAGCCGGGTGGTGCAGCAGCCAGGCGGTAACGGCGGTGACCCGGTCCGGGGGCAACTGCCCGTCGACCCAGGCGTGAAGCTCGGCTTCCTGTACGTCAGAGGGGGGCTGGGGTTTCATCTCAAGGACCGTTTCATCGAACCACTTTGAGGGAGGCGGTGCGCGCAGGGGCCTGTGCCTCGCCTGCCATGAGGCTGCGCAACTGCTCGCGTGCACGCGACAGGCGAGACATGACCGTCCCGACGGGTACGCCGAGCACATGGGCTGTTTCGGTGTAGCTGAGCTCCTCCACGCAAATCAGCAGAACAACCTGACGTCCGGCTGGCGCAAGCCGGGCCAGTGCACGCTCCAAATCTAGCCGTTCCGGCACGTGGGACAGCGGGTCGTGGGCAGGTTCGGTCCATTCGTCGAGTTCTTCATGGGCGTCGTCGCGGCCATGATCGCGCACCTGGTTCAGGTACAGGTTGTGCATGAGCGAGAACAGCCAGCCGCGCAGCCCACTGCCGTCGGCACGCGGCTGCCACAGGCTCCACTTGCGGCAGGCGCGTTCCAGCGTGTCCTGCACCAGGTCGTCGGCGCGCGTGGCATCGCCGGTCAGCAGCCGGGCGTACCGGCGCAACCGGGGAATGTGGGGCAGTGCGCTTTCGATGCCCACGCGCGCTGATCCTGCGTTCAGGGCCTGGCCAGGCGCCAGGCGTTGTTGAAGCCGTCGCCGGTGCGGTCACCGGGTTTGGCATCCTTCGACCAGAAGTACAGGGGTTTGCCCTTGTGGGCGATCTGTTTCTGGCCATCGTCCCGGACGACGATGGAGAAGTCACCGCTAGGCTGGGCGTAGTCGCCCGCCAGCAGCGGGGGCCAGTTAGTGGCGCATGCGCCGTTGCAGACGCTCTTGCCGCTGCCAGCGGCGTCGCGGTCAAAGGTGTAGAGCGTCATGCCGTTGGCGCCGGTGAGCACACCGTCGTTGACCTTGACGGACGCGGGCATGGTCATGCTGGCGCAGCCAGCGCCAAGGGTGGCGGCCAGAAGGGCTGCAGGCATCAGGAGGCGAAGAAACGGACGGCGGTTCATGGGGCGGCTCCAAGGTTGAGGATAAACAGGCTTGCCCTACGTGAACACGGGCCGGGCCAGGTTTATTCCATGCAGTCCCAAAAATCACGCTGGGCTGGTGCAGCGGCGCAGGCAGAACTTGCCGCTTTGCTTGCCGGTGTACATGGCGGCGTCCGCCAGCCGCAGCAGTTCCATGCCGTCGGTGCCGTCCTGCGGGGCAACGGCGTAGCCTATGGTCAAGCCTACGGTGACCTGGGTTTCCTTGCCGATGGTGAACGGCTGGCGGAAGGCTTCCAGCAATTTCAGGCCCAGGTCCTGCGCCTGCTGGCCTGAGTGCAGTTTGGCTGCAACGACGAATTCGTCGCCCCCCAGGCGAGCCACCAGGTCCGCCTGGCGCAGGTGGTCTTGCAGTCTGCGGGTGACGGCGACGAGCAGTTCGTCGCCAACGTCGTGGCCGTATCGGTCGTTCACCGGTTTGAAGCCGTCCAGGTCCAGCAGGTACACGGCCAAGGGCCGTTGCGTTGTGCATTGCGTGAGCGCATGGGCCAGGGCCAGGTGCAGGCCGCGCCGGTTGGGCAGTCCGGTGAGCGGGTCGTTGTAGGCCAGCGAGCGCATGCGGTCGCGCTCCTGGTGGGCCGCTGCAGCGGCTTGCTGCATGGCCTTGGAGCGCAGACCCAGTACGTGCATGAACAGCAGCATGTCGAGCGTGGCGCCGAACTGGAGGGCGTGTTGCGTCCAGAAATTGACCGGCAGGCCGCCCTGAATGACGCCTGCCGAGATCCAGATCGACACGAAGTACACAACCCAGGCGACGAGCAGCGTGGCACCCATGGGGTCGCGCCGCCGGGCGAGGCGCCAGGCGCCGGGCATGCCGATGAGCGCGGGGGCCGGCCCGAGCACCGTGACGATGGCCGCCATGGTGCGGCTGTCGAAGGCGTCCAGACTGTAGGCCAGTGCCAGCAGGCATGCCAGCGCGGCGCCGCCCCGCATGAGGCGCAGCCGCCAGGGGCTGGGCAGGCGGGTTTGAAGAATTTCGCTGATGAAGAGAAAGCCGCCGAAGGTGGCCAGCATGGCGGAGAGCCCCCCCGAGTGGCGGGCGAGCCAGACGTTGCCGCCCCACAGGAACTGCGCGCCAACGCCGTGAAAATAAGCAGAGAACCACACGCTGCCACAGGTCATGACCACGTAAAGCAGGAACAGCGGGTCGCGCAGGCTGATCCACTGCAACAGGCTGTAGGCCATCAGGCACAGTGCCAGGCCAATGAGCAGGCCCTGCAGCATCTGTTCGCCCAGGGCCTGGTTGAGCAGGGCGGCGGGCTTTTGCACCGTGATGGGCAGGATGGATGCGCTGGTGGTCTCGACCCGGATAAGGACGTCGTAGGCCTGCCCGGGCCGCAGCTGCAGCGTCGCGGTGTGTGACAGGGTGCGGAGTTCTCTTGCCGTGTTGGGCTGCAGACTGCCCAGGGCAGCATGCTGAATGACCTGCCCGCTGTGCAGCACGTAAACGTCAAGCTGGTGCAGGGGAGGGTGGTCGACATCGAGCAGCCAGAGACCGTCCGACTGTGCAAGCACGTTCAATGGCAGATGCAGCCAGTAGGGGCGCTTCTGAATGCCCAGGGTGAGCCGCGGCCCGGCGGGCGGGGTGAACTGCCCGCGCAACGCGAAAGCTTCGAGCGCGTGCAGCGGCGAGTCAGGTTCCACCATCCAGGTGAGGGCAGGCCAGGCGTCGATGCGCGGGGTGGCGTCGTCCAGCACGAGCGCGGCTGGTGTTGCCCTCGCTGCCAGGCAAAACACCAACAGCAGCAGCCCGGCGCACCAGGAGGCGAGCCGCATTGGCTTGGGCAAGCTCGGGTGGCGGATCACGTTGCTGGCGACCCCGTGATTGCGGTGGCGCGTCCGGGCGCCAGCCGTCGCTCGACCGCGTGCAGCCAGACCGGCACGTGAGACGGCGGGGCCTCCGGCGAGACGGCGATCCTGATCTGGTGGAGCAGGTGTTCTGGCAGGGTGAGGGGGCGGGTCTCGTTCAGCAGCAGCTGGGCCATCAGCTGGCGCCCCATCACTCGGGTGACGGCCCCCGAGAGGGAGAAGCGCGGCCATACCAGCCTGGCCAGCGCATCGATTCCACGGCAGAGTGCCAGAACCAGCCAGAACAGCCCGCGTGAATACCAGGGGGCCTGTGCATTGAGCGACAAGGCACGGGCGGTGGCGGCGCCGCACAGCCGGCGTGTGAGCAGGCGGGGCCATGGCTGGATGAGTGGCCAGGGAATGGCGTTGCCCATGGTCTGCATGAGGGCCTCGGTGAGGGCCGGTCGCGGGTCGGGTTGAACCTGTTCGTTCATGCCGCTGGCCTGCATGGAAGAAAACAGTGCTTGACCCTGCTGCATGTCGTGTGCCATCAGGGTGGGCTGTATGCCCAGCACGTGGCCCGCCACGTTCCAGGCGTGCAGGTAGGCGTCCTCGTCTTCGGGGGCAAGGCCCACGCCCAACTGGCGCAGCCCCTGCAGAAACACATGACTGAAAGTGAGCAGCGTGTAGGCCTGCTCCTCCTGGTTGCAGGGCAGACCGAGACCGGCCACGTCCCAGCCCCGGTGGTACATCGTCTGGTGCAAGCCCCGGGCATTTTCCGGCAGCGGCAGCGGGGGCCGGATGGCGGCAGCGCCTGGCGCCACGGCCCGTTCTGGCGTTCCGCGCAGGATCAGGTGGCGAATGGTGGCGTGTATGAGCCGGACCTTGAGGATCTGCACGATGCCCGTTCCCTTGGCATCGGTCAGCCCGCCCGGCAGCATGACCGGGAAGATCATGGCCGCCGTGGAGCGGATACGGTGCTCCGTGTGGGCCTCCAGCTGGCCGGCAGTGTGCAGCACGAGCGCGAGATCGGGAATCACGTAGCACTGCGGCAGGCTGGCGCAGAAAAGCAGCGTGCAGGAAAGCACACTGTGGTCAAGGAAGACGTTCTCGGCCCTGCGGATCTTGTCGTTGTCTGCCCAGCCGGGCAGGTGGCGGGCCGCCTGCACGTAGTCGTTCAGGGCGCTGGCGATCTCGCGGTCTTCATCGCTGTCGCTACCGGGCTGGCAGGGGTCAGCCAGGCTGGCGTTGTCGCTCCACTGCGCAAGCAGGCTGTTGGCCTTTGCTATGCGGCGCCAGGGCGGTGCGTCCGGGGACCAGGGGTGGGCATGCCCCTGGCCAACGATGCGCTCGACGATGCCGTCGGCCAGAGGGTCGGCATGCAGTTGAAGGTTGTCGGGTATGACGGGGTTCACCATGCCGACATCATGCCTCAGCGGGTTTCGCATCCATCAGCCGCAGGCTCACCCCACCGGACTGGCGGAGGTTCTTGTCGCCGATGGCCGGCCGGTTGGCATGCGTCTGGTAGCGGGTGCGCAAGGCCTGGACTTCTGTGGCCAGGGATTCGGCGTCGTCGATGCGGTCCTCGTACCGTTTGAGCACGCCCCATGCGGATTCGATGACCTTGGCGTTGCAGGTCTCCCGGCCTTGCGCCAGCAGTTCGGCCACGGCTGCGCGCGGGTTGCCCGCCAGGCTCTGGCGCATGGCGTGCTCGATGATGGCGACGACCTCGGAGTACATGGTGGTGAGCCTGTCGGCGTAAGGCTGGTGCGCGCTGGCAGACTGCGCCAGCAGCTCGGTCAGGGCTTTGGATGTGCAGAAGCGCCGGCCAAGCACGACGACCCGGTCCTCCACCTCGTCGATCTGGATGGCTTGCTCGGCCATGGCACCCAGAAGTGTCATCAGGTTGCAGGCAGCCTCGAAGTCGAAGTCCTCGGCGGTGATCTGGCCCATCATGGCGCGGACCATCTCCAGGACCCGGGCAATCTGGGCGTCCATCAGTTGCAGGGCGATCTGGAGCACGTCCAGCAGGCGGCGCAGGCGCAGCGAGGTGGGGTGTCTCTCCGTCATGTTGGCGACGTCGTCTAGGCAGCGTTGCAGGCCCTTGCGATCATTCGCCTTGAAGCGCATGAAACCGAGCAAGACGAGCGACTGGGCGTCGAACATCTTGGAGTCCAGCCCCAGGCGGACCGCGCGGGAGAGCATTTCGTCCGCCACATCGGCCTGCCCGCAGTAGTGCGCCAGCATGCCCAGGCGTTGCAGCCGGCTGATGGACGCCGGCGTCATGTCGGTGGCCATCTTGTAGGACTGCATCGCGGCCTCGAAGTTGCCCAGCTCGATCTGGGCGCGGCCCATCACGTCATAGGCATCGGCGTAGCCCGGCTCGGCGTTGATGAGCCCGTCCAGGGTGGAGGCAGCTACCTGCGCGTGCCCCTCCTCAAGCTGGACGCGCGCCACGCCCAGCTTTGCCCAGGGCACGGTTTTGGCGGCAATCACTGCCTCGTAAAGCTTTTGCGCGGCGTCGTACTGTTCCGTGCGCAGCAGGAGTTCGGCACCGACACGGGCCGCATAGAGCCAGTATTCCCCGCGTTGAGAGAAACGTTCCAGGCAAAGGCGCGCAGCGGTGCCGAAGTCTTGCGCTTCTATGGCTGTGAAGATGTCGCGCAGTGCCACCTTGCGTTGGCGTGCCTGGTATATGCGCTCTTCCAGGCGTGCGGCGGTGTAGGGTTTGAGCAGATAGGAGTCGAGCGCCGACTCGGCCGCCTCGGCGACGCGGGAGTACTTGGCTTCGCCGGTGACCATGATGAACACCGTGGCGAAGGGCAGCAGGCCGCAGCGGCGCAGGTCGTCCAGCAGATCCTGCCCCGTGGTCGTGTCGTTGGGGAAGTTCTGTTCACACACCACGATGTCGAAGGTGCGGAATTCAAGCTGCCGCCGGGCATCCATCGCGCGGGGGCTCTGCAGAACGGTTTTCAGCCCCAGGTCGCGCAGTTGCGACACGAGAATGCCGCGGGAGACAGGGTTGCCGTCCACCACCAGTGCGGTGGCGTTGCGCAGATCATGGGTCAGGGCCGAGTGCCGGTTCATCCCGGGTATTGTGACCGGAATACCCATGGGTGCCACAGGGATAACGCGCGGCTGGCCCGCACCGCGCGTTATCCCCTGCGCGCCGCTTGCGCCAGCTCGCGCGCCAAGTGGTTGTGCCGCTCCAGCAGCGGCCCCAGTTCCACCGTGGTCAGCTGCCCCTGGCGTACCACCACACGTCCGTTGACCAGCGTGTAGGCCGCGGTGGGGCTGGCGCAGAACAGCAAACTGGCCACGGGGTCGTGCACGGCGGCACCGGCAAAACCCAGTGTGTCCAGGTTGAAGATGGCCAGATCGGCGCACATGCCTGGGGCCAGGTGGCCGATGTCACCTCGGCCCAGCACTTGCGCCCCGCCGCGCGTGGCCAGCGCCAGCGCGTCGCGCGCGGTCATCTCGGCCGGGCCCAGGTCGCAACCGAAGAAGGTGCGGCCGCCGCGTATTTCGGGGGGCTGCAGGGCGCGGCCCACGCGGGCCAGCAGCAGGGCCTGGCGTGCTTCGTTAACCATGTGCGCGGCGTCGTTGCTGGCGCTGCCGTCCACACCCAGGCCCACAGGCACCCCCGCGTTCAGCATGCGGCGCACCGGCGCAATGCCGCTGGCCAGCCGCATGTTGCTGCAGGGGCAGTGAGCCACGCCCGTGCGCGTGGCTGCGAACAGCGATATGCCCTCGTCGTCCAGCTTCACGCAGTGCGCGTGCCACACGTCGTCGCCCAGCCAGCCCAGGTCTTGCGCGTACTGGGCGGGCGTGCGGTTGAACTTCTCGCGGCTGTAGGCGATGTCGTGGTCGTTTTCGGCCAGATGGGTGTGCAGGCGCACGCCTTGCGTGCCAAAGCGTTGGCGGTACGAGCGCGCCAGTGCCGCGCTCTCGCGCATCAGGTCCTGGCTCACCGAAAACGGCGAGCATGGCGCCAGTGCCACCTGCACCATCGCACCGTGACTGGCGTCGTGCCAAGTCTCGATCAACCGCTGGCTGTCGCGCAGGATGTCGTCTTCACGCTCCACCACGCGGTCGGGCGGCAGGCCGCCTGCGCTCTGGCCCACGCTCATGCTGCCGCGTGTGGCCACGAAGCGCATGCCGATGCGTTGGGCAGCTTCAATGCTGTCTTCCAGCCGCACGCCGTTGGGGTAGATGTAGAGGTGGTCGCTGCTGGTGGTGCAGCCCGACAGCAGTAGCTCCGCCATGGCCACCTGGGTGGATACCTGCACCATCTCGGGCATGAGCCCGGCCCAGATGGGGTAGAGCCCACGCAGCCAGCCGAACAGCTCCGCGTCCTGCACGCCGGGGATGGCACGTGTGAGGCTTTGGTACATGTGGTGGTGGGTGTTCACCAGCCCTGGCACCACCAAGTGCCCGCGCGCGTCGATCACCTCGTCAGCGCTGTCACGCTGTTGCGGCGTGAGCGCGCTGGCCGGACCTATCCATTCGATGCGGTTGCCGTGTACCAGCACGCATGCATCGCGCAACTCGCTGGCTGGGTCGGGCAGGGCAGGGTCGAAAGTGGCCACGCAGGCGGCGCGGTCGATGAGCAGGCGCTTGTCGGTCATGGAAGGAGTATGCGTCAGCCCCGGGCCACCCTGATGACCCACCTTTATACGCGCCAGACGCGCGGTTGTATGGTGCCCAGCTGCCAGGCGTGTTCGCGCAGCGTGGCCCACAGGGCTTGCCACAGCTGCATCACCGGCTCCACCTGTTGCGCCAAGGCGCGCACCACCAGCACATGGTCGTTGGGGCAGGTGGCGCCGCAGCGCGCGGCCAGTGGGTGCGCATCTATCTGCTCGCGCAGCAACTCCAGCAGCAGCTCGCGGCGCTCGCGCGTGAAAGGTGTGCCACAGGCCAATACCAGCGTGCCCAGGCAGCGCTGGCCGTCCAGGCCCAGGGGGCTGTCCAGCAGCAGCGTGTCGCTCGCCGCCATGCGGGCATGTTCCAGCCACCTGCCGGGCCAGGCCATCCGCTGCACAAAGCTGCCGCGCTCAAACGGCTGGTCAGATGCAGGCAGACCCAGGCTCAGCACGTCCCAGGCCAGCAGTTCCGCGCCTTCGGCCAGGTCCATCTCCAGGGTGTTCACGCCGTTGCAGCCGCTGTAGGCCAGTGTTTCCAGCGGCAGCCATTCCAGTCGCGCGCCACGCTCCAGCTTCAGACGCACGGTCTGGGTGGCCCGTGTGCCGTCCGACAGGTAAAAACGCGTGGCGCCGGGGGTGGACACCAGCGCGTGTGCGCCCTCGGCCACGCGCACGTCCACCGCCAAGTGGTCGCCTTCCACCAGTCCACCGGGCGGGTGCACGACCACGTTGTGGCAGATGCCAGGACCCTCGGGGTACAGGCTCTTGAAGATGCGCAGCGGCCCGTTGTGCCGGTAGTGCAGCACGGTGCTGGCGCCCTGGCGTTCGTAGTTCATGCTCAGGCTGGCCTGCCAAGCCTTGTGTGCCTGTGCGTGCTTGGGCGTGTGGGCGGCCATGTCTGGTGGACTCAGCACGTCGCTCATCGTCGCTCGCCCCAGAAGCCCCGGTGCGGCGCCACCATCTCGTCCACCAGGTGGGGCACCGGCCCCGTCACCTCAATGGCCTTTTGCCCACGTGCAATCACCTCACGGCAGGGCAGTGCCAGCGTGGGGTTCTCGTCATGGTTGCCCGTCAGCGCCAGCAAGGCTTCTTCGCTGGCGCCATAAACAATGCGCCCTATGTTGGCCCAGTAGATGGTGCCTGTGCACATGGCGCAGGGCTCGAAGGTGGTGACCAGCGTGCAATTCCACAGGTAGTCGCGCGGGTAGTTGAGCGACGCGGTGCGTGCCAGCGTGGCCTCGGCGTGGTGCACCGTGTCGATGTTGCCCTGTTCCGCCAGCACGGTGTCGCCGTCCGGTGCCACCAGCAGGGCGCCGAAGGGGTGGCGCCCCATGCTGGCCGCGCGCCGGGCCACGTCGTTGGCTCGCCTCAGGTGCCGTTCTATCTGCTGGGGTGTCATCGTGCCTGCCCAGCGGTGTCAAGCGCCCTGGCTGCCCCGGTGGGCCCAGGCGGTGGTGTGCTTTTCGATGAAGCTGAAGAGTTCGTACATTACCATGGCCATGATGCCCACCACCAGCAAGCCGCTGAAGGCCAGCCCCATCTGCATGGAAGAACCTGCCGAGATCAGCAGGTAGCCAATGCCTTCGTTCGAGGCCGTCATCTCCGACACTGTGGTGCCCACGAAAGCGAGTGTGATGGCCACCTTGAGCGAACCGTAGAAGTAAGGCAGCGAACGCGGCAGGCCCACCTTCACCAGCACGTCCCAGCGCTTGGCGCCCAGCACGCGCAGCACGTCTTCCAGCTCGGGTTCCAGCGTGGCCAGCCCGGTGGCAATGTTCACCATGATGGGAAAGAAGCTGATGAGGAAGGCCGTGAGGATGGCGGGCCCGATGCCGATGCCGAACCACACCACCAGGATGGGCACGAAGGCCGCCTTGGGCAGGGCGTTGAAGGCCGTCATCAGCGGGTAGATGGCCGCGTAGGCCAGCCGCGAGCTGCCGATCAGGAAGCCCAGCAGCACACCCACCACGATGGCAATGCCGAAGCCGGCCATCGTCACCCAGTAGGTACGCCACGCATGGCCGAGGATGGTGGTCTTGTGCTCCAGCGTCTGCTCCCAGATGCGCGAGGGGCTGGGGAAGATGAACTCCGACACCCCGAAGCCGCTGGTGATGACTTCCCAGACGATGACGATGGCCAGCAACAGCAGCAGGGGTGACCAGCGTTCGATGTGTTTCTTTTTCATGGGGACATTCCTGTCACTGGTTGATCGTCGCGCCAGCCTTGCGCATCGCGCCAATGTGGCCGCGCAGCTCGTGGACGATGTCGGTGAATTCGCGGGTGTAGGTGACTTCCAGATCGCGCGTGCGCGGGATGGGGATGTCGCGACGCACAACGAAGCGCCCCGGGCTCTTGCTCATGCAATACACCGTGTCGGCCAGGAACACGCTCTCGCGCAGGTCGTGCGTCACCAGGATCACGTTGAAACGCTGTGCCTCCCACAGGTCGCGCAGCGTGCACCAAAGCTCCTCGCGGGTGAAGGCGTCCAGCGCGCCAAAGGGTTCGTCCAGCAGCAGCATCTTGGGTTCGTGGATGAGCGCGCGGCAGATGCTGGCGCGCTGCTGCATGCCGCCCGACAGTTCCCAGGGGAATTTCTTTTCCATGCCGCCCAGGCCCACGCTTTCCAGCAGTTTCTTCGCGCGTTCTTCGAACTCCTTGCGGCGGTCTTTGAACTGGCTGCGGTAGGGCTCCACGATCTCCAGTGGCAGCAGCACGTTGTCCAGCGTGGTGCGCCAGGGCAGCAGCGATGGCGCCTGGAACGCCATGCCCGATATCTTCAGCGGCCCGGTCACGGGCTGGCCGTCGATGCGAATCTTGCCCATGCTGGGCATCTTCAGCCCGGTGGTCAGCTTCATGAAGGTGGACTTGCCGCAACCCGAGGGGCCGACGATGGCGATGAACTCGCCACGCCTGACCTTGAGGTTGATGTCCTCGACGGCGAAGATGTTCTTGGCCAGCAGTTCGTCGTTGTAGGCCAGCCATACCTGGTCGAAGTCAACGAAGGCCTCGTCGCTGCCGGCGGGCAGGGTGGGGGTGTCTTGCATGGGGGAAATGCCCTGAAAAAAGGGCCAGCCGCCCTGGGGTGACTGGCCCGGCTCGTGCGATTCGTCTGGCTTACTTCTTGGCCGGGGGCAGGATGTTCAGCTCGGCGGCAGGTGGCAGCATGGAGCCGTCCCACACGGCAGACGGGTTGATGCGGGTCTTGGTGCCGTAGGCGTCGGACACCTGCGAGGCCATCAGCGACAGGCGGCCGGGGTTGACCTGGCCAAAACCTTCCTTGCGGGCGTCAGGGCTGGCCACCACCGAGTCGATGGCCAGCTGCAGGCGGCGCGTCTCGAGTGCCACGTTGATGATGCCGTCGCGCGCCTTCACCGTGTCGATGCTGGCGGCAGGGTTGGCCATCACCTCCTTGGCACCCTTGGCGAAGGCAGACAGGAAGGCCTTCACGGCGCCCGGGTTCTCCTTGATCAGTTTGGGGCTGGCGATGATGACGTTGCCGTAGAGCTTCACGCCATAGTCGGCGTAGGGCAGGATCACCACGTCTTCTGCCTTGACACCGCGTGCCTCCAGGTTGAGCAGCGAGGTGAACGAGAAACCGGTGATGGCATCGATGTCGCCGCGCACCAGCATGGTCTCGCGCAGCGGGGGGTCCATGGAAGTCCAGGCCACGCTGCTGACGTTGTTGGCCTTCTCGAAGATCGGGAAAGCCTTGCGGCCAGCGTCGAACACCGGTGCGCCCAGCTTCTTGCCATTCAGGTCGGCTGGCTTGGTGATGCCGGACTTCTTCAGTGCCAGCACGGCGGCGGGGGTGTTGTTGTAGACCATCATCACGGCCACCGGCTTGTTGGGGGCGTCCGGGTTGTTGGCGTGGAACTCCATCAGGGCGGCCATGTCGGCAAAACCCATGTCGTAGGTGCCCGAGGCAACGCGGGTCACGGTACCGCCAGAGCCGTTGCCCGAGTCGATCGTCACGTCCAGGCCCGCTGACTTGAAATAGCCTTTCGCTGCAGGTTGCAGGAACAGCGCGGCAGGCCCTTCAAAGCGCCAGTCCAGCTGGAACTTGATGGCAGTCTGTGCATGGGCCGAGCCGAAGGCGGCTGCCGCTGCAAGGGCTGCGGCTGTCTGAAGGAATAGGCGCTTCTTCATGTGTGCTCCTGGGGCCCCCTGGCTGGGGGAATGCTGAAAGGAAACGACGGCAACCGTCACGGTGCAGGGGATGCAGCAAAAAGGGTGCCAGTATCCAAGCCATGCCCATGCCTGATTGAACACAGAGGTGTATACATTCTCCGGTCAACCAGATTGGTGCACATTGTGGCAAACCCTGACCGAAATGCACGGAAAAAGTGCGCCTCCCGCCTTTGGTGCGCAGCTTCAGCCCAGTCGGCGGGGATCGCTCAACGCTTCCAGGTCCAGCAGCTCCACTTCGGCGTAGTGACGCCGGATGACACCTTGCTGCTCCAGCATCTGCAGGGCCTTGTTGGCGCTCTGGCGGCTCACGCCCAGCATTTGCGCCATGGCTTCCTGCCCCAAGCGGATGCGCCGCCTGGGGGTGCCGGACCGGCTGCCGTAGCCCTGAGCCAGCAGCCACAGGCGGCGGGCCAGCCGTTGCTCGAGCGAAAGCAGTCCCCATTCCTCCAGCACATGGAAGGCAGTGCGCAGTTTGCGGCACGCCAGTTTTGCCATGTCGCGCCAGTCTGCCGGGTGCTGGTGGAGCCAGTCCAGCAGCGCCGCGTGTGGCACGACCAGAACAGAGGATTCGCCCCGTGCGGTGGCGTCGTGGGTGCGCGGCTGGCCGTCTATCAGTGAAATCTCACCAAACCACTGGTAGGGCTCCAGTTGGGCCAGCATGGCCGCCGCGCCGCTGATGTGTGTGGCACTGATGACCAGGGCGCCGGAAAGCACGCAGCACAGCCCCCCGGCGTTGTCGCCGCGGATGAACAGGGACTCGCCATCAGCCAGGCGTCGTTGCACACCGGTGGCCAGCAGGAATGCCTGCAGCCCGGCGGAGCAGCCTGCAAACCACTCGTCGCTCTGCAGCGCCAGCCGCAGGCCTGTGGCGGGCTGGGGGTTGGCGGAGTTTTTCCGGGACTGGGGTGCAGACATTGTCAAGATTTTGATGGTCGTTTGCGGGGCTGCCAACTAGCATCGGCCCGGATTCTCAACCACCCGGAACCTCCATGTCAGCCTGTTCACCTGCCGCCATTCCCGAACGCACGCCGCGCCCAGGCCGGGTGCCCATGCTGATCGCCGTCGCCTGTGCGGCGCTGTTGCTGGTGCTGTCCATGCTGGCGGCCTGGTGGAGCCGTGACTGGCCGGTGTTCTCCCTGTTGCCGCCGGGCGGCACATCCCCCGACATGCTGGAAACACAGCGGCAGGACTTGCATTTCACCTTTTTCACCATCTGGGCCGCGTTGTTGCTGGCCTTGCCCGCACTGGTGCTGTTCAGCTGGCGCCGCCGTTCACTGGTGGCGGCCAGCTGGTGGCTCGCGTTCTGGACGGCCGCGCTGGTGGTCTTCCTCGTGCATTTCTGCTGGGCCGTCTGGGTCATCTTCAGCGGCGACTGGTCGCGCATCCTGAACACCACGCGGGTTAGCGCGCCCATTCTGGACACGGTGTTCGCCGTTTGGTGGTGTGTGGATGTGCTGATCGCCTGGCTGTGGCGCAGCGAGTCCGCATGGGTGCGCGTTCAGCGCCTGTTGGTGCACGTGCTGGCGTTCGTGCTGTTTTTCATGGGGGCGGCGCGGGAAGGGGAGTTGGTGCTCTCCCGTCTGCTGGGCTGGGGGCTGGCGCTGGCCGTGGTGGCTGCGCTGGCCAGCCGGGGCTGGCGCCTGTTTCACCCTTCACGCCGGACTGCCTGAGCAAGCAGGCAGTCCGGGTGTTTGTCATGGCTCAGCGGCCAGGTGCACCCGCGTGGGCGGCAGCCAGCGCGGTCATGTTGAAGACGCGGCGCACCGTGGCGGCGGGGGTGAGGATGTAGGCAGGAGCCGCGGCGCCCATCAGGATGGGGCCCACCGTCACACCACCGCTGGTGGTGGTCTTGAGCACGTTGTAGAGGATGTTGGCCGAATCCAGGTTCGGGCAGACCAGCAGGTTGGCCGAGCCGGTGAGTGTCGAGTCGGCCAGGTACGCGCTGCGAATCTCGGGTTGCAGTGCGGCGTCGCCGTGCAGCTCGCCATCGCATTCGATGTCCGGGTGCTGCGCCACGAACAGGTCGCGGGCCAGGCGCATCTTGCGCGCAGATGCCCGCTTGGACGAGCCGTAGCTGGAGTGCGACAGGAAAGCCACCTTGGGCGGGATGCCGAAGCGCTGCACCTCCTGTGCGGCCATCCAGGCGATCTCGGCCAGTTGTTCGGCGCTTGGGTCCTCGTTCACGTAGGTGTCGGCAATGAACACCGGGCCGCGATCCGTCATCAGGGCGTTGACGGCGGCGTAGTTGCTCACACCCTTCTTCAGGCCCAGGATGCTGTCAATGCGCTCAAGGTGCGTGGTGTAGGTGCCCACCAGGCCGCAGATCAGCGCGTCGGCGTCACCCAGGCTCACCATCAGCGAGCCGATGATGGTGTTGGAGCGGCGCACTGCGGCCTTGGCTACCTCAGGTGTGGCGCCGTTGCGCTTCATCATGCCGTGGTAGTGTTCCCAGTACTGGCGGAAGCGCGGGTCGTCCTCGGGGTTGACGTTCTCCACGTCCACACCCAGGCGCAGCCGCAGGCCAGCCTTCTGGATGCGCGCGGCGATCACCGCAGGGCGGCCGATCAGGATGGGGGTGGCAATGCCCTCGTCAATGGCCATCTGCGCGGCACGCAGTGCGCGCTCGTCTTCGCCGTCGGCATAGGCCACACGCTTTTTGTTGGCGGGCAGGGCCTTGGCGGCGTTGAAGACCGGCCGCATCAGAATGCCGGTCTGGTAGACGAAACGGCCCAGGCTTTCCTTGTACGCCTCCATGTCGGTGATGGGGCGGGTGGCCACGCCGGAATCGGCGGCGGCCTGCGCCACGGCGGGCGCGATCTTGAGGATCAGGCGCGAGTCGAAGGGCTTGGGGATGATGTAGTCGGGGCCAAAGCTCAGGTCCTGGCCCACGTAGGCGGCGGCCACTTCGTCGCTGGTCTCGCTCTTGGCCAGATCGGCGATCTGGCGCACGCAGGCCATCTTCATTTCTTCGGTGATGGTGGTGGCGCCGCAGTCCAGCGCACCCCGGAAGATGTACGGGAAGCACAGCACGTTGTTCACCTGGTTCGGGTAGTCCGAACGGCCGGTGGCAATGATGCAGTCGGGGCGGGCGGCCTTGGCGACCTCGGGGCGGATCTCGGGCTCGGGGTTGGCCAGCGCCAGGATGATGGGCTTGTCGGCCATGGTCTTGACCATGTCGGCCGTGAGCACGCCAGGAGCCGAGCAGCCCAGGAACACGTCAGCGCCGTTGACCGCATCGGCCAGGGATCGGGCGCCGGTATTGCGGCAGTAGCGCTGCTTGGAGGCGTCGAGCTTGCCCGCCTTGGCATCTTCACGCTCGGTGTGGATCACGCCCTTGGAGTCGCACACCAGGATGTTCTCGATGTTCACGCCCAGCGCCACCATCAGGTCCAGGCAGGCAATGGCTGCCGCACCCGCGCCGGAAACCACCAGCTTGACTTCGCCGATGGCCTTGCCCACCAGTTCCAGGCCGTTGAGCAGAGCAGAACTGGAAATGATGGCCGTGCCATGCTGGTCGTCGTGGAAGACAGGGATCTTCATGCGCTCGCGCAGCTTCTTCTCGATGTAGAAGCACTCGGGCGCCTTGATGTCTTCCAGGTTCACGCCGCCCAGGGTGGGCTCCAGCGCAGCGATGATGTCCACCAGCTTGTCGGGATCGCGCTCGGCCAGTTCGATGTCGAACACGTCAACGCCCGCGAACTTCTTGAACAGGCAGCCTTTGCCTTCCATCACCGGCTTGCCGGCCAGCGGGCCAATGTCGCCCAGGCCCAGCACGGCGGTGCCGTTGGTGATCACACCCACCAGGTTGCCGCGGCTGGTGTATTCGGCGGCCATGGCCGGGTTCTCCTGGATGGCCAGGCAAGGGTAGGCCACACCGGGGGAGTAGGCCAGACTCAGGTCGCGCTGGTTGGACAGCGGCTTGGTCGGCTGAACGGAAATCTTGCCTTTGTTGGGGGAACGGTGGTATTCGAACGCTGCGTCGCGCAGCGCTTGTTCGGCTGGAGTCATGGGGGTGTGGCCGTCAATGTTTATGGTTTGAAACGAAAGGCCGCAGTCAGGAAAATCTGGCTGGGGCGAGGCGCGTCACAAGTGTACTCTTTGCCCTCCGGGCACTGTGTTTAAAGCCCTTCTGATACCATGCGGACCATGTTGAAATCGGCCAGGCGCAAACGCTGGACCGCATGGTTTGCCATGTGGTTGCTGGCGCTGAGCGCCTGCTTGCCGGTTGTGGCACAGGCCGTGGTGCGCGCGCAAGGCGGCACCGACTGGTTGCAGGTCTGCACCAGCACCGGCATGGTCTGGATGAATGCCCAGGGCGAGCAGCGCGACGCTGGCGAAGCCCCTGCCGCGTCCGGCACCGCTCAATGTGACTGGTGCCTGCTGCATGGTGGCGCAGGCGGGCTGCCTCCGGCGGACATGGCCGGTACGCTGCCCAGCGCAGCTGTGGCTACCTGGTTCGCGGCAGCACCTGCCGACCCCGTTCTGGCGGCGCTCTGGCCACCGGCCCAGTCCCGCGCCCCTCCCTTCACCGCCTGATTTCCTGCCCACCCCGCGCATGCGGGCCGTGGCGCATGCCTCTGGGCGCCGTCTGCGCGTCCCTTCACCAGCGCGCGTCCTTGCGGCGCGTCATCAACCTGTTCCATTCGTTTCATCCCTTGGAGTCATCATGAAGAAACTCATTGCCGCCGCCATGCTCGCCGTTACCGCAAGTGCCTGGGCTCAGTCCAACGTGAAAGTGGAAGACGCCTGGGTGCGTGGTACCGTTGCCCAGCAGAAGTCCACTGGCGCGTTCATGCGCCTGACCGCGCAGAAGGATGCGCGCCTCGTCTCGGCCAGTTCACCCGTTGCGGGCGTGACCGAAGTCCATGAAATGGCGATGGACAAGGACGTGATGCGCATGCGCGCCGTGGAGGCGCTGCCACTGCCCGCAGGCAAGACAGTGGAGCTCAAGCCGGGTGGCTACCACGTCATGCTGCTGGACCTCAAGGGCCCGGTGAAGGCGGGCGAAACCGTGCCGCTGACCCTGGTGTTTGAAGATGCCCAGGCCAAGCGCGAGACGCTGGAGCTGCAGCTTCCCGTGCGCGCGCTGGGCGCTGCCGCTGCCACGCCTGCCGAGGGCATGCAACACCAGCACGGCCACAAGCACTGACGTTCTGTACGGCCGCCTTACAGCCTTGCCGCACTGACCATTCATGGCCTTGACCCCGCACAAGCCACGCCCCGTCTCCACAAGATGGATGCGCTGGGCGTTGCTGCTCATGTGCGCGGCCACGCTCGCCCCCGGGGTATCGCGCTGGCTGGCGCATGGCGCGGGGTGGCAGATGGTGGAGATCTGCTCCGGCACGGGCGCTCGATGGGTCCTGCACGAGGGTGGTCCGGGCGAGCGGGCCGCCAACGCGAGACAGGCGGGCCCGGAGCAACTGTCTCACCTGCTCGACGCCTGCGGCTTGTGCCTGCTGGCGGCCGAGCGCTTTGCGCCGCTGGCTTCCCGCTGGCACTTCGACTGGGCGCCGGTACCCCACCCGGCGCAGCCAGCACACAAGGGGGTGCCGTTCGCTGCCCTTGCGGTTGCCAAGGCCTCGGCCCGGGGGCCGCCCCTCCTGTTCTGACATCCATTGCTCGCGAAACCCTGGCCCGTAGCGCGCCAGCGGTTCAGGCCTGCGCCAGTTTGCGCAGGGCCGGATTCAACGGTTCAGAAACAAGGAGTACATCTTGAATAACGCAATCTTGTCAGCGGGCGAACTGCGTTCCGCCGGTTCGGCCATCTTCATGTCTGGCGACGCGGGGCCGATGTGGCGCGTTGCTGCTGGCGTTGCCCGCCTGGAGCGCAAGCACGGCCCGCAGAGCCAGGTGGTGCGCCTGGCCTTGCCCGGGGACCTGATCGGCATCGAGTCTTTGTGTGGCCAGCCTTACCAGTTCGACGCCAACGCGTTGACGCCGCTGCGAATTGAACCCGTCGCCTGCACGGCACCCGATGAGCGGGACCGCCTGATGCAGCAGGCCCTGTTGCAGCAGTTGGCGCGCTACGAAGACATGACCACCTTGCGCACCGGCCCGGTCGCGCAGCGTCTGGCGCATCTGCTGCGCCTGCTGGGGTTGGCATGGCAGGCGTGGTCGCGTCCAGCCGCCGGGGCGAAATCGCAGGCAGGCAAGGAGCGAAAGATGCTGCCTTCCCTGCGCGAGATGGCCCAGGTGGTCGACGCGCAACACGAGACCGTGTGCCGCGCGCTGGCCAGGCTGGAACGGTCAGGTGCGCTGCGCATCAAGCCTGGCATTGCCGCTCTGGATACCTTGCCTGACCAAGCCTGCCCGGCCTGAGTCCCTTGTCCATGCTTCACATAAAAATCCTGATGAAAAACCGTTTCTCCAAGTCCCTGTCGATCTGCTCGTTGGCTTTTGTCGCAGGCCTGCCCATGGCCCACGCCCACGTCACGCTGCAAGAGCCCAGCGCCATACAAGGGGCGTACCATCGCGCCGCGTTCAAGGTCGGCCACGGCTGCGAAGGCTCACCTACTGTCCGCCTGGAGGTGACGCTGCCCGACGGCGTGCTGGGCGCCAGGCCCATGCCCAAGCCCGGTTGGCAGCTCAGCACCGAGTTGGAGACGCTGGCCCGCCCCGCCACGCAGCATGGCCGCCAGATCACCGAGCGCGTGGCGCGCGTGGTGTGGAGCGGCGGCAACTTGCCCGATGCCTTCTACGACGAGTTCGTGATGCAGTTCCAGGTGGCGGCGGCGCCTGGGCCGCTGTGGTTCAACGTGGAGCAGGTTTGCGAGAAGGGCCGCAACGCCTGGGTGGAAAAACCCGCCAGCGGCACCGACACCAAAGGCATGCGCTTCCCGGCGGCGTTGCTGGAGGTGCTGCCCGCCCACGGGCATGGCCACCAGCATTGATTCTGGGGCAGTGCGACGTCAGCGCACGGCCACGCCGGGTGCAGGCGGCGAAGCAGCGCCGCCGCCCCGCTCGAAGGTGACCACGTGGTCCACCGCCGCGCGAATGCCGATCCATTCGCCTACCGCGTGGTTGTGGTGCGAGGGCACGTGCGTCATCACCGTTTCGCCCGAAGCCAGGCGCAGGGTATAGAGGAATTCCGAACCCCGGAAGGCCTTGCGCACGATCTGCGCCTTCACGGGGGCGTCGTCGTCGTGGACGATGTCGTCGGCGCGCAGCAGCACGTCGCACAGGCCCGCCTCGTAGGCGCTGGGCAGCGGGCATTCCTCCACGTCCTGCAGGGCGCCCAGCGGTGTCTGCACCACCACCTCGTCACCGTGGTGCGCAATCTGCGCCGGGGCGAACACACCGTGCCCGATGAATTCGGCCACGAAGCGCGTGGCGGGCCGGTGGTAGAGCGCGTAGGCGCTGTCCCACTGGTGCAGCCGACCCTGGTGCATCACCCCGATCACGTCGCCAATGGCAAAGGCTTCGAGCTGGTCGTGCGTCACGAACAGCGCGGTCGCGCCTGCCGCCTTGAGGATGGCGCGGATCTCGTGCGCCAAGCGCTCGCGCAGGTCCACGTCGAGGTTGGAAAACGGTTCGTCCAGCAGCATCAGGCGCGGGTTGGGTGCCAGGGCGCGGGCCAGGGCCACGCGCTGTTGCTGCCCGCCCGACAGTTCGTGCGGAAAACGTTCCTGCATACCGTCCAGCCCCACCAGCGCCAGCACCTCGCGCACGCGCGCCTGACGGGCCTTGGCGTCCATCTGCTTGATGCCGAAGGCGATGTTGCGCTGCACGTTCAGGTGCGGGAACAGCGCGTAGTCCTGGAACACCATGCCGATGCGGCGCTGCTCGGGCGGCATGTGGGTGCCGTCGCCGCTCACCGTTTCACCTTGCAGGGCGATCTTGCCGCTGGTGGCGCGCTCCAGGCCCGCCACCGCGCGCAGCAGCGTGGTCTTGCCGCAGCCGGATGGGCCGATCAGCACACCGATTTCCCCCGCCGCCAGGCCAAGCGAAACCTCGTCTACCGCCAGGTGGTCGGCGCCGGGGTAACGGATGCTGAGGTGGGAGACGGAAAGGAACATGTATCGCATTGTAGATAATGACCATTCTCATTCGCGCTGACATGAATCAAATACTCACCCGTTTGGGGCAATGGTTGCCCCAGGCCGCTTTGTTGCTGTTTGCCTTGCTGCTGGCCCTGCCGGTGCTGGCGTTGGCGGCGTCGTGGCTGCAGTTCAACGCCGAGGCGCAGGATGTGCTGCGTCAGATGGCAGCCACGGTGTTGCCGGAATACACCTGGACTTCGCTCCTGCTGTGTGTGGCGGTGGCGGTGGCCGTGGCCTTGGTAGGCATGGGCACGGCCAGCGCGGTGACGCTGTTCGATTTCCCCGGGCGGCGCGTGTTCGAATGGGCCTTGCTGCTGCCGCTGGCCATGCCAGCCTATGTGGTGGCTTACGCCTACACCGACTTCTTGCAGTTCTCCGGCCCCATGCAGGTGTTCTTGCGTGACACATTCGGGTTGCGCGGCCGCGTGTTCCCCGAAGTGCGCAACGTCTGGGGGGCGGTGTGGGTGTTCACCTTCAGCCTGTACCCCTACGTCTACCTGCTGGCGCGCACGGCGCTGAGCGAACGCGCCGCCCAGTTGATGGAGGCGGCGCGCCTGCTGGGCGCACCCTTGTCGCGGCGCATTCGCGAGGTGGCCTTGCCGCTGGCCCGCCCCGCCGTGGCTGCGGGCGTGGCCCTGGCTTTGATGGAGACACTGGCGGACTTTGGCGTGGCCAGCTACTTTGGCATCCAGACGTTCACGGCCGGTGTTTACAAGGCCTGGCTGGTGATGGACAACCGCCTGGCTGCCGCGCAGCTGGCCACCTTGCTGCTGCTGACCGTGGCGCTGTTGCTGTGGCTGGAGCACCGTGCCCAGCAGCGCATGCGTTTTGCCAGCCTGCGCGGCATGCGTGCGGGCAGTGCCGAGGCTCAACCCGCGCGCTTGCGTGGCGCCCGGGCTGCGTGGGCGTGGCTGGTGTGCGGCCTGCCGGTGCTGTTCGGTTTTGTGTTGCCGGTGCTGTTCATGCTGCGGCCGCTGGTGGGTGGCTGGGACGAATTGCCCTGGACTTCTTTTGTGCAATGGGCGCGCAACAGCCTGTGGCTGGCGGGCTTGAGCGCGCTGCTGGCCACCGTGGCAGCACTGGCGCTGGGCTTTGCGCAGCGGCGGCAACCCACGGTTCTCACGCGCGGTGCCGTGCGCGTGGTCAGCCTTGGCTACGCGGTTCCCGGTGCGGTGGTGGTGGTGGGTCTGTTGCTGCCGGTCGGGTGGCTGCAAGAGGTGGCGCCGCAAAGCAGCGTGGGCTACTGGGTCACGGCCACGGTGTTGGGCATCGTCTGGGCCTACCTGGTGCGTTTTTCTGCGGTTGCGCTGCAGTCGGTGCAAAGCGGCTACGCGCGCATTCCGTCCAGCCTTGATGACTCCGCCCGCATGCTGGGCAGCACCGGTGCCTCGTTGCTGGCAAGGGTGCACTGGCCGCTGCTCAAGCGCTCCACGGCGGCGGCGGCGCTGCTGGTGTTCGTGGACGTGATGAAGGAGCTGCCAGCCACGCTGGTGCTGCGGCCGTTCAACAGCGACACGCTGGCTGTGGTGACTTACCAGCTCGCGCGCGACGAGCGCCTGGGTGAGGCTGCCCTGCCTGCGCTGACGTTGGTGCTGGTGGGCTTGATTCCCGTCATCCTGCTGAGCCGCACGCTGCGCGGCAAGGACTGAGCCGGGGACTGGTCCCCCCGACAGGAATCGAACCTGTATTTGCCGCTTAGGAGGCGGCCGTTCTATCCATTGAACTACGGGGAGGCCGGGCCGGATTGTACCGGGCCGTGGGTACCCGTTCAGTCGTAGCGCCGCGTGAAGATGAGGTCGATTGCGTTGTCGTCGCCTGCCTGGGCGCGCAGGGTCACGTAGCGCGACACGTCATACAGCACCGCCACGGTGCCCATCACGCCCACCACGCTGCGTGAATAGCTCAGGTAAAGCTGGTTGGAGATGCGCTTGCCCAGGGTGAGTGCGGCCGCCGTGGTGGTGCCATCGGCGCTGGTGCCTTCGCCCTGGAAGGACAGCTCGTCCAACCCCAGTGCGCGAGTCAGCGACCCGTCGCCCGTGCGGCCCTGTCCACTCAGCAGGGCCAGGGCTGCCTGTTGCAGCACCGCGGCTTCGGCGCCCGCGCCGGTGGCCGGCCGGCCCAGCACCAGCCAGGCCAGTTTCTCGCTGTCGGGCAGGTCGGGGTCGGCGTACAGGCGCACGCGCGGCGCTCGGGCAGTGCCGCTGATCTGCACGCCCACTTTCTGCGTCGGGTGGGGCCTCAAGGCCAGGATGTCGAGCGTAGGGTTGTCGTAGGCGCCGTTGAAGCGCACCACGCCTTCTTCGATGTTGAGCGACTGGCCATAGGCGCGGTATGTGCCCCGAACGGTGCGCACCTGGCCGGTCAACTGGGGAGCGTTCTGGCTTGGGCTGCTGTTGAGTTGCAGCCTGCCCGCCAGCCAGGTGCTCACACCCTGGCCCCGTATCTGGAAGTCATCGCCCAGGCTCAGGTCGAGTTGCACGTGGGCTTGCACGGGCGTGCCGCCACCAGCTGTGGCGGGGCGTTGCTGGCCGCGCACCACCACGTCGTCGCCCAGGGCCGGGGTGGATTCGTCGGGCAGCAGAAAGAGGGCCTGGTCGGCCCGCAGGCGGCCCGTTACGTCCAGCCGTTGCCCCCGAAGACGCGCGTCGACGTTGCCACTGAGCGTGAGGCGCCGGTCGGCGCGGGCCAGCAGGCGCAACTGCTGTGCCTGGAGTTTCAGTTCGATGTCTGGCTCACGGCGCGGCGGGTTGCCATCTGCGGCTGGCAGCAGCGGCCAGGTGGCCGAGCCGCTGCCGGTGAGCAGCCCGCCTTGTTCGCCGCCCGCGCCGCGCAGCCGCAGGCTGTCGATACGCAGGGTTTCGCCATCCAGCCGGGCAAGCAGTTGTCCGTCGGTGAAATCCAGCCCGTCGAGCAGGGAGCGCAGGGCCAGGTCGTCGGCCTGCAGGGTGCCACGCCACAAGGGCTGCTGGCGGGTACCGCTCAGGGCGGCGTCGGCCTGGAGCCTGCCACGCACCCGCCAGCCGGGCGGCGCGAGGCGCGACCACAAACCCACCTGGGGCAGCGCGGCCTGTACGCGTCCTTGCAGCGGCGCGGTACCGGGCCAGGTCCACGTGGCGTCCGGTGTGGGCGGGGCAAGTTCGGTCCGGACATCGGCCTGGATCTGTCCGGCGTTCTGGCTTTGCCAGCGCAGTTGCGCGTCCAGCGTGCGGCCCGCGAGCTCAAGCACCGTGCTCACCTCGCTGACGCCCGCCGCAATCCGCTCGGCGCGTGGCCCTTCGCCTGTGACCAGGGCCAGATCGCCGCTGGTGCGGCGCAGCGCGATGCGGGCCTGCGCCGGACGTGCCGTGGCCGCCTGCTGGTGCAGCGGCAGGCGAACGTCCCAGTCGGCCTGGAAGATCAGCTCTCCTGCCAGACCAGAGGCTGGCAGCGGTCCCTGGGGGGCGGCGGGTGTGGCCAGCCAAGCGTTGAGCCAGCTCAGTGCCAGCCCCTGGGCTTGTCCCCGGGTGACGAGCTCGGTTTCGCTCCAGCGCAACTGGTCCCATGCCAGTGTCACAGGGTCGCGGGACATGGCGGGCGTGCCAGGGGCCGGGTCGGGTGTGAGCAGCAGGCGCCCGGCCTGCACGTCAAGGGAGCCATTGCTCCAGCGCACCTCGGGGTTGCCTTGCAGGCTCGCTTCCGCGCCGTAAGGCAGGTTCCTGTCCGAGCCTTTCAAGGCGAGTTCGTCCAGCCGCAGGCGAACGTCGAGGCCGCGCGGCGTCCAGGCCAGCTGGCCCTGTGTCTGCAGCGCAGTCTGCACGCTCCAGCTGCTGGCGCTGGCCGCCCCTTTGTGGCGCAGAGCCAGTTCCATGGGCTGTCCGGGCGCTGCGGACCAGTCCATCGCCAGGGTCCCCCGGGCTTCCAGGGCAAGGTCGAGCCACTGGGCAGGCACATGGCGCGATGGCTTGTACGCGGGAAGCAGCCGGTCGGCGGTGGCCAGGGTCTGGCGCAGCCAGCGCTGAAGTTCGCTGGCTTGCCGCAGCTCTGCCTCAAGGTGGCCCTGGTCGCGGGCCCGCAGCGGGCGTTGAGGGGCGGGTATTGGTGCCTGGCTCAAACTCCACTGGCCTTTTGCCTGAGCTGTCACACCAGGCAGCCGGGCATCCAGCATGCCGTCGAAGCGGCGGTTGTTCACGTCCAGCATGCCCTGTGCCCTGGCTTCAACGTCCAGGGCTTGCAAAACGGCTTGCCGCAGTTGCAGCACGCCGTTGCTCCAGTTCCCTTCCGCTTGCAGCCTGGGTGCAGGCAAAGCGCGGCTGCTGGCGCTGCGCCCGGTATGCGGGCCTGTGCTTACCGCGAACTCGGCCGATGAAGGGGGCAGTGCCCCCCGGGCCTGTACCTTTGCTGACAGATTCAGCGGCTGCACGGCCAGGGTGCTCAGCAGGGCCTCCGGTTGCAGGCCTTGGACCTGCAGCTCGCCTTCCCAGCCGTTCAGGCGTTCTCGCCAAGGGGTTTGCGGCTGGGGGCGGAGCTGCGCCGTGGCATGTGCCCGCACCTGGGCATTCGCCAGTTCGGCTTGCAGTTCGGTCAGCTGCACGCGGTCTGCGGTCACCTGCAGGTCGGCGCGCAGCTTGGCCAGGGGCAATGCCCGGCGGTCCCAGGGGCCGGGCCGCAGGTTGGTCAGGTCGCCGCGCAGGTGCCATGCGGCATCGCTGCGGTCAGCCAGCCATGCGCCGCGCAGCCGCGTGCCCGGGGCGCCAGGCCACAGACTGGCCAGATCGATGTCCTGCAATTGCAGGTGCCCGCTTTCCAGCGGCATGTCGGCCCAAGGGCGCAGGTGGATGTGGGTTTGCAGGTAGGGCGCGAGCCCGCCGGTCTGGCCGGTGACGGTTCTGGCCTCTGCCTGAAGCTGCAGCGCAGCGTCACGCGTGGCCAGCGTGCCTTGCAGGCTGGCTTCGGCACGCAGGTCCAGTGTGGGGCCGCCCGCCACGGGCACACGGGTAGGGATGCGGCCTTCCAGCCGCACTTGCAGGGCCAGGGGCGCCGTGGCCTGCAACTGCGCGGCGATGGTGTAGTCACCCTCGACCCATCGCAGGCGGGTCACGTCCAGATGGTGCCCGGGCTGCTCCTCGGCCTGGTTGCCACCGTAACGGTAGTTGGCGCGCAGCGGCCCGAACACGATGGGCGTGCCGCCTTCCAGCGTGAACTGCTGCAGCTCCACAGGCAGGCTCAGTTCACGCAGCCAGGGGAGTTCCAGCGTGGTGGGGGGGGCCATGGGTTCGGCCGATGGCGGCCGTTCGTCATGCACACGCACGCGGCTTGCCGACAGGGTGTCGATCTGTGCCTTGCGCCGGATCAAGACATCGGCCAGCAGCTGGGCAGGCCAGCGCACTTCCAGACCGTCGATCTGGATGTCCAGCTTGTCTTGCTGCCAACGCAGATGGCCAATGGTGCCGCCTTCGCGCAAGCTGCCTCGCGCGTCGCTGAACTGCAGCGGGCTGTACCCGGTGTCATCAGCAAGCCAGCGCTGTGCCCAGCCCAGGGCTTGGGGCAAGGACTGGGGCTGCCCGCTCCACAGCCAGGCTGCCAGCAGCAGGGCGCCCAGCAGGGTAAACGTTGCACCAGTTAGCCACACCGTGCTGGCTGCCAGTCCCTCTCCCAGGCGCAGCACGCGCCTGTGCCACCCCGCGCCTCGCTGGGGTGGGGTGGGGGACGGAGGCGTCTGTGTATCGCTCAAAACGCAAATCCCACACTCAGGTGCAGCCTCAGCCGCTTCTTGTCCAGGCCATAGGCAAGGTCAAGCTGGAGCGGCCCCACCGGGCTGCGGTAACGCACACCCGCACCGATGCCGACCTTGGGGTCCAGGTCTTTCGCGGTGTCTCCCACGGCACCGGCGTCAATGAAGAGCGCCGCTTCCCAGGGGCTGCGCTTGCCGTCGATCCAGATGGGGCGTTGCCACTCCAGGCTGGCCACGGTGAGCAGGCGGCCAGGGTCCACGCCGCCGCTGGACAAAGGAATGCCGATCTCGCGGGGGCCGTAGCCGCGCACACTCTGGTCGCCGCCGGCCAGAAAGCGCTGCGTGGCGGGCACAGGGGCGTCGGTGCGTGCCCACACGGCGCCGCCTTCCAGGCGCAGCGCAATGCGGCTGGGGCGTGTGCTTTCCGTGGCTACGGGCCAGTAGCCCAGCCAGCGTGCCTTGGCACGCAGGTAAGGCAGGCGTTCCTGCGAGAGCGTCACGCCAGCGCCCATCTCCACCGCCAGGCCGTGCCCCCTGCGGGGGAAGGTGATGTCGTCAAAGCGCCGCCGTGTCCACGCGTAGTTGGCGCTGATGGACGACTTGGCATCCGATTCGGGCAGCGCCGGGTCGGTGGTGCGCGAGCGGTCGTATTGCAGGAAGAAGCTGCGGTCCAGTTCAGTGCCGTGCTGTGTCTGACCGGCGCGCCACTGCTGGCTGTGCGTCACGCTCGGGTCGTCCTGCACCCGTTGCAACTGCACACCAGTGACCCAGTGCCAGCCTTGCTTGTCAACCGGGCTTTGCAACTGCGTGGCCAGTGTGCTGGCATCACGTTCCAGCCTGATGTTGCTGTCGGCACGCCATCGCAGGCCGGGCACGCGCAGGTGGGTGTGTTCCAGGCTCAGGCGCGGTCCATTGTCGGTGCTGGCGCCCACGCCCAGCACCAGCTTTTGCAAAGGGGCTTCCCGCACGCGCACCTGCACGGGTGCCTCCTGCGGGGTGTCGGTTTCGTCCACCAGCACAAAGGCGGAGGCGTAGTACCCGCTGTCCACCAGGCGCTGTTGGGCTGTCTGCAGCACGGCTTCATCGTAGGGGGCGCCGTGGCGCACGCCTGCCAGCCGGGTCAGGCGGCGTGCGATTTCCGGGTCGTAGCGCTGTGCGCCTTCCACGTTGACGTCGCCGAACGCATAGGCCGGGCCCGAATCCAGGTTGACGCTCAGGTGGGCCTCGTGCCGCTCGGGGTCGATGTCTGCCAGGCTGGAGGTGATGCGCGCGCGCGGGTACACCCGGGCGGCCAGATCGCGTTGTGCCTGGTTCTTGGCGCTGTCCCACGCGGCCTGCGTGAAAAACTCCCCAACCGGCAGGGTCCAGTCTTCAACCACGGCTGAGCGCTGAATGGCGCTGGCGGGGTTGTCGCGCACTTCGCCCTGCAGGCCGATGGTGACGTTGGCCACCCGCGTGCGCGCACCGGGTTCCACGGTGATCCGTACCACGGGTGGTGTACCGTCCTGGACTGCGGGTTGCAGCTGCACCTGCACGCGCGGGGCGAAGTACCCTTGCGTGCCCAGCAGGCGGCGAATGTTTTCGGGGGCGGCCGCCAGCAGCTGTTCCAGCTCCGACGGTGTGAGGTCGGTGAGCGCCTGGAACCGTTGCAGCTCGGCGTGCCGGCGCAAAAAACCATCCAGGGGCGGTGGTGCCTGCACCTCCAGCGTGAATGGCGGGCTGGCGGGTTCAAAGGGCGTCTGGGCCTGCGCCGCACGCCACCAGCCAGTGTTGAACAACACCAGCAAGGCGCATATCAGGGCAGGGTACCAGCGTTTCACTTCGATAGGGTCCGCATGGCCTCCTCCAGCCCCTTGAGTGTGAGCGGGTACATGCGCTGGCCCATGAGCTGCTGGACGATCGCGATGCTCTGGCGGTACTGCCAAACGCCCTGCGGCTCGGGGTTGATCCACGCAAACTTGGGGAAGGCATGCGTGAGCCGCTGCAGCCACTCGGCGCCCGCTTCCTCGTTGTTGTATTCCACGCTGCCGCCAGGCTGCAGGATCTCGTAGGGGCTCATGGTGGCGTCACCCACGAAGATGAGCTTGTAGTCCTTGTTGTACTTGCGGATGATGTCCCAGGTCGGGAACTTCTCGGCATAGCGGCGGCGGTTGTTTTTCCACATGAAGTCGTACACGCAGTTGTGGAAGTAATAGAACTCCAGGTGCTTGAATTCGTTCTTGGCCGCGCTGAAGAGTTCCTCCACACGCTGGATGTGCTCGTCCATGGTGCCGCCCACGTCCATCAGCAGCAGCACCTTCACGTTGTTGTGCCGCTCGGGCACCATCTTGATGTCCAGCCAGCCCGCGTTGGCAGCCGTGGCGCGGATGGTGTCGGGCAGGTCCAGCTCCAGCTCGTTGCCCTCGCGGGCGAACTTGCGCAGGCGGCGCAGCGCCATCTTGATGTTGCGCGTGCCCAGCTCCTGGGTGTCGTCGTAGTCGCGGTAGGCGCGCTGGTCCCACACCTTCACGGCGCTCTTGTTTCCACCCTTGCCGCCTATGCGTATGCCTTGCGGGTTGTGGCCACCGTGGCCGAAGGGTGAAGTGCCGCCTGTGCCTATCCACTTGCTGCCGCCCTCGTGGCGCTCTTTCTGCTCCTCCAGACGCTTTTTCAGCGTCTCCATCAGCTCGTCCCAATCCATCTTGGGCGCGTTGGCCTTCTGCTCGTCAGAGAGCAGCCGCTCAAGCTCCTTGCGCAGCCAGTCGGCGGGAATGTCCTTGTTGAAGTCCGCCAGCATCTCCACGCCCTTGAAGTAGGCGGCAAAGGCACGGTCGAACTTGTCGTAGTGTTTCTCGTCCTTCACCAGCGCCGTGCGGCTCAGGTAGTAGAAGTCGTCCAGCGTACAGGCGTCCGGGTTGCGTGGGCCCACCACGTCGGCCTTCAGCGCCTCCAGCAGCGTCAGGTATTCCTTGACCGACACCGGCAGCTTCGCGGCGCGCAGCGTGTAGAAGAAGTCGATCAGCATGTCTGCCTCCGCATCTCAGCCGGTGATGTCCCGCTGCCTCAGCAGGTACAGCAGCTGGGCCTTCGCCTCGGGCCATTCGCCGCTGCGCATGCTGTACATGACCGTGTCGCGGATGGTGCCATCGCGGCGCAGGGCATGGCCGCGTATCACACCGTCCTTTTTGGCGCCCAGGCGCTCGATGGCGCGTTGCGACGCGAAGTTGTAGTTGTCGGTGCGCCAGCCCACCACGTGGCAGCCCAGCGCGTCAAAGGCGTGGCCCATCAGCAGGAGCTTGCACACGGTGTTCACGTGCGTGCGCTGGTGGCTCTTGGCATACCAGGTGTAGCCGATTTCGACGCGCCGCACGGCAGGGACGATGTCGTGGTAGCTGGTGCAGCCCAGCACCTGGCCGGTCGCGCTGTTCGTTACCGCAAAGGCAAAACGGTTGCCTGCTTCGCGCATGGCCAGGGCGTCTTCAATGTATCTGCGCGTGTTCTCGGGCTCGGGCACCGAGGTGACGCGCAGTTCCCACAGCTTCCCGTCCGCCGCAGCGGCCTTCAGGCCGCTTTCGTGTTCCAGCGACAGCGGCAGCAGCGTGACACCATGGGCGCGGAGGGTGACGGGTTCCACAAAAGCCATGAATGTTCTTTCAGCGGGTCAACGTCAACGGTTCCTCTGGTTCATGAACACCAGTTTCTCAAACAGCGTGATGTCCTGCTCGTTCTTCAGCAGCGCGCCCACCAGCGGTGGCACGCTCACCTTGTTGTCCTGGCTCTGCAGGGCTTCCAGCGGAATGTCTTCGGCCATCAACAGCTTCAGCCAGTCCAGCAGCTCGCTGGTGCTGGGCTTTTTCTTCAGCCCTGGCAGGTTGCGGATGTCGAAGAAGGTCTTCATGGCAGCCTTCAACAGCTCGTCCTTCAAGCCGGGGAAGTGCACGTCCACGATCTGCTTCATCGTGTCCGCCTCGGGGAACTTGATGTAGTGGAAAAAGCAGCGGCGCAGGAAGGCGTCGGGCAGCTCCTTCTCGTTGTTCGAGGTGATGAACACCAGCGGCCGGTGCTTTGCGCGGACCAGCTCGTGCGTCTCGTAGCAGTAGAACTCCATGCGGTCGAGTTCGCGCAGCAGATCGTTCGGGAATTCGATGTCGGCCTTGTCAATCTCGTCAATCAGCAGCGCCACGGGCTCATCGGCCGTGAAGGCCTGCCACAGCACACCCTTGACGATGTAGTTCTGGATGTCCTTGACGCGGTCGTCACCCAGCTGGGAGTCACGCAGGCGCGAGACCGCGTCGTATTCGTACAGCCCTTGCTGTGCCTTGGTGGTGGACTTGATGTGCCACTGCAGCAGAGGCATGCCCAGCGCCTGCGATACCTCTTCGGCCAGCATCGTCTTGCCCGTGCCCGGCTCGCCCTTGACGAGCAGAGGGCGCTTGAGCTGGATGGCCGCGTTGACGGCGAGCATCAGATCCTGGGTGGCAACGTAGTTCTGGGAGCCGGTGAATTTCATGGGTGTCTTGCCAAGTGATGGGCTGGCGTAGGGCCAAGGGTTTTCAAGGGGGAATTGGCTGGTATCGAGTCTATATAATCGCGCGTTGATTTTTGTCAAACGTCCTTCTGATTGTGCTTGCAAAATGAACAAACCGTTGTCCACCTTGTTGAAAACCGTTGTCGCAAGCGCGACCGTCGCCCTGACTTTCACGGCCCATGCCCAGGGTGACGCGAAGGTCGGCGAAACCAAGGCTGCCATGTGCATTGGCTGCCACGGCATCCCGGGTTACCAGAACAGCTTCCCGGAAATCCACAAGGTGCCCAAGATTTCCGGCCAGTCGGACAAGTACATTGCAGCGGCACTCACCGCCTACCAGAAGGGCGACCGCAAGCATCCCACCATGCGTGGCATCGCCGCCTCCCTGACCGAGCAGGACATTGCCGATCTGGCGGCGTTCTACAGCGGCCACAACCCCGGCGTCACCGCTCCCGAGGCACCCAAGGCCGCACCCGCTGCCGTGGCTGCGCTGCTTGAAAAAGGTGCCTGCATCTCCTGCCACGGGGCCAACTTCAGCAAGCCCATCGATCCCAGCTACCCGAAGATTGCTGGCCAACACGCCGACTTCCTCTATGTGGCGCTGAAGTCTTACACCGTCGAGAACAATCCCTATGTCGGCCGTGCCAATCCCATCATGGCGGGCATTGCCAAGCAGTTCACCTTGGCTGAGCTCAAGCAGATGGCCAACTACCTGGCCACGGTGGAAGGCGAACTCGCTACCAAGCCCCAGCCTCGCTTCCGTTGACAGGGGGCGCTCTGCGCCTGTGTCAATTCTGAGACGCCGACCTTCGTGTCGGCGTTTTTGCGTTCACGGGCGCCATGTAAGATAGCTTGTAAGCAAATGTCATACGGGTATCCATGTCCTTGAACCGCTCGCGTCGCTTTCCTGTCGCCGCCCCTTGGCAGCGGGTCGGGCTTGCGGTCGTTTCCGGTCTGCTGTCCACGGCCCATGCACTGGCCGAGGATGCGCTGACCGAAGACGACTATTTCGCCAGCCTGCCCGTGGTGCTTACCGTCAGCCGCCTGACGCAGCCGATCAGCGATACACCCGGCGCCGTCACCATCATCGACCGCCAGACGATTCGGCGCCTGGGTGCGAGGGATCTGGCCGATGTGCTCCGGCTGGTGCCGGGTTATCTGGTGTCGGGCTACAACGGCGCACACCAGATTGGTGCCTACCATGCACCCATCGATGAGTACGGCACGCGCAACCTGGTACTGGTTGACGGGCGCTCCATCTACTCCTCCACCTACCTGGGTGGGACCATGCGCGGCGTCTCGTCCATTCGGCTGGAAGACGTTGAACGCATCGAAGTCTTGCGCGGGTCGAATTCTGCCGCCTATGGGGCCAATGCCCTGTTTGGCGTCATCAACGTCATCACGCGCCACTCGGTTGACACGATGGGGGGCGAAGTCGCCGTCAACAAAGGCAACCGGGATCTTGGTGATGCGTATGCGCGGTGGGGTTGGGGCACACCCGATGCCAGCTACCGTATTTCGGTGGGGCAGCGCCAGGACAGCGGTTATGGCTCGATCAATGACAGCCGCCGCTTGAACAACGTGTTGTTCCGGAGCGACCGGCGGCTGGACGCCTCCTCGTCGTTGACGCTGGATGCGGGCCATACGTCCCTGACGGCTGGAGAGGGTTTTCCTCGCAGTTACGGCAACCCCATACGCGAGATCCACTGGAACAACAGTTTCGTCAAGGCAAAGCTGGAGCGCGAATTCTCCGAACGCGACTCGTCGAAGCTGAACGTGTCCTGGGACAGGGACCGCACTGAGGATGTCTATCCCTTTCTGGACCCTAATGCACCAGCTATTTACTATGGTGCGATAGTTGATGCCGGAGCCGTCGAGCAACGCTGGAACGTTGAATACCAGCACGAGCACGTGGCCAGCGACAGCTTGCGATGGGTGCTGGGCGTCGGCTACAAGCGCGATAGTGCCCGGTCAAGGCCCTTGTTCGGCACCAATGACACGGTCGATACCTCCGACATGCGTGTGTTTGGCAATCTGGAATGGCGCCCTTCTTCTGCCTGGACGTTGAATGCCGGGCTGTTTTCCGGGAAAAACAGCGACACGGGTGGCTACGCTTCACCCAGGGTGGCGCTCAACTACCACCTCACTGATGACCACACCCTTCGCTTCAGTGCCTCAAAAGCCCTGCGCCAGCCAACGCTGTTCGAGAACCAGGGTAACAGGCGGTTCTATTCGGTGACGGGCGCCCTCTTGGTCACGCCGTCCGATTACGTTGCCGCCGGGTCGTTGAAACCCGAGAAGCTGAATGTCGTGGAGTGGGGGTATCACGGCCATTGGCGCGACTTGCGGTTGACCGGTGACTTGCGACTGTTCCGTGAGCGTATGACCGACTACATTGAGCTTGGCGGGGTGACCAGTGCCAATTCACCGCAGGGTTTCCAGGTTCGGGGTATGGAGTACCAGTTGCAGTGGGTACCCTGGGACGGTGCGTCTGTCTGGTGGAGCGAGTCCTTGCTGGATTTCGAGTGGGGAACGGCGCGGGTCAGTCCGTTCCCGCCCAAACGCCTGAGTTCATTGACCTGGTTCCAGCGGCTGGGCAGCCAGTGGGACATGGCTTTGTCTATCCATTCCCGCGACGCCATGAGCTGGCGCACGTCCGGCTTCAACCATATGGACCCCGCAACCCGGGTGGATTTGCGCGTTTCGCGTCAGTTCAACCTGGGTAGCAGCCGCGCCGAGGCTGCGCTCACCCTGCAGGCGTTGAACGGCGACCAGCAGGCGTTCGTGCCCTCGCGTTTGTTCCAACGGCGGGCTTTCGCCACCTTGCGCCTGGAGTTCTGATCTGAACCCGCTACGCCGCGTCACCTTCATGGCCCTCGGGGCCGGGCTGGTGCTCGGCCCTGCGGCGGTGTTTGGCGCGTCATCTGTCGTCTGGGTGGCTCTGGCCGAGCGGGGGGGGATCCATGAAGATGCCGCTGCCGCGCTGCGTGATGCTTTGCGTGCAGGCAGCGGGGGGCAGAACCTGGATGTGAAAATCGCTCTCTGGCGCGATCTTCAGTTTGGTCAAGGGCCCGCGCCAGCCGTGGTCGTCACTATGGGCAGCGGCGCCTACAGGGGCATTGTCGAGCGCGCGAGCCGTGAGCCGTCTGTTGCGGCACTGCCTATTGTGGCTACTTTGTTGCCACGCAGCAGTTACGAAAGCGTTGTGCCACCACCGCAGATGCGCTCGACGGCCGTGCTGCTCGACCAGCCGCTTACCCGCTACGCCGAGCTTCTGCGCCGCAGCATGCCTGAGCGCAAGCGCGTGGGTGTGGTTTTCGGTCCTTCCTCCTCGTCTTTGCGCCCCGCGCTGGCCGAGGCGCTGGCAAGCCGTGGCTTTCAGCTGGTCGATGCGTCGGTGCCCGCGGGGCCGTCCTCCGACGCGGTCTTCCCGGCCTTGAGTTCCGTGTTGCAGGCATCAGACGTGCTGCTTGCCCTGCCCGATGCGCAGGTTGTCAATGCCATGTCTCTACAGAACATGCTGATTGCCGCGTATCGGCAGCGCATTCCCATGGTGTCGTATTCGGCCGCGCACGTCCGCGCGGGTGCAACGCTGGCCGTTCACACCACGCCTGCCCAGGCCGCCCAGCAGACCGTTGGCGTGTTGCGGCGGATGCTGTCTGGCCGCCCGATGCCGGTGGTTCAGCTGGCCGAAACGTTCGAGGTTGTCGTCAACGATCAGGTAGCTCGTTCGCTGGGGCTGATCCTACCCGACGCGGACGCCATCGAAGCCGCGCTGCGCCGCCAGGAGGGGGGGCAATGACCCGCGCCCAACCCCTGTTCGGCATCCGCGCACGTCTGTGGGTGGCTGCGGCGCTTCCGGCCATTCTGGCGGTGGCCATGCTGCTGACAGGTTTTCTGGACCGTTACAACACCGAGCTCACAGGCGCCCTGCGTGACCGGGCGCGCGCCTCCGCTGCCCAACTGGGGGGAGCGGCGGAGTTCGCCCTCTTTGCGGGCAACCAGGAGGGCTTGCAACGTCTGGCGGATGCTGCACTGGCTGGCGACGCGCAGATGCGCGGCGTGGGCATCTTTTCAGCAGATGGCGGACTCCAGGTGCTTGCGGGTAGCCTGTCGCCAGGCTTGCCAGCCCTGGGGGCCGAAGAGTTTGTGAGCACCGAGGGCCATCTCGTCGTTGTTTCACCTGTGCGTCTTGTCACCGTGACGGGGGACGATCTTTTTGAAGCCGAGGCGGCGCCGCGCGGCATGCGTCAGGGCAGCCGCGTCGTCGGTCACGTCGTGGTCGAGCTGACCATGGGTGTGCTCGAGAAGCAAAAGAGCGATCTGCTTCTCTGGGCGGTTGCCATTACAGGCCTGGGTCTGCTGCTCGCGGGTGTGCTATCCACACTGATCGCCTCCAGCGTCACAGGCCCCATCGCGAACATCAGTCATGTGGTGGCACGTATCGGCGAGGGCGAGCTGGGCGCGCGCGCTGACGTGCAACGCTCTGGTGCCCTTGCCACCCTTGCCTCGGGGATCAACGCCATGGCGGCCCAGGTCGCCATGACGCAGGAACATCTGCGCCAGCAGGTCAACCTGGCCACCGATGAACTGCGCAAGCAGAAAGAGGCTGCGGAACTGGCGGCGCGCATCGATCCCCTGACCGGTGTGGCCAGCCGCCGCGCTTTCACCGAAATCGCCGAAACCGAGATTCAACGTGCTCTGCGTTACCGCCTGCCACTGGCCATGGTCATGGTGGATATCGACCACTTCAAGACGGTCAACGACACCTACGGCCACATGACGGGCGACGCGGTTCTTGCCGCGTTTGCGCGCGCCATTTCACAAGAGGTCCGGGAGGTGGATGTTGTCGGCCGTCTGGGCGGCGAGGAATTTGTCGTGCTGCTGCCAAACATCTCCGGCCTGGAGGCCGTGCAGGTCGCCGAGCGCATGCGGCTGTCGGTGGCCACCAGCGAAATGCTCGTCAACGGCGAGCAATTGCGTTACACGGCCAGCTTCGGCGTAGCCGAGTTCGACCCCAAGGAGCTCAGCCTGTCGAGCTTCCTGTCTCGAGCCGATGACGCCTTGTATCGCGCCAAGCGCAACGGTCGCAACCGCGTCGAACTGGCCGCCTGATTGCCTGGAGGCGGGCAGGTTGCCCTGCCGCGCTCAGCCCAGCCGTGCCAGGTGCCGTTCGATCTGCGCCTGTACCTGGGCAGGCGCTGTGCCGCCCAGCGTGTTGCGGGCGTTCAGCGAGCCGCGCAGGCTCAGGCACTCGTACACGTCCTTCTCGATCAGCGGGTGGAAACCCTGCAGCACCGCCAGCGGCAGTTCCGACAGGTCGCAGGCATGGCTGGTGGCGGCTTTCACGGCGTGAGCGACCGTTTCGTGCGCGTCGCGGAAGGGCACGCCCTTCTTCACCAGGTAGTCCGCAAGGTCGGTGGCTGTGGCATAGCCCTTGAGCGCCGCCTGCTCCATCGCCTCGCGGTTCACGGTGATGCCGCCTTCCTTTTCGCCCGTGGCCGGGTTCAGCTGGCCGCCAATCATCTCGGTGAAGATGCGCAGCGTGTCCTTCAGCGTGTCTACCGTGTCGAACAAAGGCTCCTTGTCTTCCTGGTTGTCCTTGTTGTAGGCCAGCGGCTGGCCCTTCATCAGGGTGATCAGGCCCATCAGGTGGCCCACCACGCGGCCGGTCTTGCCCCGAGCCAGTTCCGGCACGTCGGGGTTCTTCTTCTGCGGCATGATGGAACTGCCGGTGGTGAAGCGGTCGGCAATGCGGATGAAGCTGAAGTTCTGGCTCATCCAGACGATCAGCTCCTCGCTCAGGCGGCTCACGTGGATCATGCACAGGCTGGCGGCAGCGGTGAATTCGATGGCGAAATCGCGGTCGCTCACTGCGTCCAGGCTGTTCTGGCAAAGCTGCGCATTCCCCGCTTCATCGACCATGCCCAGGGTGCGAGCCACGCGGGCGCGGTCCAGAGGGTAGGTGGTGCCGGCCAGCGCGGCACTGCCCAGGGGCAGGCGGTTGGTGCGGCGGCGCACATCCGCCATGCGCTCGGCGTCGCGCGCGAACATTTCCACGTAAGCCAGCAGATGGTGGCCAAAACTCACCGGCTGGGCCACCTGCAGGTGGGTGAAGCCGGGCAGAATCACGTCCACGTTCTTGGCAGCCACTTCCACCAGTGCCTTCTGCAGGTCGTTCAGCAGGCCGCTGACCAAGTCAATCTCGCCACGCAGCCACAGGCGTACATCGGTGGCGACCTGGTCGTTGCGGCTGCGGCCGGTGTGCAGGCGCTTGCCCGCGTCGCCCACCAGCTGCGTCAGGCGCGCCTCGATGTTCAGGTGCACGTCCTCCAGGTCGAGCTTCCACTCGAATGCGCCGGATTCGATCTCCTGGGTGATCTGGGCCATGCCCTTCTGGATGGCGGCCAGGTCGTCCGCGCCGATGATGCCTTGCGCGGCCAGCATGTCGGCGTGGGCCAGGCTGCCAGCGATGTCGGCCTGCCAAAGGCGCTTGTCAAAGAACACGCTGGCGGTGTAGCGTTTGACCAACTCGCTCATGGGCTCCGAGAAGAGCGCGGACCAGGCCTGGGATTTGGTGTCGAGTTGGTTGGTGGACATGGCGTGCGGGCCCGTGCAAGATGAGAGGGCCTGAAGAATTTGAAAAAATGGAGGCGGACCGGGATTTTATCGGTCCCTGGGGCGCAAGAGTGACTGCAAAGGAGCAGCGTATGGTTTTGCGGGTCTTGGTGGTGGACGACGAGGCGCTTGCGCGTTCGCGGCTGCGCGCCTTGCTGGCGGAATGCGCGCAGCCGGGGCAGGGCGGGGTGGTGTCGGTGACCGAGGCAGCCACGGCGCAACAGGCCATTGAGGCTCTGGAGCGCGAGACGGTGGATGTGCTGCTGCTGGATATCCATATGCCGGGGATGGACGGGCTGGCGCTGGCAGCGGCGGTGCGAAGGCGCACGCCCGCGCCAGCGGTCGTGTTCGTCACGGCCTACGCCGAACATGCCCTGCAGGCCTTCGAGCTGGAGGCCGTGGACTACCTGACAAAGCCGGTGCGCGTCGAGCGTTTGCGGCAGGCGCTTGAAAAGGCAGCGCGCTGGCTGCGGGCGCGTCCGCAGGACCCTTCCGCCAACGCCTTCCTCGTCATTCACGACCGGGGGCGTACCGAGCGGGTGCCGCTGGACGACATCATTTACCTGAAGGCTGAACTCAAGTACGTGACCGTGCGTACCGCCGGGCGCTCGTGGCTGTACGACGGCTCCCTGCAGGAACTGGAACAGGCCCATCCGGGCCGCCTGCTGCGCATCCACCGCAATGCCCTGGTCTCGCGTCGCAGTCTTCGCGCCCTGGAACGGGCCAGTGAAGCCAACGGGCAGCTCGATGGCTGTGCCGACGACGGTGACGGCTGGGTGCTCCGCCTTGACGGCGTGGACGAGCGCCTGCAGGTTTCACGGCGCCAGCTGCCCGCCGTGCGCGAGGCACTTGCCCGGGCCTGAAAGACCGTTCAGGGGGGGCGGTATCCCGCACCGCTAAAATGATCGGTTACGGTGAAAAGCGCCGACGACGGCTTGGCGTATTTCCAAGCAAGTTCTGAGAGAAGCATCCAGCCATCTCGCGACGCACGCGCGCGCGGTGGTGCTGTTCTTATGGCCATCCAATTCCTGACCAAAATTTTCGGCAGCCGCAACGACCGCCTGCTCAAGACCTACCGCAAGACGGTGGCGCGCATCAACGGGCTGGAAGCGCAGTTCGAGAAACTCACCGACGAACAACTCCAGGCCAAGACGGCTGAGTTCAAGCAGCGCGTTGCCAATGGCGAAACGCTGGACGCCCTGCTGCCTGAAGCCTTTGCCACCGTGCGCGAGGCCAGCAAGCGCGTCATGAAGATGCGCCATTTCGACGTGCAGCTCATTGGCGGCATCGCCCTGCACAGTGGCAAGATCGCCGAAATGCGTACGGGCGAGGGCAAGACGCTGACCGCTACGCTGCCGGTGTACCTGAACGCGCTGTCGGGCAAGGGCGTGCACGTGGTCACGGTCAACGACTATCTGGCCAGCCGCGACGCCCAATGGATGGGGCGTCTCTACAATTGGCTGGGCCTTAGCGTGGGCATCAACCTGCCGCAGATGCCGCGGGAGGAAAAGCAGGCTGCCTACGCCTCCGACATCACCTACGGCACCAACAACGAATACGGCTTCGACTACCTGCGCGACAACATGGTCTACGAGGCCGTGGACCGCGTGCAGCGCGGGCTCAACTTCGCCATCGTGGACGAGGTGGACTCCATCCTCATCGACGAAGCCCGCACGCCGCTCATCATCAGCGGCCAGGCCGAGGACCACACCTCGATGTACGTGGCCATCAACCAGCTGGTGCCGCGCCTGGTGCGCCAGGAGGGCGAGGAAGACCCGCGCACGGGCGAAGGCGTCACCAAGCCCGGTGACTTCACCGTGGACGAAAAAGCCCACCAGATCCACCTGACCGAACGTGGCCACGAGAACGCCGAGGCGCTGCTCAGCCAGGCCGGTCTGCTGCCCGATGGCGCGTCGCTCTACGACCCGTCCAACATCGTGCTCATGCACCAGCTGGTCACCGCGTTGAAGGCGCAGCACCTCTACCACCGCGACCAGCACTACGTGGTGCAGAACGGCGAGATCGTCATCGTTGACGAATTCACGGGCCGCCTCATGGCGGGCCGCCGCTGGAGCGACGGCCTGCACCAGGCCGTCGAGGCCAAGGAGGGTGTGCAGATCCAGCCCGAGAACCAGACGCTGGCCTCGATCACCTTCCAGAACTACTTCCGCCTGTACGCCAAGCTGGCGGGCATGACCGGCACCGCAGACACCGAGGCCTACGAATTCCAGGAAATCTACGGCCTGGAGACGGTCGTGATTCCGCCCAACCGCCCCAGCCAGCGCAAGGACGAGCTCGACCGCGTCTACAAGACCACGCGTGAAAAGTACATTGCCGCCATTGCCGATATCAAGGAATGCCACGAGCGCGGCCAGCCCGTCCTGGTGGGCACGTCCTCCATCGAGAACTCGGAAATCATCTCCGAACTGCTCCGGAAGGAAAAGCTGCCCCACGAAGTCCTCAACGCCAAGCAGCATGCCCGCGAGGCGGACATCATCGTGCAGGCGGGCCGTCCCGGGGCCATCACCATCGCCACCAACATGGCAGGCCGAGGCACCGACATCGTGCTCGGCGGCAACCTCGAGAAAATGATCCTGGCCATCGAGGCCGATGCTGCACTGGATGACGCGGCCAAGGCCAAAGGGATCGAGGCGGCACGCGTCCAGTGGCAGGCCGACCACGAGAAGGTGAAGGCTTTGGGTGGTCTGCGCATCATCGCCACCGAGCGCCACGAGAGCCGCCGCATCGACAACCAGCTGCGTGGACGTGCCGGCCGCCAGGGCGACCCGGGTTCCAGCCGCTTCTATCTCAGCCTGGACGACCAGCTGATGCGCATCTTCGCGGGTGACCGCGTGCGCGCCATCATGGAACGCCTCAAGATGCCCGATGGCGAGGCCATCGAGGCCGGCATCGTCACCCGCAGCATCGAGAGCGCCCAGCGCAAGGTCGAGGCGCGCAACTTCGACATCCGCAAGCAGCTGCTCGAATACGACGACGTCTCCAACGATCAGCGCAAGGTCATCTACCAGCAGCGTAATGACATCATCGACGCACAGGACATGGCCGCCCAGATCGCCGCCTTGCGTGAGGGGTGCATGACCGACGTGGTCCGCGAGTACGTCCCCGCGGACAGCGTGGAGGAGCAGTGGGACCTGCCCGGTCTGGAGAAGGCCCTGGCCGACGACTGGGGTCTGGAGCTGGCGCTGGTGAAGGAAGTCGAAGGTGCCAGCGAGATGACCGACGACGACATCGTCGAGAAGGTGGTGGCCGCAGCCAATGCTTCCTACGAGGCCAAGGTGCAACTGGTGGGGCGTGACAACTTCACCAACTTCGAGCGCGTGGTGCTGCTGCAGAATATCGACAGCCACTGGCGCGACCACCTGAGTGCGCTGGACTACCTGCGCCAGGGCATCCACCTGCGCGGTTACGCACAGAAGCAGCCCAAGCAGGAGTACAAGCGCGAGGCCTTCCAGCTTTTCGCCCAGTTGCTCGACATGGTGCGCAACGAAGTCACCCGCATCCTGCTGAACGTGCGTGTGCAGACGCCCGAGCAGGTCAGTTCTGCCGCCGAGCAGATGGAAGCCCAGGCCGAACAACTGAGCAACGTGACCTACACCGCCCCCACCGAGACCGGTGAGGCCGAGACCACCACCGACCGTGGCCTGCTGGGCGGTGCCGCCGCTGCGGTGCCGCGCGTAGGCCGCAACGACCCTTGCCCTTGCGGTAGCGGCAAGAAGTACAAGCAGTGCCACGGCAAGCTCTCCTGAGCCCAGCCGCCATTTCATCTTTTACTGACAGTCCCAACGGAGTTTCACCATGGCTGTGAACTGGACCGCCCCCGCAGCGACAAGCCTTCTGCCCGTGCCGGGCGTGCGCATCGGTGTGACCGAGGCCGGTGTGCGCAAGGCCAACCGCAAGGACCTCACGGTATTCCTGCTCGACGAAGGTTCCGCCGTGGGTGGCGTCTTCACGCAGAACCGTTACTGCGCGGCGCCCGTGCAGGTTTGCCGCGAGCACCTGGCCGCGTCGTCGGCCATCCGTGCCATGGTCATCAACACCGGCAACGCCAATGCGGGTACCGGCGCCCCCGGCTTGGCCCATGCCCGCCAGACCTGCGACGCGCTGGCCGCCCAACTGGGGCTGCATCCGCAGCAGGTGCTGCCGTTTTCCACGGGTGTGATCATGGAGCCGCTGCCGGTCGAGCGCATCGTGGCCGGTCTGCCCGCAGCCGTGGCCGACGCCCAGCCTGCCAACTGGCTCAAGGCTGCTGAAGGCATCATGACTACCGACACCGTGGCCAAGGCAGCCAGCAGGCAGGTCAGCATCGGTGGCCGCACTGTCACCGTCACCGGCATCGCCAAGGGGGCGGGCATGATCCGCCCCAACATGGCCACCATGCTGGGTTTCCTGGCGACCGACGCCTGCATTGCCCCAGAGCTGCTGCCTGCGCTGGCCAAAGCGCTGGCGGATGTCTCCTTCAACCGCGTCACGGTGGATGGCGACACCTCCACCAACGACTCTTTCGTCGTCGTGGCCACGCAGAAGGCAGGGCACGCGCCGGTCACCGATCTGTCCAGTGCTGAAGGGCAGGCCCTTCAGGCCGCCATGGCCGAAGTCGCGCGCACCCTGGCGCACGCCATCGTGCGCGACGGCGAAGGTGCCACCAAGTTCATCGCCGTGCGCGTGGAAGGCGGCCAGACCACCGACGAGTGCCTCAAGGTGGCCTACGCCATCGCCCATTCGCCGCTGGTCAAGACGGCGTTCTTCGCCAGCGATCCCAACCTCGGCCGAATCCTGGCTGCGGTCGGGTATGCCGGCATCACCGACCTGGACCAGTCGAAGATCGAACTTCACCTGGACGACGTGCACGTGGTCACTCAGGGTGGCCGCCACCCGGCCTACCAGGAAGCCGATGGCGCCCGTGTGATGAAGCAGAGCGAAATCACCATCCGCGTCGGCCTCAACCGTGGCAGCGTGGCCGACACCGTGTGGACCTGCGACTTCAGCCACGACTACGTCACCATCAACGCCGATTACCGCAGCTGAGCCCGCATGAACGAAGCCTTCGAACGACTGCTGCAGCGCGCCGAGTCTCTGATCGCGCGCATTGAGTCGGTGTTGCCCCAACCCCTGGGGGCGCCTGACTGGAACGCATCCGTGGCTTTTCGCTACCGCAAGCGCGGCAGCCACGGTCTGCTGGAGCCGGTGCGCCATGTCGCTGTCATCGGGCTGGGTGACCTGCAGGAAATCGACGACCAGAAGGAAAAGATCCAGCGCAATACCGAGCATTTCGTTCAGGGTCTGCCCGCGAACAACGTGCTGCTCACCGGTGCGCGGGGCACGGGCAAAAGCTCGCTCATCAAGGCCTGCCTGAATGCCTATTCGGGTCGGGGCCTGCGCCTGATCGAGGTGGACAAGGCCGACCTGACCGACCTGCCCGACATCGTCGAAGTGGTGGCCGACCGGCCCGAGAAGTTCATCGTTTTCTGTGACGACCTCAGCTTTGAGGACGGCGAGCCCGGCTACAAGGCGCTCAAGTCCATTCTGGACGGTTCGGTGGCTGCCGCCACGCCCAACGTGCTGATCTACGCGACCAGCAACCGGCGCCATCTGCTGCCCGAGTACATGAAGGAAAACCTCACCTACACACATACTGATGATGGCGAGGTGCATCCCGGTGAGGTGGTGGAAGAGAAGATTTCGCTGTCCGAGCGGTTTGGCCTGTGGGTCAGCTTCTACCCGTTCAGCCAGGACGAATACCTCAGCGTGGTGAACCAGTGGCTGGCGCACCATGGCGTGCCTGCTGCCGAATTCGATGCTGCCCGTCCGCGGGCGCTGGTCTGGGCGCTGGAGCGCGGCTCGCGCAGCGGCCGCGTGGCCTACCAGTTCGCGCGGGATTACGCTGGCAACCGCGCCAGCGGGCAGGTGTGAGCACCTCCGCTGTCCTTGTGGCCGATGGGGACCGTCCGCGCGAGGGCGGTGCCGAACGGGCTGTCACCGACGTGGCCGTGGGCGTGCTGATCGACGCTCAGGGCCGCTTCCTGCTGACAAGCCGTCCATCGGGCAAGGTGTACGAAGGTTATTGGGAATTTCCTGGTGGCAAGCTGGAGGCCGGGGAGTCCGTCGCCGAGGCCTTGCGCCGCGAACTGCAAGAGGAGATCGGCGTCACCATCGGCGCTGTGCATGCCTGGCGCGAAAAACTCGTTGACTATCCCCATGCGTTGGTTCGGCTGTACTTTTGCAAGGTGTTCGACTGGCAGGGTGAATTGCACATGCACGAAGGCCAGGCCTTTGCCTGGCAGACCTTGCCAGTGACGGTTGAGCCGGTCTTGCCAGGCACTGTGCCGGTGTTGGAGTGGCTGGCCGAAGAGCAGGGCTGAAACGCCGACGTTATTCGGCGCTGCAGGTTCAGTGCTTCCAGCTGGCCTCTGGCGGCGCTGGCTCTTCCGGTGGCGTGGTGGGCACCCGGAATTCCTCGCTGGCCCAGGCGCCCAGGTCCAGGTTCTTGCAACGCTCGCAGCAAAACGGCCGGTAGGGGTTGTCGGGCGCGTAACGGCTGGGGCCGCCACAGGCGGGGCACACCACCGTGCGTGCGGCAAAAGCAGGTTTGCGGGTGTTGTCTGGTGTGCTCATCGGGCTGTCTCCACGCAGGGCATCAGGCGCACAGCGTGACTTCCAGTTCCGTGTCCTGGCCAGCGTTCAGCGTCAGCTTCCCGTCGTCGCCCCGGCTCAGCAGGCGTACCGAGAACAGCAACCGGTTGCCACTGATCTCTGGCACCAGCTCGTGTGCCGGGTCTATGCGCAGCCTCAGCAACTGGAAGGTCCGCCCCTGGGGCAGGTTCTGTTGCATCTGGCCATTGCACGCCATGACTTTCTGCGGGGCGCCGTTTTCCCGCAGCAGGCGCATCAGCAGACTCACCGGTTGCGCCAGGCTGGACAACTCCTGCGCCCATCGGGCCAGATCCTGTTGCCGCAACTCGGGCTCGCGGTGTTGCCAATCGTGGTAGGCCGGCAGATCGAATTCACAAGTTCCCCCGGGTATCGATATGCGGCTGCGTATGGCCATCAGCCAGTCGTTATCGGCCAAGGCGTGGCCGGTCTTGCCCGCGTCGTCGTGCAACGCACTGAAGCAGGCGTCCAGCTGGCCAATGAACTGATCCAGCGCCGCTTCGGATATGGCCGGATTTCCGCGGTAGCTGTTGTAGATCTGCTTGTGCTTGTCCAGGTCCTTGAGGATTTCGGATTTGAGGTCCGAGCGGGCCCCCACGTCCATGATCTCGAAGAGCGTCTGCAAGGCAAAGTGGTGATCGAGCGGATGCGTGCGCGGCACCAGTTCGGCCAGCCGGCGAAACAGGTGCTCAAGTCGCAGATACGTGCGGATGCGCTCGTTGAAGGGGTACTCGTACAGGATCACTTGATCATCATAGCCCGAATCGATGGCGCAAATCCTCGAAGGCTGCGCGCACACGTGTTTCCAGTTGTTCCAGTGTGGCGTTGTCGTTGTCGATGACTGTGTCGGCCACGGCCAGACGCTGTTCACGCGTGGCCTGGGCCGCCAGCACAGCCAGCACCTGCTCCCGTGGCCAGCCGTTGCGTTGCATCACCCTGTGTATCTGGGTTTCGGGTGAGCAGTCCACCACCCAGATGGTGTCCACGCGCTGGCGCCAGGCGTCCGACTCCACCAGCAGGGGCAGGTCCAGCACCGCGCAGCCGCCATCCATGGCGGCGCACTGCCGGTCGATTTCTGCTCGCACGAGCGGGTGCACGATGGCTTCCAGTTTGGCACGGGCCTCTGGCTGTGCGAAGACGAGGGCGCGCATGCGGTCCCTGTCCAGGGCGCCATCGGTCGTGACGAAGCCGTCGCCAAAGATTTGACGCACCAGCGGAATGGCGGCGCCGTTGGCGGCCGTGCAGTTGCGCGAGATGGCGTCTGCATCAATGAGCACGGCCCCTAGGGTTTCGAGCATCCTGGCAACCGTGCTTTTGCCGCTGCCAATGCCACCTGTCAGCCCCAGGCGCACACGCGGTCCAGCGGGTGTGTTCAAAGGCCCAGCCATGCCAGCACCTGGCCCGGGCCGATTACCAGTGCCACCAGTCCGGCGAAGGCCAGGAAAGGGCCAAAGGGGATGTAGCCCCCTTCACGCAGGCCACTGGAGAACTTCATGGCAATGCCGATCACCGAACCGATCACCGATGCGATCAGGATCATGGGGATGAGCGCCTGCCAGCCAAACCAGGCGCCCAGCGCGGCGAACAGCTTGAAGTCGCCGTAGCCCATGCCTTCCTTGCCGGTGAGCAGTTTGAAACCCCAGTAGATGCTCCACAGCGACAGGTAGCCGCCCACGGCGCCCCACAGTGCCGAAGGCAGGGAGACCTGGGTCCAGCCCAGGGCCGCGCAGATCAGGCCTGCCCAGACCAGCGGCAACGTGATGTCGTCTGGCAGCAGCGTGGTGTCCCAGTCGATGAAGGCCAGGGCCACGATAGATGCGACGAAGCCGAACCAGGCCAGCGCGCTCAGGCTGGCGCCATGCTGGCTGAACACCCAGGCGAAGAGACCGCCCGTCAGCAGTTCCACCAAAGGGTAGCGCTTGCCGATGGGGGCCTGGCAGCTGGCGCAGCGGCCCCGCAGCCACAGGTAGCTCACCACCGGAATGTTCTGGTGCCACCTCACACCTGCGCCGCAGGACGGGCAGCGCGAGGGCGGCGTCATCAGGTTGATGGGGGCCTGCCCGGGGGGCGGGTTCCCGGTCATCTCGGCGCATTCCTGCGCCCAGCGCTGCTCCATCATCTTCGGCAGGCGGTGTATCACCACGTTTAGGAAGCTGCCCACCAGCAGGCCAAGCAAGCCTGCCAGCGCCGGCCCCACGGGGCCGCTCAGAAACTCGTTAAGCATGTCTTGCAACCGGTCTTCAGCCCACCACCTGGCCCAGCTTGAAGATCGGCAGGTACATGGAGACGACGATGCCGCCAATGATGGTGCCGAGGAAGACGATGATGATCGGCTCCATCAGGCTGGACAGACCCGCCACCATGTCGTCCACCTCGGCTTCGTAGAAGTCGGCGGCCTTGCCCAGCATGTGGTCAATGGAGCCGGACTCCTCACCGATCGCGCACATCTGCAGCACCATGGACGGGAAGATCTGCGCGTTGGTCATGGCCATGGTCAGGCTGGTGCCGGTGGAGACTTCCTGCTGGATCTTCGCGGTTGCGTCGGCATACAACGTGTTGCCGGAGGCGCCGCCCACCGAGTCCAGGGCGTCCACCAGCGGCACGCCTGCGGCAAACATGGTCGACAGCGTGCGCGTCCAGCGCGCCACCACGGACTTTTCCACCAATACGCCAAACACAGGCACCTTCAGCAACAGCTTGTCCATGAAGCGCTGCACTTTCTCATTGCGCTTCCAGGCCTGCATGAAGAAGTACAGCCCGCCGCCAATCCCGCCAAAGACCAGCCACCAGTAGGCCACGAAGAACTCGCTCATCGCAATCACCGCCAGCGTGGGGGCGGGCAAGTCTGCGCCGAACGACGTGAACACTTCCTTGAAGGCCGGGATCACGAAGATCATGATCACAGCCACCACGATGAAGGCCACCACCACCACGGCCGTCGGGTACATGAGCGCGGAGCGCACTTTGCTCTTGATGCCCTCGGTCTTTTCCATGTAGGTGGCCAACCGGTCGAGCAGATCCTCCAGAATACCCGCTGCCTCACCAGCTTCCACCAGGTTGCAGTAGAGGGCGTTGAAGTACATCGGGTGCTTGCGGAAGGCCGCGCTCAACGACGTGCCGGTTTCCACATCCGTGCGGATGTCGTTGAGCAACTTGCTCACGCTGGGGTTGGGGTTTCCGCGGCCCACGATGTCAAAGGCCTGCAGCAGGGGCACGCCAGCCTTCATCATCGTGGCCAGCTGCCGGGTGAAAAGCGCGATGTCCTTGGGCCTGATGCGTTTGGCCGAAGCCATCTTGCGCTTCTTGATCTTCTGGATCAGGATGCCCTGGCGGCGCAGCGTGGCTTGCGCCTGGTTTTCGCCTACCGCACGCAATTCGCCGCGAACGGTCTTGCCGTTGCGGTCCTTGCCCTCCCACTCGAACACAAATTCCTTGATGCCCTTGGCCAGTGTTGCCATGTTTCCCCCGGGGTGTTGTGCGGATACCCGTCAGGCCGGTTCGAGGCTTTTCAATCGTTTGTGCAGCCCAACACCTCTTCCAGCGACGTGATTCCCAGTTTAACCTTTTGCAGTCCCGATTCGCGCAAAGTGCGAACACCTTCCTTGCGTGCCTGGCTGGCAATCTCCATCGCACTGCCGCCCCGCAAGATGATCTCCTGCATGGCTTCCGTGATGGGCATCACCTGATAGATGCCAACCCGGCCTTTGTAGCCGTTGTTGCAGGCGCTGCAGCCCACGGGCCGGTAGGGCTTCCAGCTGCCGTCCAGCTCCTCGGGTTTGTAGCCCGCCTCCAGCAGCGTCTGTTCTGGCAGTTCGTGGGGCTCCTTGCATTGCTTGCACAGCCGCCGGGCCAGCCGTTGGGCGGTAATCAGGTTCACGCTGGACGCAATGTTGAAAGGCGCGATACCCATGTTCAGCATGCGTGTCAGGGTGGATGGCGCGTCGTTGGTGTGCAGGGTGGACAGCACCATGTGGCCGGTCTGGGCGGCCTTGATGGCGATGTCGGCCGTTTCCAGGTCGCGGATCTCACCCACCATGATCACGTCCGGGTCCTGGCGCAGGAAGGCCTTGAGCGCGGAGGCAAAAGTCAGGCCGGCCTTTTCGTTGACGTTGACCTGGTTGACCCCCGGCAGGTTGATTTCGGACGGGTCTTCGGCCGTGGAGATGTTGACGCCGGGCTCGTTCAGGATGTTGAGGCAGGTGTAAAGCGACACGGTCTTGCCCGAGCCCGTCGGGCCCGTCACCAGCACCATGCCATAAGGCCGGTGAATGGCTTCCAGCAGCTTTTCCTTTTCGTCCGGCTCGTAACCCAGCGCATCAATGCCCATCTTTGCGCTGCTGGGGTCCAGAATGCGGATCACGATCTTTTCGCCGAACAGGGTTGGGAGCGTGCTGACCCGGAAATCGATCACCTTGTCGGGGCCTACCTTCAGCTTCATGCGGCCGTCTTGCGGGACGCGCTTCTCTGAAATGTCGAGTTTTGAGATGACTTTGATGCGAGATGCCAGCTTTTCCTTGATGGCGGTCGGTGGTGACGCCACCTCGCGCAGCTCCCCGTCAATCCGGAAGCGGACCCGGTACTGGTGCTCGTAAGGTTCGAAGTGCAGATCGGATGCGCGCATCGTGTAGGCATCCAGCAGCATCTTCTGCAAAAACTTGACGATTGGTGCGTCTTCTACTTCCTGGGCAACCTTGTCGGAGGGTTCTGCCGACGCCATTTCGATGCTGTTTTCATCGAATTCGAACTCGCCCCCCACTATGTGTTCGATCGCCTCACCAGCCGTGGCCGTTAATGTCTCAACCAGCTTGGAAAGCTTGTCGTACTCCGCGATGACCCAGTCCACACCCAGCTGTGTGGCGAACTTGATCTTTTCCGCCGCCTGGTGGTCGGACGGGTCGGCCGTGGCCACCGTGAGACGGTTGCCGCGCTTGCTCAGCACGATGATGCGGAATTGCGCGCAGATCTTCGCGTCCAGCAGGTCTTTTGGCAGGCGTTGAACATCCACGGCCTGCAGGTCCACCAAGGGGGCGGCAAACGCCTGGGACATGGTGTGGGCCAGGTCTGCCGCAGACACCGCCCCGCTGCCCGTGAGCTCGGCGATGAAGCTGCTTTTCTTGCTCTGGGCTTTAGCGTAAAGTTCTTCGGCGGTCTTTTGAGGCAGGGTTCCGGCATTCACCAAGGCCCTTGCCAGGCCCGGCAGCGCCATGGTGGAAACCGTGTTTTCTTCATCGACCATGCGTGTTCAAACCTTCCGAATGGGCCGCTTCGGGCTATTCCCTACCACAAAAATGGGCCGGCGCTGACTCGGCTCTTCGTGTATATTCCGTCCCAATTCCACAGGGTTGTGGAAATTTCGATGCATTTTAGATGCACATCCCGGAGAAAACATGGATCTGCGCAAACTCAAGACTCTGATCGACCTGGTGTCCGAGTCGAACGTGTCCGAACTTGAAATCACCGAAGCTGAAGGCAAGGTCCGTATCGTCAAAAGCGCCCCGGTGGCCCCCGCGCCGGTCGCCATGGCTGCGCCTGTGGCAACCGTGGTCGCGCCTGTCGCTGCACAAGCCGGTGCAGCCGCTCCCGTGGCCGCTGCACCGGCCGAACCGGCAGCCCCCAAGGGCCATGTGATCAAGTCGCCCATGGTTGGCACCTTCTACCGGGCATCCAGCCCCGGCTCCAAGCCTTTCGTCGAGCTTGGCCAGGCCGTCAAGGAAGGAGATGCCGTGTGCATTGTGGAAGCCATGAAGATCCTCAACGAGATCGAAGCCGACAAATCCGGCGTCGTGACCCAGATTCTGGTCGAAAACGGGCAAGCCGTCGAATACGGTCAACCGCTTTTCGTCATCGAATAAGGGACAAGCAGCTCATGTTCAAGAAAATCCTGATCGCCAATCGTGGCGAGATCGCCCTGCGCGTGCAGCGCGCCTGCCGCGAGCTGGGTGTCAAGGCGGTCATGGTCTATTCCGAGGCCGACCGAGACGCCAAGTACGTGAAGCTCGCCGACGAGGCTGTCTGTATCGGGCCGGCGCCGTCTGCACAGAGCTATCTCAACATGCCGGCCATCATCTCGGCCGCCGAGGTGACTGACGCTGAAGCCATCCACCCAGGCTATGGTTTCCTGAGCGAGAACGCCGATTTTGCCGAGCGGGTGGAAAAGAGCGGTTTTGTCTTCATCGGCCCCACGCCCGAGTCCATCCGCCTGATGGGTGACAAGGTCTCGGCGAAGCAGGCCATGATCCGTGCAGGCGTTCCCTGTGTGCCCGGCTCCGATGGCGCGCTGCCTGACGACCCGGTGGTCATCAAGCGCACTGCCAAGGCGATCGGTTACCCCGTCATCATCAAGGCAGCGGGCGGTGGCGGCGGGCGCGGCATGCGCGTCGTCCACACCGAAGCCGCTTTGCTGCATGCGGTGCAGACCACCAAGGCGGAAGCGGGTGCGGCTTTTGGCAACCCCGAGGTGTACATGGAGAAGTTTCTCCAGAACCCGCGGCACATCGAAATCCAGGTGCTGGCCGACACGCACCGCAACGCCGTGTACCTGCACGAGCGCGACTGCTCCATGCAGCGCCGCCACCAGAAGGTCATCGAGGAGGCGCCTGCCCCTGGCATTCCCCGCCGCCTGATCGAGAAGATCGGCGAGCGCTGCGCTGCCGCGTGCAAGAAGATCGGCTACCGTGGCGCCGGCACCTTTGAGTTCCTGTACGAAAACGGTGAGTTCTATTTCATTGAAATGAACACCCGCGTGCAGGTGGAGCACCCCGTCACCGAGCTGATCACCGGCATCGACATCGTGGCCACCCAGATTGCGGTGGCGGCTGGCGAGAAGCTGCCTTTCACCCAGCGTCAGGTGCAGCTGCGCGGCCACGCGATCGAATGCCGCGTCAACGCGGAAGACCCATACAAGTTCACGCCTTCACCTGGCCGCATCACCACCTGGCATGCACCGGGCGGGCCTGGCGTGCGGGTGGACTCGCACGCTTACACCAACTACATGGTGCCGCCCAATTACGACTCGATGATCGGCAAGATCATTGTCCACGGTGATTCCCGCGAGCAGGCCCTGGCCCGCATGCGCACGGCCCTGGCCGAGACGGTGATCGAAGGCATCAAGACCAACGTTCCCTTGCACCGGGAACTGATGGTGGACGCCAACTTTGAGACTGGCGGCACCAACATCCATTACCTTGAATCGTGGTTGGCACAACGTGACCGCTGACAGCACGAAGCCGCCGCGCATGTTCGAGCTGGTGCTGCTGGCACCGGAGGACCGCATCGAGGACGTCAGTGACGCGCTTGAGGCCCTGGATGCCTTGAGTGTCTCTGTGGAGGATGCCGACGCGCAGACCCCGGCGGAGCGGGCGCTCTTCGGGGAGCCTGGCATGCCCGCACCCAAGGCGGGCTGGCAGCGTTCCCGCGTTGTGGCGCTTTTCGCGCAGGAGCCGCTGGCGCGAGAGGCGGCTGAGCTGTTGCAGCCGCAGGACTTCTTTGCCGGTTGCGAGGTCGTGGGTGTGCGCCCGGTCGCCGACCAGGACTGGGTGCGTTTGACACAGTCGCAGTTCTCGCCGGTCGATATCACGCCCACGTTCTGGATCGTTCCCAGCTGGCACGAGCCGCCTGCTGCCGCGCGCGAGGTCATCCGGCTGGACCCGGGGCTTGCGTTCGGTACGGGAACACACCCCACCACCCGCATGTGCCTGCGCTGGATTGCCAGCCGTGATCTGGCCGGGCAGCGTGTGCTGGACTATGGCTGCGGTTCGGGCATCCTTGCCATCGGTGCCGCCAAGTTTGGTGCGAGCGAAATCGTCGCTGTCGACATCGACCACGCCGCAGTGGAGTCCACGCAGATCAATGCGGCCAACAACCACGTGGTGCTGCAGGCAGGCTTGCCCGAAGCAGCGCAAGGGGTTTACGACGTGGTTCTGGCAAACATCCTGGCCACGCCCCTGAAGGTGCTGGCACCGCTGCTTTGCGCGCATGTGGCTGCGGGAGGCTATCTGGTACTGGCAGGCATCCTCGACCGGCAGGCCGAAGAGCTGCAGCAGGCCTATGCACCGTGGCTGTCGCTAAGCGTGGCGGACTCCGAGGACGGCTGGATCCTGATGACGGCCCAGGCGGCCTGAACACCGGCTGCATAATGCGTGCATGAGCTTCATCACGCGTTGCCCGGCTTGTGGCACCGCCTTCAAGGTGGTGTCTGACCAGCTCAAGATTTCTGAAGGCTGGGTGCGTTGTGGCCATTGCGCCCAGGTCTTCGACGCGACGCTGGATTTGCAGCCCTGGTGGCCAGGGGCAGAACCAGGGGGAGCAACGGTCCCGGCTGAGGAGGCACCGTCTTCCCCAGACGCCGGTGAACCGGCTACGCAGGAAGAGCCGCTGCCGCAAGATCTTCCGCCAGAGGAAACCACCGATGACGAAGGAGTTCAGGCGGCCGGGGGTGTTGCCGAGCCGCGCGAGCTTGACCAGCCAGAGGAGTTCGCCGAGGTGCCCGTTGAGGCGGCGGAAGAACCGCCCGTCGAGATACCGTTCGAGCCCGCTCCCGACCCCGGTGACGCTGATCTGAACGCGTTCATGGCGTCTCCCGCGCCTGTGGTGGAGATTGCTCCCGAGGTTCAGGAAGAAAACGAGGCGGCGATTCTTGCCGACGAGGATCAGCCCAAGCCATCGTTCGTCAGGCAAGCCGAGCGCCGTGCGTTCTGGCGGCGTCCCGCCGTGCGGGCAGCCGGTTGGCTGGGGGCCTTGTTGTTGACCCTGGTGCTGGCGGGGCAGGCGGCCTATTTGTGGCGTGACCAGCTGGCCGCTCAGTCGCCCAAGGCCGCCGCCTGGATGGAGCGGTTCTGTGCGCAGGCCGGTTGCCACATCAGCCCCCTGCGGGCGATCGATCAGGTCAGCATCGACAGTTCGGCCCTGCTGCGGTTGGCCACGGGCCGCTATGCGTTCGATATGGTTGTCAAGAATGCTGGCAACGCTGCCGTCGCTGCGCCGTCGCTGGAACTGACGCTGACGGACGTGGATGGCCGTGTGCTGGTTCGCCGGGTGCTGATGGCCAGTGACTGGCCGCAGGCGCTGCACACATTGCCACCGGCCAGCGACCGGGCCGTGCGGCTGGAACTGGCCCTGGACGGGCCGGAGGCAGCCGTCATGACAGGCTACCGCGCGCTTCTTTTCTACCCCTGATCCCAACCGGTGTGTTTCGGCCCCGGATGCGGGCCCAGGGCGCAGGCAAGCTGCGCACCTACGCGAGCGTTGTTCAGAACCAGAGCCTTGTTTGCCGCCAGGCTGCGTCCCGCGCTCAGGCTCTGCAGCCTGTCGAGCAGGAATGGCGTGATGGCTTTGCCGGTGATGCCGTGGTTATGTGCGTCGGCCAGTGCGCTGTCTATCCACGTTTGCACTTCATGCTGGGGCAGGCCATGGGCAGCAGGCACGGGGGTACTGATCACCGCGCCGCTTTTCAGGCCCAGCCCCCAGTGAGCCCGAAGCAGGTCTGCCTGTTCCTGCGGTGTGTCCAGGCGGTAGTCGGCGCGGTAGCCGCTGTCCTGGCAGTAAAACGCGGCAAAGTTGTCCTGGCCGCAGCTCAACACGGGAACGCCGTGGGTTTCCAGGTACTCCAGCGTCAAAGGAATGTCCAGGATCGACTTCGCGCCTGCGCACACCACGGCCACGGGCGTGCGTGCCAATTCCTGCAGGTCGGCCGAAATGTCGAAGGTCTTGCTGGCTTCACGGTGCACGCCGCCAATCCCGCCGGTGACGAAAACGTTGATGCCAGCCAGATGGGCGCAGATCATGGTGGCCGACACTGTGGTGGCAGCGTTGCGCTTCTGGGCAACCACATAGCCCATGTCTCGGCGGCTGGCCTTGATCATGCTGCGGTCGCGGGCCACTCGTTCCAGCTGCTGCTCGTCCAAGCCGATGCAGATGTGCCCGTCAAGCACCGCAATGGTGGCTGGCGTGGCGCCATGTGCGCGCACGGTTGTTTCCACGGCGATGGCGGTCTCCTGATTGTCGGGCCAGGGCATGCCGTGGGCAATGATGGTGGATTCCAGGGCCACGATGGCGCGTCCTTCGGTCCGTGCACGGCGGACTTCGGGGGAAAAGAGCAGTGGCGTTTCCATAGTGGGTGCTCTCCAAAGAAAAAGCCCGGCGTGGCAGGGCGCACGTCGGGCTTTCAGACCAAGCTTGCGCTTGGGGTCATCAGGGCTTCTTGGCCGTGGGGAAAGGCCAGGCGGCCTGCGGGTTGAGCTTCGTCTGTGCCGCAGGTGCAGGAGCCGCTGCTGCAGGGGCAGGCGCAGGGGCAGGCGCTTTCGCAGCCTTCTTGGCCGGTGCAGCTTTCTTGGCAGGAGCTGCAGCAGCCTTCTTCGCAGGAGCCGCAGCCTTCTTGGCTGGTGCAGCCTTCTTGGCCGGAGCGGCTTTCTTCGCAGGAGCAGCAGCCTTCTTGGCCGGAGCTGCCTTCTTCGCAGGAGCAGCAGCCTTCTTGGCCGGTGCAGCTTTCTTGGCAGGAGCAGCAGCCTTCTTGGCCGGAGCGGCCTTCTTCGCAGGAGCGGCAGCCTTCTTGGCCGGAGCGGCCTTCTTCGCGGGCGCAGCAGCCTTCTTGGCCGGAGCAGCCTTCTTCGCGGGAGCAGCAGCCTTCTTGGCCGGAGCGGCCTTCTTCGCGGGAGCAGCAGCCTTCTTGGCCGGTGCAGCCTTCTTCGCCGGAGCAGCGGCCTTCTTGGCCGGAGCGGCTTTCTTCGCGGGAGCGGCTGCCTTCTTGGCGGGTGCCGCAGCTTTCTTGGCCGGAGCGGCCTTCTTCGCAGTTGCCATATTGTTCTCCTTGATCAAGTTGCAAAGAGCGCTTGACCTCGGACAATTCCGGGCAAGCGATTCAGCGCATGGGACTCGGGCGGATGCATCGCGCCATGGAGCCCCATGCGTTGAATGGGGGAATCAACCCCGCCACGGTTCTGGTGAACCGGTGTTGAGGGGGTTGAACGAATAGGCCGCATGTGGTGAAAGCTGAAGGGCGAGGGTCAGGACATCAGTCCCAGGACAGCGCGCCTCCCGATTGGTACTCGATCACGCGGGTCTCGAAGAAATTGCGTTCCTTCTTGAGGTCGATCATCTCGCTCATCCAGGGGAACGGGTTTTCTTCGTTCGGGAACAGAGGCTCCAGGCCAATCTGCGTGGCACGCCGGTTGGCGATGTAGCGCAGGTAGCCTTTGAACATTGAAGCGTTGAGGCCCAGCACACCGCGCGGCATGGTGTCCTCGGCGTAGGCGTATTCCAGGTCCACAGCCTTCAGGAACAGCGCCTTGATCTCGGCCTTGAACTCGGCAGTCCACAGGTGTGGGTTTTCGAGCTTGAGCTGGTTGATCAGGTCGATGCCGAAGTTGCAGTGCATCGACTCGTCACGCAGGATGTACTGGTACTGTTCGGCAGCGCCCGTCATCTTGTTCTGGCGGCCCAACGCCAGGATCTGGGTAAAGCCCACGTAGAAGAACAGACCTTCCATCAGGCACGCAAACACGATCAGGCTCTTGAGCAGGGTCTGGTCGGTTTCGGGGGTGCCAGTCTTGAAGTTCGGGTCCATGATCGCGTCGATGAACGGGATCAGGAACTCGTCCTTGTCACGGATGGACTGCACCTCGTGGTAGGCGTTGAAGATCTCGGACTCGTCCAGGCCCAGCGACTCCACGATGTACTGGTAGGCGTGAGTGTGGATGGCTTCTTCAAACGCCTGACGCAGCAGGAACTGGCGGCATTCCGGCGCGGTGATGTGGCGGTAGGTGCCCAGCACGATGTTGTTGGCAGCCAGAGAGTCAGCCGTGACGAAGAAGCCCAGGTTGCGCTTGACGATGCGGCGCTCGTCTTCGGTCAAGCCGTTCGGGTCTTTCCATGTGGCGATGTCGCGCGACATGTTGACCTCTTGCGGCATCCAGTGGTTGGCGCATGTGGCCAGGTATTTTTCCCAGGCCCACTTGTACTTGAAAGGCACCAGCTGGTTGACGTCGGTCTGGCCGTTGATGATGCGTTTGTCTGCTGCGTTGATGCGCTGTGCCGTGGCGGCTTGTGCACTGTTGCGTGCTGCAGCGACAGGGGAGGCTCCACCAGCGACGCCCGCATCGAAAGCGGGAGTCTGAGGGGCCGTGCGCGTAGGCGTCACGGGTTGCAATGCTGGAGTGCTTTGATCGTCCCAGGTCAACATATGGTTTTCCAATCTTTTGAATTATGAAAGCGCTCAGACGAAAAGCAAGCGTTGTCGATGCATGACACGCATGTTTGTTGCGTGCCTGCATCGAAACTTCATGCTTCGTTGAAGTTCAAGTGCTTCAAGCGTGTGTGTTGATCACTGACAGGCTTCGCAAACCTGGTCGTCAATCGCGGTGAACTTCACATCAGTGGCAGGCACTGCTGCGGCTGCAGCGCCCGTTGCAGCTGCTGTTGCGGCAGGTGCTGTGCTTGCGGTGGGCACTGCGTTCAACTGTCCAACGCGGCCCGTGGATTTCTCGGCATGCGTGGCACTGGTGGTGCGCAGGTAGTAGGTGGTCTTGAGGCCACGCACCCATGCGAGCTTGTAGGTCTCGTCCAGCTTCTTGCCCGATGCACCAGCCATGTAGATGTTCAGGCTCTGTGCCTGGTCGATCCACTTCTGGCGGCGCGCGGCGGCTTCCACCAGCCACACCGGCTCCACTTCAAACGCGGTGCGGTACAGCTCCTTAATGTCTTGCGGCACGCGGTCGATGGGCCACAGCGAGCCGTCGAAGTGCTTGAGGTCCATGATCATGACTTCGTCCCACAGGCCCAGGCGCTTCAGGTCTTTGACCAGGTAGCTGTTGATGACCGTGAACTCGCCCGACAGGTTGGACTTGACCGACAGGTTGCCGAAGCAAGGCTCGATGGACGCATCCACACCAATGATGTTGGAGATGGTGGCCGTGGGCGCAATGGCAATGCAGTTGGAGTTGCGCATGCCGTCGCGGGCAATCTTGGAGCGCAGTGCGTCCCAGTCCAGCGAGCGGGAACGGTCCACTTCCACGTAGCCGCCACGCTGCTGTTGCAGCAGGTCCAGCGAGTCGATGGGCAGAATGCCGCGGTCCCACAGAGAACCCTTGTAGGTAGAGTACCGGCCACGCTCGGCGGCCAGTTCGGTGGACGCCCAGTAAGCGTAGTAGCACACCGCTTCCATGGAGCGGTCGGCAAAGTCCACAGCGGCTTCAGAAGCGTAGGGCGTGCGCATCAGGTACAGCGCATCCTGAAAACCCATGATGCCCATGCCCACCGGGCGGTGGCGCAGGTTGGAGTCGCGTGCCTTCTTCACCGCGTAGTAGTTGATGTCGATCACGTTGTCGAGCATGCGCATCGCCACGGCGATGGTGGCCTTCAGCTTCTCGTGGTCCAGTTCCTTGCCGTTGGGGCCGTCCTTCAGGTGCTGTGCCAGGTTGACCGAGCCCAGGTTGCACACGGCGGTTTCGGTGTCGCTGGTGTTGAGCGTGATCTCGGTGCACAGGTTGGACGAGTGCACCACGCCCACGTGCTGCTGCGGGCTGCGGATGTTGCAGGGGTCCTTGAAGGTGATCCAGGGGTGGCCGGTCTCGAACAGCATCGAGAGCATCTTGCGCCACAGGTCGATGGCGGGCACCTTCTTGTAAGGCTTGATCTCGCCGCGCGCGGCCTTTTCTTCGTAGGCCACGTAGGCCCGCTCAAAGTCCTCGCCAAACTTGTCGTGCAGGTCCGGCACGTTGTTGGGGCTGAACAGGCTCCAGTCGCCTTTTTCCATCACGCGCTTCATGAACAGGTCGGGGATCCAGTTGGCCGTGTTCATGTCGTGCGTGCGGCGGCGGTCGTCGCCCGTGTTCTTGCGCAGCTCCAGGAATTCTTCAATGTCCAGGTGCCAGCTTTCCAGGTAGGTGCACACGGCCCCCTTGCGCTTGCCACCCTGGTTCACGGCCACGGCGGTGTCGTTCACCACCTTCAGGAAAGGCACCACGCCCTGGCTTTCGCCGTTGGTGCCCTTGATGTGCGAGCCCAGTGCGCGAACGCGCGTCCAGTCGTTGCCCAGGCCGCCGGCAAACTTGCTCAGCAGCGCGTTTTCCTTGATGGATTCGTAGATGCCGTCCAGGTCGTCGGGCACGGTGGTCAGGTAGCAGCTGGACAGCTGCGAACGCAGCGTGCCGCTGTTGAACAGCGTGGGGGTGGACGACATGAAGTCGAACTTCGACAGCACCTCGTAGAACTCGATGGCGCGTGCCTCGCGGTCAATCTCGTTCAGCGCCAGGCCCATGGCCACACGCATGAAGAACGCCTGCGGCAGTTCGATGCGCGCCTTGCGCACGTGCAGGAAGTAACGGTCGTACAGGGTCTGCAGGCCCAGGTAGTCGAACTGCAGGTCGCGCTCGGCCTTCAGGGCGGCGCCCAGCTTCTTAAGGTCGAAGTTCAGCAGCTCGGGGTTGAGCAGTTCGTTTTCCACGCCCTTCTTGATGAAGGTGGGGAAGTAGTCGGCATAGCGGGTGGCCATGTCGGCCTGGGTCACTTCCTCGCCCAGCACTTCCTTCAGGATGGTGTGCAGAAGCAGGCGGGCGGTAGCGTAGGTGTAGTCGGGGTCGGTTTCGATCTTGGTGCGCGCGGCCAGAATGGCGGCCTTGTACACCTCGGTCATGGGCACGCCGTCGTACAGGTTGCGCATGGTCTCGGCCACGATGGGCTCGGGCTTCACGTCGGCGCCCAGGTTGGCACAGGCCGATGCGATGAGCGCATGCAGGCGCGGCACGTCCAGTTCCACGCGCTGGCCGTTGTCCAGCACATGGAAGGCGGGCGTGGCCGGGGCGGCCTGTTCCGTCTGCTTGGCGGCGCGCTCCTGGGCGCGGCGCTCGCGGTACAGCACGTAGGCGCGTGCCACTTCATGGTGGCCGCCGCGCATCAGGCCCAGTTCCACCTGGTCTTGTACGTCTTCAATGTGGAAGGTGCCGCCACCCGGGCGCGAACGCATCAGGGCGCGCACCACGTTCTGGGTCAGCAACTCCACGTCTTCGCGCACGCTGGCCGATGCGGCACCGTGCGTGCCATGCACGGCCAGGAAGGCCTTCATCAGGGCCACGGCAATCTTGTTCGGCTCGAAGGGCACCACCGCACCATTGCGGCGGATGATCTGGTAGTTCTGCAGCGTGGCGCCGTGTGCGGCGCGGGGAGCTTCAGCGGTACCGCCAAACACGGGGGCGGCAGACTGGGGGGCAGTGGTTGTGGATTGCATGGGTCCTCGCTAGTTGTCTTGTTGGGGGCAGACGTCGCAGGCGCGTAAGAGCGGCCCGCTGGTGGCGTCAAGCCAGGCCACGTGGTGACCCGGGTGGTGGTGTCAGACACTACCTATAGTGTTCTGATGCGGTTTGAAACACTACCGGTAGTGTAGCGACGCCAAGCCCCTGCGCAAGGGAGAGCCCGAAAAAAAATTTTCTTTTCAGCGTGCGGCGGGTGGGGGAAAACACCGATCCGGCCAGCCCAGGTGCTGCTGTAAACGTGCCCAGTCGAACCCCGGGCCGGGGTCTTGCTTGCGGCCGGGGGCCACATGCTCATGCCCCACCACATGTTGTATGGGGTACTGCTGCGCCAGCGTCTGGCACAGGCTGGCCAGGGCTTGGTACTGGGCGGGCTCGAAGGTGTCGCCCTCTAGCCCCTCCAGTTCAATGCCGATGGAATAGTCGTTGCAGTTGTCGCGCCCGCACCAGCTGGACTGGCCCGCATGCCAGGCGCGGTCGTCGCAAGACACGAACTGCACCACCTCGCCAGTGCGGCGTATGAAGAAGTGTGCCGACACCTCCAGTCCGCGAATGGTCTGGAAGTAGGGGTGCGCGTCCCAATTCAGCGTGTTGGTGAACAGCTGCTCCACCTCCGGCCCGCCGTACTGGCCTGGCGGCAGGCTGATGGAATGCACCACGATCAGGTCGATCGTGGTGTTGGGGGGGCGGGGGCCGAAGTTGGGGGAGGGGATGCGGCGGGTAGGTTCACACCACCTTTTGCCCAGGGTCATCGTGAAAAGTGGTGGTGGGTCTTCAGGGGAGGGCAGAAGCCCACCACTTTGTGAGTCTCACAAGAGTGGTGGGTCGAAGATCACTCAGAAGTTTGAATAAGTTTTTGAGCTGTTTGTGTACTTCACACATTTCGTGGACGATGGGCCTTCAGTGACACCGTCAAATGCTGTGACCATCACGCACATGGACTTGTCGCTGTTGGTTGTGTAGCTAGTGCCGCTCTGCGTTGTGGGGGTGCTGCCTGTAGGGCTGCAGCTGGTGTTCTGGCCAGTGATGTCGCAGGTTCTGATTCTGTAGCCGCCCGTTGCACCAGTGATGGGCGCCCAGGTCATGGTGGCTGACGCGGAGTTTGTTCCGTTGTTGCTGAATGTCCACGCACTCAGGTTGGGTTGCCCAAGGGTACCGCAGGTGCCCGACTTCACGTCAAAGTTCAGTGTGATGTCTGTGACCGCGTTTGGAATGTCGGTGAAATTGATGGAGTTAGGGATATCCGGGTTTTGGGCGTTGGATGCGTTGATGGCATATGCCACGTTATTGCCCGCCGGAACCACCGTAGGTGCAGTATTGCCTGGGCACAGGGTAACTCCGGTGCCGGCCGTAAAACGGACCGCACCATTCCAGCTGGAACCGATGAAACCCGCCCAATTGATTGAGCAGCTGTATGAGTAAGACGCGGTTCCGTTAGCGGTCAGTGTTTCGGTGTTGCAGGAGCTGCCGTTCAGATCGATGGCTGTCAACGCAGCGGCAGATCCTGTGAAGTTGGTGATCGTTCCGTGCACCAGGGTTGACGGTATGGTCGGGTTCGTAGTTACGTTCGGGCAACTCACGCCATCGTCATTGGACATGCAGTAGAACTTGCCTGGGTTGTTGTTGGCCGTGATGGTTTTTGAACTTCCGTTAAGCGGTTCAGTGACTGTCGGAATACCACTGGTCGATCCCAGAGAGCCGGTGGGTGTGTACCCGTTCAATGTTGTCTGTTCGGTGTTGCACGAGGCATCCGATGCCTGACCGGTGATAACGGTGTGCACGAAGTGATGGTTCTTCAGGTAATGCGGTTTGTAGGTGTACACCTTTTTGCCTTGAGATGCCGTGCAGGCATTGTTCAGGTTGTCACTTTCGCCAATGCCTTTCGTTTCGTAGACGCCGGTGTTTGTTCCCACTTCCCGGTAGCCCCTGTATGCCCTGTTGGTGCTGAGCTGGGAGTGTTTGCTGAACAAAGTCCCAGTGCTGCTGTTCACGGGGCTGCCAACGCACACCCGATTGTTGGCATTGGCGTTGTCAATGCGCACCAAACCAATGTTGCCCCACCATTCGGCACCTATGTAGCACTGGTAGTAGGTGTAGAAATACTTGATGTTGTTGCCTGTGGCTCCTGAGGGAAGCACCCAGTCGTTCTGGTAAGGCAGTTTGGCGCAGTAAGAGGCGTCAGAGGACAACACGTACAGGTTCTCGGCCGATGCAATGGCTGTGCCGTTCTTGGCTTCGACAAAAACCTTGCCCGAGATGGTGCTGAATTCCGGGGCTGAGGTTTCGCATCCCAGCTTGCCAATCGTCAGCAGAACCTTCCCTGTGGCGTTGTCTATCAGCTCGCGAACGCCATCGTCTCGAACGTAGGTCTTGGTACCGTCTGACCTGTCGATGCCATCGATATTGTTGGTTGTGCCTGGTACGCTGCCTGGCGTGTAGCTGCCCCCCCGACTTGTCCTCGGCCAGTGGGGGTTTTGATGAATCCCCCTCGGCTGCCGCTAGCTGCACCCGTGCCCACCTGCGCAGATGTTCCTGTTCCGGCGCAAGAAATGACGCTGCGCAGAACCACCCGATTCCCAACCGTGTTGCAAGCGCCGCCATCCCAGGTGACGCAGACTTCGATGGCCTTCCAGCTTGTGTCAGATGCGGGGTATGACGTGGTGACAGTGAAAGCCGCGTTCACGCCGTTGACCGACGTAGCGCTGTTTGCCAGGTTACCGTCAGTGCATCCGGCCTGAAGGTTGAAGTTCCGGGCGGATTCCACTCTGTCCTGTGCGATCTGTATGGCCTCTGCACGGGTCTTGGAAACACCTGTGCCCTGGAGCAGTAGCGCGTTCATCTTGCCAATGCCCAGCACGCCGACCGCAACTACGATCAGCGCCACCAACGCTTCTACAAGAATGAATCCACTTTGTGTGGCTGATTTTTGGGTGTTCATTGCCGAACCTCGCGGGTGATGGGCCATACGGAGATATGAGAATCAGCGCCAGTCGCGCCACGTGCCAGGAATCCAGCCGACTATGCCGGTGGTGGTGGCGGCGGTTGAAGTGACGAAGGGGTCATAGATGATGTCCACGCTACCCGTTGGGGCGACGCTTCCCTTCACAACCATGGAACCTTGAACTCTCGGGTTGCCGCCACCAGTCACGTCTCCGGTAACGTAGAGCGTGCCATAAATGGTGGGTGTTCCCTGGAAACTCACATTGCCATCAACGATCAGTACGACGGGGCGCTCGCGGCTGCCGATGGTGGCATTTGGGAAGGTCGTGTTGCCATTGATGACGATGGATTGCCCGAGCGTGCCGGCAATGCTGTCAACGTTGGCTGCATTGATGACCTGGGATGCAACCTGTGTCTTGTACTCGTTCAGTGTGCGGCCAAAGTAGTTCAGGAACATCTGATCACCAGACAAGCTGGCCAGCGTAGGGTCGTTGTCAATGACATCGGGCCCCGTGGTGTTCTTGTCAGTCACGCAGACGTAATCTGTGGAGGTGGAGCACGAGTTCGGCTCACCGGGGGGCACCGTTCCTGCCGCAGGCGGCGAAACCGTCGGGTTGCGTATGAAGGTCTTGCCTGCGTTGCCTATGCTGCTCAACGTGCCGCCAGACCATACCGTGAGGTTGTTGAAATAATTGACGACGTTCGCGCTGCCGCTGACGTTGACCCCGGCACCAGAGGTCAGCGGGTTGGTCGGTGCACGCGACATGGCCGACACAGACCCCATCCCTTGGCGAACCATCTGGCGGGCAATGTTGTCGTCGCTCCATCCGCAAGATGCAACCACAGGGGTATTGAAGTTGGACAGCGCGGGTGCTGTACAGGCCACATAACCCGGCGCATCCGGACAGGCGGGAATGGCCGTTCCAGGCTGACAGAAGGCGACAAAGTATGTGCTGCCATTGCTCAGCGTGGCTGTGGGGCCAGCGTCGGCGACGTTGTCGTTGTTCTTGTCTATGCCCTGAGGTGCCGTGCGCATGAAGACCATCGCCTGATCCAGCCCGGCCTGAGCGGCTTCAAAGGCTTGTTTGTGCCGGATTTCGTTGGCGGACATCCGCTGTTCCATCAGCGCAGCGCGGGACACGAAGATCACCAGAATGGTGGTCAGCACTAGGATGACAACCGACACCAGAAGTGTCGTCATGCCGCGCTGGCGGTGTGTTTGGGATTGAGTGGGCTTGGCAGACATTTCAGTACACCTCGTTCAGCCTACCGTAACAACACGGTGGTTGCGCACCTGGACCCGTTGTTCCAGTTCCATGCGCATGGCGTTGTCGTTGGTCAGGGTCCCGCGCAAGCTGATCCGGACGGTTCGGGTTTCTATCAGGTCTACGGTTGTACCGCCAGCGGCGGCAGCGTCGAAGACTGTTCCGCCTGCTACGCATGCATTGTTGTCAGACGCGCCAGTGCTGGCGTTCATGCACTGGTAGCTCAGGACAAAATAGTTTTGGCCGTTGGAATGAGGGGATACAAGCACGCTGCCGGAGTCCGTCAGGCTCTCCCAGGTGCCGTTGGCGCAGTCTGCAATTGCGCCAGCGCCACCATTGCGTGTCTGGACGACGCCGTTCACCACGCGGAAGCCAACGTACTCCGTGTCGGCCAGTGTCCCGTTGCCGTCGGTGTCGTAGGAAAACTCGATGCAAGTGCCGGTGGCATTCACGGCCAAGTCACTCACAGCTCCTGCGGTTCGGTTCATGAACGGGCTGTTTCTTCCGCCGTCGCGGCTGTAGCCGGCTCGGCGAACTTCGTCCACCATCACGCCCATCACGTTGCGCAACGCGGTGTTCAGTTGCGCAGAGGCCAGTGTTTCTCCTCCGCTGCGGGTGGTTACCACGTGCATGGTGCCCGCAGCGGCGACGATGACCAAGCCCACAGCCATCCCGACCATGAGTTCGACCAGAGACACGCCGCGCTGTCTTGTGCGGCTGAGGGTAGCGTGGTTCATCAGCATGCCGGGTACCTCCCCATGTTCCCGCACAGGCGGATTCTTCCCGTGAGATCGGTGGATATTTGTGCCTGATAGCTGTTCGCACCTGTCAGCGTAATGGTGGTGCCTCCACCTGTAACCACCGTTCCACGCCTGCTGTTGAACTCGAAATCTGTTTGGGTCGCCGCGAGCGAGATGCCTACGAAGTCACCCGAGGCCACGTTGTGTTCCACGAGTGCGGCCGCAGGCCCGAACCGGCAGGAGCCCGCCGTGTTGCAGTCGCATCCAGTGGCGTTGGAGATGCCTATGCACCATGAGGTACCCGTGTTGGCGTGCACCCACAGGTTACGGTCTTGCTTGACGCTTTCGGTCCTGGCGAACTGAAGATGGGCATACACAGCCTCTGCGGCTGAGCGTATGCGGTGCTGGTCCCTCATGGCCATCAACGGAGGGGCGGCAATCGCCGCGATGATGGCCACCACGGCAATGGTGACCATCAATTCAATCAGCGTAACACCCCGGGTTCGTTTCTTCATGTGCATTCCCCTGTGCGGCTTTATCTCTTCCAGCAGGATGTCGGCGCCTTGGTGTTCGCCTGGTTGATGGACAGGGTGGTGCAGCCTGTGTCCGCGGTCTGCGTAGACTTGGCACTCGCGGTCAGCGTGTAGGTGGTTGTACCCGTGCCCGATACAGCGAAGTCGTAAAAATCCGAGGTGGGGAAGGTCAGGCCGGTACCGCTGGTGTACGCCGGGTTGTTTACCCGCCAGCGTTCCTGCTGCCGCTGCAGGTCCAGCAACCCGGCGATGGCATCTGCACGCCTGGCCTCTCTGACGTAGTTCTGGTACGCGGGCAGGGCAATGGCGGCCAAAATGCCGATGATCGCCACGGCGATCATCAATTCGATCAAGGTAAATCCGCTGGATGGCTTGCTTTTCATGGTGACTCCTCACGTCTGCATTGTCATTGGCAGCATATATCATGGTCAATCATCCAGCCGACAGACGTAACGTATCGCGTTCCCAGCGGTAGTTGGGTGGTCGCGCCGGATAATCTCCTCATGGCCACTCGAAATGAATCTCCTCGCGCCCTCGTCGTTGACGATGAGCCCGACATTCTCTCGTTGTACGAGCTGAGCCTGGCGCGCATAGGTGTGGGCGTGGCGGCGGCTGCATCTGTGCAGGAAGCCGTTCGCACCTTGAAAGACGCCGGGCGCTTTGACTTCTGCATCACCGACCTGCGCCTGCCCGACGGCAACGGCCTGGACTTGGTTCGCCATATCCAGCAGCGCGCCCTGGACCTGCCAGTGGCCGTCGTCACGGCTTATGGCGATGTACAGGCCGCCGTGGAAGCGCTGAAGGCCGGCGCGTTCGACTTTGTCACCAAGCCGTTGTCGCCTGCGCGCCTGCGAGAAATCGTTGACCATGCCCTGAGGCTTTCGCCAGGTGCTGTAGCCAGCAAGCCAAATGGGGAAAAGCCTGGCAGTGCTCCCCTGGTAGGAGAGAGCCCACCCATGCAGGCCTTGCGCAAGCTGGTGGGCAAGGTGGCGCGCACGCAAGCCCCCGTGTTCATACATGGGGAGTCCGGCACGGGCAAGGAACTGATTGCCCGACTGGTGCACCAGCAGGGCCCCAGGGCGTGTGCGCCTTTCGTGCCGGTGAACTGCGGTGCCATTCCGTCCGAGCTGATTGAAAGTGAGCTTTTTGGCCACCGCAAAGGCAGCTTCACCGGCGCCATGGCTGACAAGCCTGGCTTGTTCCGCGCCGCGCACGGAGGCACCCTTTTCCTGGACGAGGTGGCCGAGTTGCCGCTGGCTGTTCAGGTGAAGTTGTTGCGTGTTTTGCAGGAGCGTGCCGTTCGCCCCGTGGGTGCGGTAGAGGAAGAGCATGTGGACGTGCGTGTGCTGTCCGCCTCGCACAAGGACCTGTCGACGCTGGTGCAGGCGGGCCAGTTCCGGCACGACCTGTATTACCGGCTCAACGTCATCCAGATAGACGTGCCCCCCCCTGCGTGACCGGGTGGAAGACATACCCGCCTTGGCCGACTGCATACTGCAGCGCTTGGCTCAACGCGATGGCCGGCTCCCGCCGACCTTGACCCAGGACGCCGTGGCCGCCTTGCAAACCCACGCCTTCCGGGGCAACGTGCGTGAGCTGGAGAACCTGCTGGAGCGCTCCGTGGCCCTGAGTGACGGTACCGAGCTGGGTGTGGAAGACCTGTTTCTGGCGCAGCAGGCGGGCAGGCCGCAGCAGGCTGGCGGCGTGCTGCCCGAGGCCCCAGACCTGCCTGCCGGTGAGCCGTCACCCGCCAACATTTTGAAGGTACTGGAGGCCCATCGCTGGAACCGTACAAGGGCTGCCGAGGCGCTGGGCATGACCCTGCGGCAGTTGCGTTACCGGCTGGCCAAGATGAATGCGGAAAGTGGCGATGTTTTGTCAAGAGTTGACAATTGAATGTCAGATTTTGACATGGTTTTGGCCGTTGCAACCCGTTTGATTTCGTGTGCCCCCGGGCAGGCAGCGCCCAGAACGGTTGGCACGGAAAGTGCAGGGGCTTGGACGCGCTGCTTCAGCGTTCGTCAAACCTCAGGAGGCTCCATGAGCATGTCTAAGAAAGTCCAGCAGGGTTTCACCCTGATCGAACTGATGATCGTCGTGGCGATCATCGGCATTCTGGCGGCCGTTGCGCTGCCTGCGTACCAGAACTACACCATTCGCTCGGCAAACAACGCCTGTCAAGCTGAAGTTAGCTCTTATGCTAAAGCCTCACTCGCGGCAATTCACGCATCCATGACTGTCGATGCTCCTCGGAATAGTTCGTGTCAGAACACTTCAACCCCTGCTACTGTCAGCGATACTGTTACGGCAACTGCTCGTCAGCCCGGTACTCAAGCATACGCTTGTAACCTTGGGACTGGCGCTGCTTGCGTGGCAAGTAACTAAGGAAGGTCTGCATAACCCCCGCCGGTGACCAGAGGATGTGAGACAGTATCGGCATGAAACAGATG